>DASRKZ010000038.1:0-10487 GCA_035648675.1 Solirubrobacteraceae bacterium
ACCATGAACGACACGCTGGCGGCCTGCACGCTCCCCACCGCTTTTCCCAGGCGCGCGTTGACCGGCGCCTGCATGCCGACCAGGCAGCCTGCACCCGCAGCCAGCAACACCGCCAGCGCGCGACTCACTTGGCCGCCAGCCAGTTCTCGCCCACGCCGATGTCCACAGCCAGCGGCGGTTCGTGGCCCCACACGCGACACATCTCGCGCTCGATCAGCTCGCGTGCGGCGGGCGCCTCGGCGGGCGGCCCCTCGAACAGCAGCTCGTCGTGAATCGTCAGGATCAGGCGCGTCTGCAACCCAGACTCCGAGAGCGCCCGCCGGCAGTGGACCATCGCGAGCTTGATGATGTCCGCGGCGGTCCCCTGAATCACGGTGTTGACGGCGAGACGCTCCCCGAGCGTGCGCACCTGGTAGTTGCGGGCCCGCAACTCGGGAATCTGGCGGCGGCGACCCCAGAGGGTCTTCACGTAGCCCTCCTCCTTGGCCTGCTCGATCGTCGCGGCCATGAACCGCGCCACCTGGGGGAAGCGCTTGAGGTAGGTCTCGATGAACTCCTTCGCCTCCTCGCGGGGAATGTTCAGGCGGTCGGCCAGGCCATAGTCGGAGAGCCCGTAGACGATCCCGTAGTTGATCATCTTCGACTTCGAGCGCATGCCCGGGTCGATCTCCTCGGGCGCGACCTGAAATACCTGGGAGGCCGTGGCGGTGTGCACATCCTCGCCGCGGCGGAAGATCTCCTTCAGCGCCGAGTCATCGGCCGCGTAGGCGAGCACGCGCAGCTCGATCTGGGAGTAGTCGGCGGAGATCAGCACGTTGGGAGGCTCGGCCTCGAAGCAGCCGCGGATCTCGCGGCCGAGCGATGTGCGGATCGGGACGTTCTGCATGTTCGGGTTGGTGCTCGACAGACGTCCGGTCTGGGCCACGGCCTGCAGGAAGGTCGTGTGGATCCGCGAATGCTCATCGGCCAGCTCGGGGAGCACGTCGAGGTAGGTCTTGATCAGCGTCGAGAGCTCGCGCCAGCGCTCGATCTTCGGCACGATCTCGTGCTCGTCGCGGATCGCCTGCAGGACCCGCGCGTCGGTCGAGTAGCCGACCTTGCCCTTGCGCTTGCGCGAGAGGCCGAGCTTCTCGAACAGGATCTCCCCGAGCTGCTGGGGAGAGGCGATCAGGAACTCCTCTTTGGCCAGCTCGAAGATCTCTCGTTCGAGCCCTGAGATCTCATCGCCGACGCGCTGGGTGATCTCGGCCAGGCGCGTCAGGTTCAAGCGCACGCCGACGAGCTCCATCTCGCGCAGCACCGCCACCAGCGGCAGCTCGATGTCGCGCATCACCCCCTCGAGGCCGCGCTCCGCGATCTGCTCACGCTGCCACCGCGCCAGCGCGCCCAACAGCACCACGTCATTCGCCGCCGGAGCCTCGAGCTCGCTCACCAACCCACGCTCCTCGCACAGCTCGGCGAACGGATAGCCGCGCCTGGCGGGCTCGAGCAGGTAGGCGCCGAGCAGCGTGTCGTGAGTCAGACCGGGCGGCACCACCCCGAGCGCTTTCGCGTCGTGAACCACCACTGGGCGTTCCCCGCAGGCGATCGCCACCTGCTCCGGCCCCTCGCAATCCCCGGCGAGCACCTCGGGGAGCCCGTCCTGCGCCCTTGTCGCGATGCCGGGGGCACCCTCCCCCCCGGCATCGACCGGCGCTCCAGCGACGGCGAAGCGCCAGGGCGCTCCCTCGGCAAACAGTGCCCCCTCCGGTGGCGCTGAGGCGCGCAGCGCCACCCACAGTTCCTCCGCCTTCAGCCCGGCAATATCGGCAGTCGATGCCGCGCCCCCGCGCACGTGCGCAGTGAGCGTAACCTCGGCGGTCGGGGTCGGTGTGGGGAGCTCTGAATCCTCGAGCGCCTCTTCCAAGCGCCGCAGCGGGTCGCGTAGCTCGTATTCACGAAAGACCTCACGCAGGCGCGAGCGATCGGGTCGGCCGGCGGCCTCCAGCTCGGCCTCGAAGTCGACCGGCAGGTCGCGCTGGACTGTCGCAAGGCGCTTTGACAGACGGGCGTTCTCGGCGTGGTCGAGCAGATTCTGTTTGCGCTTCGGCCCGCTGATGTCACGGATGTGGGACAGCACGCCCTCGAGCGAGCCGTAGCTCTGGATCAGCTCGCTCGCGGTCTTGTCGCCGATCCCGGGCACGCCGGGGATGTTGTCCGAGGTGTCGCCCTTCAGGCCGTAGAAGTCGGGGATCAGCTCCGGCGGGATCCCGTAGCGGTCGATCACCGCCTCGCGGTCGTAGATCTTCGTGTCGGTGATGCCGCGCGCGGTCGCCATCACCTTGACAAGGCCCGCCTCGTCGATCAGCTGGAAGACATCGCGATCCCCGGTCACGATCATCACCGGGACCGGCGGACCGGCCGCCAAGGCCCGCTGGGCGATCGAGGCGATCACGTCGTCCGCCTCGAAGCCCTCGATTTTCACGTTGCGGTAGCCGAACGCCTCGACAAGCGGTTCCATCGCCGGCCACTGCGCCTTCAGCAGGTCCGGGCGCGAGCGGCGCGTGGCCTTGTAGTCGGCGAACAGCTCGGCGCGCCCCGAGGTGCCGGCGTCCCAGGCCACCACGGTCGGACATACCCCGTACTCGGTGACGATCTTCACGAGCATCGAGGCGAACCCGAAGATCGCGTTCGTGGGGACGCCCGTGGAGGTCGCGATCGACTCGGGCAGCGCATAGAAGGCCCGGTAGACGAGGCTGGGACCGTCGATCAGGAACAGACGCCGCTCCTGACCGTCGGCGCTCGGCGCGGCGGCGCTCACCCTTGTCCAGCCCGTCGTCTTCGCTTGAGATGAGGCACGATCGACCACTCTATTACCGGGCGTGGAGGCCCAGGAGCGGCAAGTAAATAAGATGCCGGGCCGCCCTTCCGCATCGGCCTTCGATCCAGGAGCATCCTCCGTGAGCAGCGTCACCCCAAGCGCCCAGTACCGACTGACGATTCGCGTCGAGATCGACGACAGCGCCGGCGCCCTCGCGGTGCTCACCGGCGCGATCGGAGAGGCCGGCGGGATCGTGGTGGCCGTGGATCCGGTGGAGATGGAGTCCGACCACAGCGTGCGCGACATCGTCGTGGACGCCTCCGGCCAGGAGCATTGGGAGCAGATCCTCGCCGCGATCGCGGCGGTGCGGGGGGCACGCGTGATCGACACCACCGACCGCACGTTCCTGCTGCACGTCGGGGGCAAGATCGAACAGCACAACAAGCATCCCCTGAAGACCCGCGACGACCTCTCGATGGCCTACACCCCAGGCGTCGCGCGCGTCTGCATGGCGATCGCCGAGGACGAGGACAGGGCGTTCCAGTACACGATCAAGCGTAACACCGTGGCCGTCGTCTCAGACGGCACCGCGGTGCTCGGCCTGGGCGATATCGGCCCGCGCGCGGCGATGCCTGTGATGGAGGGCAAGTGCTGCCTGTTCAAGGAGTTCGCCGGCGTCGACGCCTTTCCGATCTGCCTGGACACGAAGAACACCGATGAGATCGTCCGCGCCGTCACGCTGATCGCGCCCGCCTTCGGAGGGATCAACCTGGAGGACATCTCCGCCCCGCGCTGCTTCGAGATCGAGGAACGGCTCAAGCGCGACCTGGACATCCCGGTCTTCCACGACGACCAGCACGGGACCGCGGTGGTCGTGATGGCCGCCCTGTTGAACGCCGTGAAGCTCACCAACCGCCGGTTGGAGGATCTGAAAGTGCTGATCATCGGGCTCGGCGCGGCCGGGATGGCGGTCACGAAGATCCTGCTCGAGGCCGGGGTGCGCCAGATCATCGGCGTCGACTCGCGCGGCGCGCTGCACATCAAGCGCGATGACTTCGAGGACGGCTCGATGAACGCGGCGAAGCGCTGGTTCGCGGAGGCGACCAACCCGGAGTGCCGCGCGGGGAAGCCCGCGGAGGTGATCGACGGAGCCGATCTACTGATCGGGCTCTCCGGCGCGCGCGTGCTCGAGGCGCAGGCGCTCGCGCGGATGAACGACGACGCGATGGTGTTCGCGATGGCCAACCCCAACCCCGAGGTGATCCCGGAGGAGGCCGCCCCGTACGTGCGGATCATGGCGACCGGCCGCTCGGACTACCCCAACCAGATCAACAACGTGCTCTGCTTCCCGGGGATCTTCCGCGGCGTGCTCGACGTGCGCGCGCCCGACATCACCGAGTCGATGAAGATGGCGGCGGCCCGGGCGATCGCCGCGATCGTCACCGAGGAGGAACTGCGGGAGGACTACATCATCCCGTCGGTGTTCAACCGCGACGTGGCGCCCGCGGTCGCCGCGGCCGTCGCCGACGAGGCCCGCGCAAGCGGCACCGCGCTCGCCGGCTCGGAGGTGGGCTTCGCCCAGAGCGACGACCGGTCGTAGATCGGCCGGCGGGTGCATACTCAACGGTTAGGTATGCACGTACACGCGAGCGACCACCGCAGGCAGGAGTAGAGCGCCGTGCGCGTGACCGTGACGGGAGCCAGTGGGCTGATCGGCACGGCGCTCGTGGCCGAGCTGCGCGAGCACGGCTATGAGGTGACGGTCCTCTCGCGTGGGGCGGGCGACCAATCAACGTTCGCGCCGGATGGTGTCGAGGCGCTGCGTTGGGATCCGTTGAGCGAGGCCGCCCCGGTCGCGGCCTTGGAAGGAGCTGACGCGGTCGTGCATCTGGCGGGGGAGAACGTCGCCCAGCGCTGGAGCGAGCGGGCCAAGCGGGCGATCCGCGAGAGCCGCGTGACGGGTACCCGCAATCTGCTCGCGGGGCTCGAGGCCGCCGGCCGCTCGGAGATCGGCCAACGTCCCCGGACGTTGATCAGCGGCTCGGCGATCGGCTACTACGGCGCGCATGGCGAGGAGCCGCTCGACGAGGATGCGCCCCCGGGCCGCGACTTCCTGGCCGAGACGTGCGTGGCTTGGGAGGCCGAGGCGGAGCAGGCAACGGCGCTTGGGATGCGCGTGGTCAGGGTGCGTACCGGCGTCGTGCTCGACCGTGACGGCGGCGCGCTGAAGAAGATGCTGCCTCCCTTCCAGCTCGGCGTCGGCGGCCCGGTGGCGGGCGGAGGCCAGTACATGTCCTGGGTCCACCGCGAGGATCTCCTCGGGATGATCCTCGCCGCCCTCGAGGACGAGCGCTGGTCGGGCCCGATCAACGGCACCGCGCCCGAGCCGGTCACCAACCGCCAGTTCTCGCACGCCCTGGGCCATGTGCTGCACCGGCCCTCGCTGCTGCCCGTGCCCGGCATCGCGCTGCGAGCGCTCTACGGCGAGATGGCTGAGATCGTGACCAGCGGCGCGCGCGTGATGCCCGCCAAGCCGCTCGTGCTCGGCTACCGCTTCCGCCACCCCGAGCTGGACGAGGCGCTGCGGTCCGCACTCGGTTGAGTGGTGCACAATGCTATTGCTATCGGGTCTGCAGGTACCTACACTCTTTGCGAGCCCTGTGTAACCATGGCTATCAGGCTGGGTAAGTTGTATGCACCTTGTATGCACCTTTCTGGACCATCTCCGCTCACGCGGGGGTCGGAACGCCGGCGGATGAGGACGATCGCGCCGGTCGGTTCTGGGTCTCGATGATGATCCGGCAGGGACGCTTGGAGAGCAGATAGGCGGCGGTGGGACCGATCCGCTGCTCACCGGTGGGGGCGTGAATCGTGGACCAGTAGATCACGTCCGAGCCGACCCGTTCGGCTTCTTCGACGAGCGCGGCTCCCGGGTTACGGGTGCGGATCAGGCCGGTGTGGATCTTGATGCCGGCGCGCCGTGCCTGGATGCGTGCGCTCTCGAGCACCGAGCGGCCCTGGGCCTCCTCGTCCTCGAGGCCCGCCTCCAGCGAGAGCTGGCTGGGCACCGGGAGGACGAAGATCGCGTAGACCACGCCCTCCTCGCCGATCAGCTTCGCGGCGCTCGAGAACGCGGCGGCGCTGATGTCCTCGCCGAAGATCGGCACGAGCGCGGTGCGGTACTCGAGCTCCTCGAAGTCAGCGGGACGCTCGGCGCGCTCGATGCGGTAGTGCTTGCGCGGGTCGAGTCCCTGACTGCGGCGGTAGTAGAAGTAGCCCGCCATCCCAAAGATCATCCAGGGGATGCCAACGTATCTGGCCTCCACATGCAGGGCGACGACGGCCACCCACGCGGCGGCGGTTCCGACTCCGCCGATGACCGCGGTCATCGGGATGTCCGCTCCCCGGATCCGGATGCTCCAAGGCATCCGGTAGGGCCGCTCGCGGTCGGGGTCCTTGATGCGTAGCGCGATGACCGCGGCATGGGCGGTCGTGAAGGAGAGCATCGCGCCGAACGAGTAGAGGTTGCCGAGCACGTTCGTGTTGCCGTACAGGATCAACACGCCCGCCAGCGCCGAGAAGAACATGAGCGTGAACCAGGGCGTGCGGAACTTCGGATGCAGCTGCGAGAAGATGCTGGGCAGCTGCCGGTGCTCGGCCAGCGACCAGGACAGGCGCGAGATCCCGATCATGCCCGCGTTGGTGGCGATGAACAGGATCGTCGCCGCCAACAGGCCGACGTAGTACTGCGCGAAATGCAGGACCGTCCCGTGCAGGCCGAGCCGGGAGATGATCCCGAGCACGGGGTCGTTCTGGAATATGCCGCCCAGCCCCGTCGCGTAGCCGGGCGTCTTGAAATGTTCGCCGAGGGCGGCGCTGTAGCCGACCCCGTGGTGGATCACGGGCAGCGCCGACAGCGCGACCACCGAGATACCGGCATAGACGCCGAGCACGGCCAGCACCACGAGGTTGACGGCCTTCGGGACCTGGCGCCCGGGGTCGCGTGCCTCCTCGGCCATGTTCGCCACCGTCTCGATGCCGGTATAGGCGAGCATCGCGAGCGAGAGCGCAAAGATCAGTTCCTTCCAGCTCGGCACGCTGCCCAGGTGCACCTGGTGGATCAGCAGCGACGGGTTGAAGACGAGCACGAGCCCGACCGCGATGAGCACGATCTGAGTGCTCAGGTCGACGATCGCAAGGATGAAGTTGAGCTTGGCCGACTCGCCGAGGCCACGGATGTTCAGAGCGGTGAGCAGGACGACGACGATCAGCCCTCCGAAGATGTCGTCCGGGTTGTGGTTGAGCGCGTGTAGGCCGGGAAACGCGCTCAGGTAGTGGGGAACGAAGAACGCCGAGATCGCGATCGTGAGGATGTAGTCGAGGCTCAGCGCCCAGCCGGCGAAGAACGAGACGACATCGTCGAAGGCGTGGCGCGCGAACGAGGAGGAGCCGCCCGCTTCCGGGAACATCGCGGCGCCCTCGGCGTAGGTTTTGGCCGTCAGCGCGAACAGGCCGCCCGCGAACACGAACACCAGCGGGGTGAGACCGAGCGCGTGCGCGGCGACGAGACCGAGCGCGTAGTAGATCGAGGAGCCGACGTTCCCGTAGGCGGTGGCGAATAGCCCGGAGACGCCGACGGAGCGGCGCAGTCCGTGTTCGGTCAGGCGTGCCATCGGCGGGGAGCGTATCGGGCGAGGCCTCGTGGCCGCGATGCAAAATCCCATTCACGACAGCCGCGAATGCAGGAGCCCTGCATATGATCCCGACGCTGGGTGGGTGGACTCCCATCAAAACGATTCCCGGCATTTGACATGGAAACGTCTCGCCGCGGAAACTACGACTCTGGAGAGGACTTCGTCCTCGAATATGGAGAGCTGCGCTTTACCTTCAACGAAGAGGACTTCTCCGAGCGCTGCGAGCAGGCCGCGCTGAAGGTCGGCTTCGTCGGCGGGCGGCTGGGCGAGGACGAGCTCGAAGACCTCGTCAACCTCGCCGTGAACGGCGAGATCCTCGACCCCGCCTCGGCCTTGGGCGAGCACGTCAACGACTGCTGGCCCGAGCTCGTGGGACCGGCCGAGCGCTCGCTGGTCCACTGGCTGCGGCGCCTGGTGTTCCGCGGGGCGTGGCTGGACCAGCGTGTCAACGAGGGTGAGCTGAGCGTGGCCTTCGACGAGGAGACATGCGGCTTCGTCTACGTCCAGCCCGCCGATGCGCGAATGGCCACCGGCGGCGAGACGATCGAACTGGCGCCCGAGCCCTCATGGGACCGGGTCGCCTACAACCGCCGCTAGGACGCCGCTGGCCGGCGCGACGCGGCGTCCTCGGTCGCTCGCGTGCGTAGCACGCCACGCTCTCTGCGTTCTTGCCTCGCTTGACCAGCGACGCCCTAGTGGAATTTGCTAGCCCCGCGCCTCCAGGGCCGCGGCGCGGGCCTGGGAGATTGCCTTGGCGCCGTCCTCGCCGACGAGCAACTCGGGCTTGAGGGTGCCGCTGGCCGGTAGATCGATGAGCGGGAGGCCGCCGCTGGCGAGCGCCGGGTCGAGTGCGATCACGGTCGTCTCGCCCCCGAGCGGGCGGGCGGCGGTCGCGATCACGGTGAGTGAGCCGCCGTCGCGCAGGTTGCGGGCGGCTGCGAGGGTCTTGCGGGCGGCCGGCGGATGCATGCCGTCGAGACCGTCGATCAGCACCAGTGCGTGTCCCCCGCGGGCGGCGACGCGCTTGGCGGCGTCCATCGCGCGCTCGACGGCCTGTCCCTGGGCATCGGCCGAGGCGGCGAAGCTGAGGGCGGCGACGGGAGGCACCGGTCCCTCCTGCCACTCCGCGATCTCCTCGGGCCTCGCGCCCGCGAGCACGACGCTCACCTCCAGGGCTCCAGACTCACCACCCGCGGCGGTACCACCCGCGGCGGTACTGCCCGCGACGGCACTCCCCGCGACGGCCTGCAGCAGGCGTCGCAGGGTCTCGCTCTTGCCGGCGCGTGGCGGTCCGACGATCACCGCGCGCGAGCCACGGCCGAGCGGGGTCAGCCACTCGATCGCGTCGAGCGTGGGCTCGCCGGCGTTCAGCGCGAGGCGTTCACTGGGATAGGCCACCGCCAGGTCCTCGTAGAGAGGACCCTCGGAGACGGTGTCGGCGGATGCTCCGTTGATGGTGTCGATGCGCACCAGCGAGGGGTAGCGCTCCGAGCGGCGGGGCGTGCGCACCGGCCCGGTCACCCGGTCTCCGGAGACGAGCTCGCAGCGACGCACCTGCGCGGCGGAGATGTAGACGTCGTCGTCGGAAGGCTCAGGGGGATCGACGCGCAGAAAGGCCGAGCCGTTGCCCAGCAGCTCGACGACGCCCTCGGCGCCGCGAGCCGCCTCTGGGGCGGCGGAGTCTCCGGAGGGCGTCTTCGCGGGAGAGGCGCCCGGTCGGTCGCTCGACTGGGCGGTCCCGCGGCCGCTGCGACTGCCACGCCCGTCGCGCTCGCCCGCGCCGCGACCGCGGCGAGAGGAGGCTGAGGAGGAGGAAGAGGAGGTCGAGGAGGAAGACGTCGAGGACTCGCTCTCAGACGAGGACGCGCCCTCTCGCTCGCTTTTCGCGCCGCGCCGCAGGCGAGGAGCGCGACGTTTGCGAGCACCGCCCACCGGCTCGCCGAGGATCGCGGCGATCAGCTCGGCCTTGCGTAGTCGCCGGAAGCCGTCTAGGCCCAGTTGATCGGCGATCGCATGTAGGTCGGCCAGCGGGCTGGCCTCCAGCTCGGAGCGGTCGAGTACGGACATGTTTGCTTCTCCTTCGTTTCGGATTGGGCGGTTGGCGCCCGGTCGCGTTGAGCAGCGACCGGCACCCGTTAGGTGACCTTCAGCCTAGCGTTCGTAGCGATGTTCCTCGGCGAGCGCTAGATCCCTCTGCGGCTCGAGCTCTCCCGCGAGCGCCGCTCGCACCTTGAGAAAGTCCGCGGCGGCGGCGACATCGTGGACCCGGAAGATCTGCGCGCCCGCGTCCACGCCGTGCGCGAGCGCGGCCAGGGTGCCCGGTAGGCGCTCGCGCGGGGGACGCCCGGTCAGCGCCCCGATGAAGTCCTTGCGTGAGACCGCCATCAGCAGCGGCCGCCCCAGCTCGTGCAACCGTCGCACCCGCGCGAGCAGCTCGATCGTCTGGGCGGGCGTCTTTGCGAAGTCCGGCCCGGGGTCGAGGATCAGCTGCTCAGGGACCATTCCGGCGGCGAGCGCCCGCTCGATCCGCTCCCCCAGGAAGGCGAGCACCTCGGCGGTCACGTCGTCGTAGAGACCGGGATCCTGCATCCGCTGCTTGGGAGCGGCGCGCGTGTGCATCAAGACCAGCGCCGCGCCGCTCTGCGCGCACACCTCCGCCAGACCGATGTCGCGCAGGCCGCTGACGTCGTTGACGATCGTGGCGCCCGCGACGATCGCGGCGCGGGCGACCGCCGGCTTGTAGGTGTCGACCGAGACGATCGCCCCCAGCTCACCCGTGACGCGCTCGATCAGCGGCACGACGCGCTCGAGCTCCTGCTCGACCGTGACCGGCGGCCGGCCGGTGGCGGCGGACTCTCCCCCGATGTCGAGGATGTCCGCCCCAGCGGCGAGCAGCTCGCGTGCCAGCTCGACCTGCTCCTCGAGCGTCCCAAACCGGCCGCCGTCGCTGAAGGAGTCGGGCGAGGCGTTGACGATGCCCATGATTAATGCCC
>DASRKZ010000039.1:0-3361 GCA_035648675.1 Solirubrobacteraceae bacterium
CCTCTGCACCCATCCCCAAAGCGATCAGCGCCTGCTCGCGCAGTGCGATCACATCGGCATTGGTCCGCGAGCGCGGGCGGGGGAGAGCCACCTCGAGCTCCGCCCGCACGTGCCCGGGGCGGGGGGAGAGCACCGCGACGCGGTCGGCGAGCACCACCGCCTCCTCGACGTCGTGGGTGACGAGCACCACCGTGCGCGGCTCCTGCTCCAACGCCCGACCGAGCCACCCCTGCATCTCCGCGCGGGTGATCGCGTCGAGCGCCCCAAACGGCTCATCCAGGCACAGGACCGGCTTGCCCGAGAGCAGCGTGCGCAGGAATGCCACGCGCTGACGCATCCCCCCCGAGAGCTCGTGCGGATGGGCCTGCTCGAACCCGTCCAGCCCCAACTCCGCGAACAGCGCCGTCGCCCGCCCGCGGGCCTCATCGCGCGGGCGGTGGGCGATGCGCAGCGCGAGCGCGGCGTTGTCGACCGCGCTCAGCCACGGCAGTAGCAGGTCGCGCTGGGGCATCAGCGCCGCCGCCGCGCACTCGACGATGCCGGCGTCGGGGGCTTGCAGGCCGCAGATCAGCTCCAGCAGCGTGGTCTTCCCGCAACCGCTCGGACCGACCACCGCGAGCAGCTCCCCGTGGTCGGCGTGCAGCGACACTCCGGAAAGCGCCTGCACGGACGCGTCGTTCCGGTCGCGGTAGGCGCGGCTCACCCCGATCAAGCTCACGCTGGGTGCTTGCCTGTCTATCTCCGACGATCTCGGGCTGGGCTTGAGTCCCGTGAGCACTGCACTCCCTCCGCGGGCATTACCCCACAGGTTCGAAGGGTCGGCGCCGGGGGTCGTCCGTGCGCCATCTCAGCCGGCTTGCCCGCCAGCTCCCCTGTTTTCTCCCGCTGATGCTACAGCGCGGATGTGACCGGCCGGGTGAGCGCGCGGACGAAGTCCTCCAGCTGGGCGGTCGTCCAGCACTCGAAGGCGGTGCAGTACTCCTCGTAGGCCGCGATCACCGAGTCGCCGTAGTTCCAGTAGAGCCGCGGCTCGGGGTTCAGCCAGAACGTGCGCCCGGCGCGGGCGGCCAGCTGGGCGAACAGGTCGGCGCGGGGGTCGCGGCCGTTCGTGCGCGCGTCCCCGAGCACGATCACGGTGGCGCGCGGGTGCAGGTCTTCGCCGACCTCTTCCAACATCTCCGACCACACGCGTCCGTAGTCGGTGTATCCGGAGATGTCGGCCACGCCCGCGTCGCTCGAGATCCGTTCGCTCACGGCTTTGAAGTTGCGCTCGTGCGCGAAGATCTCGGTCACCTCCGAGACGCGCTCGATGAACACGAACGAGCGCATCTTCCGGAACGAGTCATGCAGCGCGTGGAGCACCGAGAGGAAGAACACCGATGCCGAGGTCACGCTCGTGGAGACGTCGCACAGCACGTAGATCTCCGGTCGCCTTGGGCGTCGCGGGCGGTACTTCAGCACGACCGGCACCCCGCCGGTCTGTAGCGACGCGCGCATCGTGCGCCGCACGTCCACCTGCGCGTGGCGGCGGTGGCCGCGGGCCTGCATCCCCTGCGTGGCCAGACGTCGGCGCAGCTGGGTCACCACCCGGTGGACGGCCGCCAGGTCGGCCAGCGGTCCGGACGGCAGCGCCCGGTCGAGCTCGCCCAGTGGCCGCGACGGCGGCAGGCTGCCGGTCCGCTCGATCTGGCCCCGCTCGAGCTCCCGCCTAAGGAGCGCCTCGAAGCGGCGCAGCGCATCGCGGGGCAGGCCCTCGCGGCGGGGGTCCTCGACCGGTAGATCGGGCTGGGGATCAGTGCGCAGGCCGAGCGCGCGGCGGATGCGCTGGACGTCCACGCCGATCACCCCCGAGCCCTCCTGCCGGCGTCCGAACGCCGCGATCGCCATCCGCGCGAGGTCGCGCATCGCTCCCTCCGAGCCGTCCCTCAGCGCCGCGGCGATCCGCGCGCGCAGCGCCTCCAGGTCTTCGGGGGAGAGCTCGTCGAGGTCGATCGCCCCGGGGGCCGGCTGCGAGGGATCGTCCTCACTCACGCCCTCCCGCAGCGCCGCGACCTCGACGGCGCGGAAGAAGAAGCGGTCGAACACCAGCTCGAACACGCGCCGGTCCTCCTGGCTCTTCGCCAGCGTCGCGGCGAGCGCCTCCCGGAAGTCCCCTTGCTCGGTCCACGACACCTCGCGCAGGACCGCGAACGCGTCCAGCAGCTCCGAGGTCCCGACCGCCACGCCTTCGCGGCGCAGCTCCTCGCCGAGCTCCAATACGCGCGCCGGGAGCCCCTCAGGCGGCATCGGCGGCTGGCGATCTCAGCTTCAGCCCGACGCGCTCGGCCACCACGTCCATGTCGGTCCGGTGCTTCACGATCACCGACATCGTGTCCCTGAACATCTCCTCGTCGATGTCATCGGCGCCCAACAGCAGCAGCGCCCGCGCCCAATCGATCGACTCGGCGATCGAGGGCGGCTTCTTCAGGTCGAGCTCCCGCACCATCCCGACGACCTCCACGAGCCTCCGCGCGACGGTCTCCGGCAGGTCGGGCGCGTGCAGCCGCACGATCTCGAGCTCGTGCTCGAGCTCGGGGTAATCCAGCCACAGGTACAGGCAGCGGCGCTTCAGCGCCTCCGTCAGCTCACGCGAGTTGTTCGACGTCAACAGCACCACCGGGTGCGTCCGCGCCTCCACGCGGCCCAGCTCCGGGATCGAGATCTGGAAGTCCGAGAGCACCTCCAGCAGCATCGCCTCGAACTCCTGGTCGGTCTTATCGATCTCGTCGATCAGCAGCACCACCGGCTGCTCTGAGGCGATCGCGCTCATCAGCGGTCGCGCCAGCAGGAACTCCTCGCCGAAGATGTCCTCCTGGACAGCCTCCCAGCCCGTGTCCGACGCCTCCGCCTGGATCCGCAGCAGCTGCTTGCGGTAGTTCCACTCGTACAGCGCCTTCGCCTCGTCCAAGCCCTCGTAGCACTGCAGCCGCACCAGCTCACGGCCCAGATACAGCGCGAGCGACTTCGCCAGCTCGGTCTTCCCCACGCCCGCCGGTCCCTCCACGAGCACCGGCTTGCCGAGCTTCGCGGCGAGGAACGCCACCAGCGCGGTCGACTCGCCGGGCAGGTATCCAACCGCGCGCAGGCCCTCGGCGACATCTGCGACGGAGGCGGGCGTCACATCTGCGACGGAGGCGGGCGTCGGGGACGAGGAGGCAGCCATCGTCCGCGCAATGATAGGCGCCTACCGCTGGTCGGGGTCCGGCGCCGAGTGTGGCGCGGGGTCCGGCGCCCGGTGCGGCGCGGGGTCCGGCAAGAGGTCAGGTTCGGGCTCCGCATCGTGGTCCTCGAAGGACAGCTGCTTGGTCGTGTCGGCCGCGGC
>DASRKZ010000040.1:0-13542 GCA_035648675.1 Solirubrobacteraceae bacterium
CCCCGCCATCGGGCCCGCCCCTCGGGACATGCGCCTCGCGGCGAAAGCTCGTGCAGCCGTTTCCGCCGGCGCCGGCCTGCAGGTGGATTCTCGCGCGGTCATGGAGCATGCCGGCATCCTGACAGGCCCGCCGAAGTGACAATGAGCACGCGAAAAGCGTGTAACTATAGTAATACTAAAGATAAAGGGGGAAGATGTCGGTATACAAAATGCGAGGTGTGTGTAACTATAGTTACACCTGGTGCGTAAAGAGTATCTACAACTTCTTTAGGTCACCGCGCGCCTGGCTCGTGGCCCGGCTCTTTCGCCCCGCGGTGTCGCCCGCGGCGCCGTCGCCACTCAGCGGCTCATCAGCCCTCCGCGGGCTCCACGCTGACGAAGCGTCCGCGACGGCTGGTCTTGAACTGCACCGTCCCAGCTGCGCGTGCATAGAGCGTGTCGTCCTTGCCGATGCCCACGCCCGCGCCCGGCTTGAATTTCGTGCCGCGCTGACGCACGATGATCTCCCCACCGCTGACGACCTCGCCGGCGAACGTCTTGACGCCCAACCGCTGCGCGTTCGATTCGCGCCCGTTCCGACTGGAGCCAAGCCCCTTCTTATGAGCCATTCTCGGTCTCCTCCTTCTTTGCCGCGACTTTGCCCGCGCCCGCTTTGCCCGCGCCCGCGAGAGCGATGTTGGTTATCTCGATGCGGGTCAGCTCCTGGCGATGACCGTTGCGGCGCTTGTAGCCGCGCTTGGGCTTGAACTTGAACACTCGCAGCTTCTCGCCGCGCTCATGGCTCAGGATCTTCGCCGTGACCTTCACCTTCTTCAGGCCGGCCGAGTCGAACACGGCCTCCTCGGAGCGATACAGGATCGGCTCCAGCGCTACGTCCTTGCCCTCCTCGACGGGCAGGCGCTCCACGAGCAGAGTCTGGCCCCGCTCGACGCGGTACTGCTTGCCGCCGGTCTTCACGATCGCGTACATGTCTCTCTCAGTCTCGTTTTCTCTCGCTCGCGGCTTCCGCGGTGGCCGGCCGCGACGGGCATCGGCCCCCGCTACTCCGGGCTCGCCTTCGCCTTGGCAGTCGAACGGCGCCGTCCACCCCTGCGGCCACGGCGCCTCGGCTTGGATTGTAGGCCATCCTCCCCGTCCTCGCCCTCCGGAGCACCCTCGACAGCCCCCTGCGGATCCTCATCGGCGGTGTCCCGGGGGGACACCTCGATGGTGCCCTGCCGCGCCTCCCCATCGGCGGTGTCGTGCGGGGCCGCCTCGACCGCGGAGTCCCCCGGTGCTTCCTCGACGGCGGTCGCGCTACGCGCGGGATCCTCCTCCGGCTCGGAGTCGATGCCGGTCGAGGACTCGCTCAGTCCCGCTTCGCGGCGTGCCTCCGCACCCTCGCTGTCGACCGGCGCGCGGCGCCCCCGCGCACGCGTCTTTGCCCGCTCACCCGCGCGAGCACCGTCACGAGAGGAGCCCGCGGAGCGCCGCGGCTCGCGCCCACCTTCGCGTGCGGAGGTGGGACGCCCCACCGGGCGAACCACCTCGCCGGACTCGTCCAGCAATAGCGCGCTCGCCGCCGTACGCCCGACCTGATCGATGCGCACCATCCGCTTCTCCCCGACATGCACTGCGGCGCCCGCGATCGAGATGATGTAGCCGTCGATTTTCGCCACCGCGTCGTCGACGTCGTACATGTGCGGCTCGACGATCTCGACCAGCACCTCGTCGCCCTGGCGGAAGGGCAGCGCGCGCTCCTCGACCTCCACGCGGGTGCCCTGGAAGGTGATCGCGAAGTGCTCGAGCGTCAGCCCTTCGGAGCCCTCG
This sequence comes from Solirubrobacteraceae bacterium, assembly GCA_035648675.1. Classification (GTDB taxonomy): domain Bacteria; phylum Actinomycetota; class Thermoleophilia; order Solirubrobacterales; family Solirubrobacteraceae; genus Palsa-744. Next base: position 1,810 of record DASRKZ010000040.1, read on the forward strand.
AACAGGAACGACTTGCCCGTCTCCTGCTCGAGCGCGTGCAGCACGCGCGAGCCGTGCCCGGTGAACTCGGTGCTCACGCGGGGGTTGATCTGCACCAGGAACGCCTCGACATCCGGATTTTCGAGCGCCACGTCGCGCAGGCGGCGCTCGAACTCGATCGCGTACGTTTCCTCCGAGCGGATCACACCCTCGCCGGCGCAGGTCGGGCACGGCCGGCTCATGATCTCGCGCACGCCCTCGGTCACGTTCTGGCGGGTCATCTCGACCAGCCCGAGCTTTGAGATCTCCGCCGTGAACGTCTTCGTGCGGTCCTCGTCCAGCGTCTTGCGGAGCGTCTTCATCACCGCGTCGCGGTTGCGCGCACGTGCCATATCGATGAAATCGATCACGATGATCCCGCCGATGTCGCGCAACCGCAGCTGGTTGACGACCTCCTCGGCGGCCTCCAGATTGGTCTTCGTGATCGTGTCCTCCAGCGCCGCGCCCTTGCCGCGGCCGATGAACGACCCCGAGTTGACGTCGATCACGGTCAGCGCCTCGGCGTAGTCGATCATCAGGTAGCCGCCGCTCGGCAAGTCCACACGGCTCGACATCACGCCGTCGATCTCCTGATCCACGCCGTAGGCCTCGAACAGTGGTTCCTTCTGCTCCCACAGCTCGACGCGCTCCACCAGCTCGGGGGCGGTCCGCGTGAAGAAGGAGACCAGCCGCCGGTACTGCTGCTCGTCGTCCACGATCGCGCGCTCGAAGTGCGCGGAGAAGATGTCACGCACCACCCGCACCGACAGGTCCGCCTCCTGGAAGACCATCCCCGGCGCCTGCGTGTCCTCGACCCGCTTCACGAGCACGTCGTGCAGCTTGTGCAGGTACTTCAGCTCGCGCTCGAAGTCCGCGCGCTTGGCGCCATGCGCGGCGGTGCGGACGATCACCCCGCCGCTGCCCAGATCCAGGCCCGCGCTCTGCTTGCGCAGGCGCTCGCGCTCGCGGTCCTCCAGGCGGCGAGACACGCCCACGCCCTCGCCCGTGGGGGCATAGACCATGTAGCGCCCGGCGATCGTCAGCTCCATCGACAGACGCGCGCCCTTCGTCTTCAGCGGGTCCTTGACCACCTGCACGACGATCTCCTGCCCGGGCCCGAGCAGGTCTGAGATCTTCCTTCCGCTCCCACTACCGCGCCCGCGCCTGGGCGCCTCCACCCCGGGCAGCACGATCTCGTCGACGTGCAGAAAGCCATTCTTCTCCAGGCCGATGTCGACGAACGCGGCCTCCAGGCCGGGCAGCACGTTGTCGACCTTCCCCTTGTAGATGTTGCCGACGATCGAGCGCCCGCCGCGGCGCTCCAGATAGAGCTCGGCTATCCGATATCCGTCCTGGATGGCGCCACGGGGACCCTTACCGGAGCCTCCCGAGCCGGCTGTACGGCCTGTGCGTCCTCGATCGGTCGAAGCCGAACGTGAGGCGGCGGGCGTTCCGGTCGCCTCTAAGAGCGCCACGCGCGTCTCCGCGCGATCGACGCTGACAAGCACTTGCTTTTTCAATGTGATCCAGTCTTTCGGTAGCGATGCCGGCCGAGCCCCGTGCGGGCGGAGGCCGGAGGAGAATCCTCGGCGGCGCATCCACATCTGGCGATCGGGAGTAGGCGGACATTGGTGTTTGGGTATCTCTCCGAAAACTCCTCAGCTCGCGTCCCAGCGATCGCCGGGGAGGAGTCTGGAGTTTTCGGATGTTTTTCAATAGATCGGCACGCGGCCCTTCAATGCCGCTGAGGCGCGCGCCTGGACGTAAATAGATTGCAGCAGGCCCACCGCCAACAGGGTGGTGATCACCGACGAGCCGCCGTAGCTCATGAGCGGCAGCGTGACGCCGGTAATTGGCATGATCCCAATGGTCATCCCCACGTTGACGAATACCTGAAACATCAGCATAGCCGCTACGCCCCCCGCCACGAGCGAGCCGAACAGGTCCTTGGCCATCACGAGGATGCGCAGCGAGCGCCAGATCAGCAGCGCATACAGACACAGCACGAGCCCCGCGCCGAGAAAGCCGTACTGCTCGCCGACCGCGGCGAAGATGAAGTCGGTGTTGCTCTCCGGCACGAAGTTCAGGGGTATCTGGGTAGCCTCGATGCCGCGGCCGGTCTTCTGCCCCGCGCCGATCGCGATCTTCGACTCCTCCTGCTGGTAGCCCTGCCGCTGGGAGTTGGTCGTGGGGTGTAGAAACGCCGTCAGCCGTTCGGTCTCGTAGGGCTTGAGCACATGCACGCCCGCCGCCGGAGCGGCGACGAGCACGAACGTCAGCGACACCACCGCCAGCGCCAGCAGCCCGGCGAGCTGCCTCCAGGGGGTCCCCGCGACGAACAGCAGCGTCAGCGCGATCACCACGTAGACCATGCCCGAGCCGAGGTCCGGCTGGGCGATCACGAGCATCGCCGGCACCAGCGCCGCGAGCATCACCCGCACGGTGGTGTCGCGCTCGCGCAACCGCCGCGCGCGGCCGACCACGAAGGACGACAGCGCCAGGATCAGCAGCACCTTGCCGAGCTCGGATGCCTGGAAGGAGAAGAACGGCAGGCTGATCGCACGCTGGGAGCCGTTGGCGGCGTGACCGAGGCCGAGCACCGCGAGGATCGTGAACATCAGCAGCGCGTAGATCACGTTTTTCAGCGGTCGCAGGCGCGCGTAGTCCAGGCGCGAGAGCGCCAGCATGAACAGCACGCCGACGATCAGGTAGATCGCCTGGCGGTCGACGTAGTAGTGCGGCTGACTCGGAATGAGGTCGCGCGTGGCGGCGCCGAGCGTCATCACCGAGGCGATACCGAGGCCGAGCACGGCGAGCGTCAGCAGCGGGTCGAGCGGCAGCCCGCGCCGCGTACCCGCGCTCGACTCCGGCGTGTGCTCGGGCGCCTGGATCACCGAGGAGCCGAGTGGGGTCGGGCTGGAGGGAGGATTCATCGCTTGGTGGTCGTGGTGCTTGGAGGGCTCAAAATGTATGGGACGTTCCGGCAACGAACTTCTCGGGCTTACCGAACCACCGCGAGGCGATCAGCCGGGCAATCGGCGCCGCGGTTTCCGCGCCGAAGCCGCCCTGTTCCACGGTCACCGCGATCACGATCGGCCGGTTGGGGTCGCCGACGTAGGCCATGTACCAGGACTGGTCTTCCTTCCCGGTATGTTCCGCGGTGCCCGTCTTGCCGTAGACCGGGTGCTGTTCCTGATCCCAACCGCTCCACACGTCCGCGGAGGTGCCGCCGGGCTCGCTCGCGGCCTCGTGGATGCCCTGCATCACGAGGCTCAGGTCGGAGTAGTTCAGATGCACATGGCGTACAGGCGGGAAGCTCAGGCTCTGCACCAGACCGCCGCCCGCTTCGTCGATCTCCATCCCCAGGTGCGGCGTCACGACGATGCCGTGGCCGCCGTGCATGTAGGCGTTGGCGAGCGTCGAGTAGGCCACCGCCATCTGCAGCGGCGATGTCAGCAGATCGCCCTGTCCGACCGCCAGATCCATGTTGTCGCCGACGCTCCACGGCCTGACTTCGGCGACGATGTCGCACGTCCCGTGATGCTTTTCGTGTTCGCACTTTTCCTGCAGGTGGTTCTGTTGGGCGCGCCACGCGGGGTCGGGGATCGTGCCTTCGATCTCGCTCGGCAGGTCGATCCCGGTCGTGTGGCCGATGCCGAGCTCCCGGGCCATGTTCTGGATTACTTCGTGGCCCCTGTTGGCGAGCTCGCCGACTTCGAAGAAGTAGGTGTCCGAGGAGACCTTCAGCGCTTCGACGAGCCCGACTGGTCCGTAGTCTGCCTTGCCGGCGTTGCAGAACTGCTCGGTGGAGACATGGATGCACTGGCCGGCGCCGAGACCCTCGGTCGGGTTGATGACCCCGGCTTCGAGGGCTCCCATCGCGGTGAACGGCTTGAACGTGGACCCCGTCGGATAGGCGCCGCTGACGGCGCGATCGGTCAACCGCACGGGGCCTTCTTGGCGGCCATGCACTTCGCCCTTGAGCGCTTCGTATTCGCTGGTGGTGAGCGGTTTGGCGAATTTGTTGGGGTCGAAGCTCGGATATGAGCCGATCGCCAGGATCTCCCCGTTGCGCGGGTCGATCGCGGTGAATGCGCCTCCTTCCGCCGGTTTGCCGCCCGCGCGGGCGTTTTCGATCCCTTCGAGCAGCGCTTTTTCGCCCTCTCGCTGGAGCCCGAGGTCGAGCGTGACCTTGAGGCTGTAGCCGGCCTTGGGGGGTGTCGGCGCCAGGCGCGTGGGCTCGGGATAACCGGCGGAGTCGACCTGTATCCGCTGCACGCCGTCGGTCCCGCGCAGATAGTGGTCGTAGTAGTACTCGAGCCCTTCCTGACCGATCACCGTTCCCTGCTGGACGCCCCGGAACGCGCTCTTCTTGAGCTCTCCTTCGGAGACCTGGCCGACGTAGCCGAGCACCTGGGCGGCCATCTCGCCGTACGGGTAGGAACGGATCGAGACGGGCTGCTGGGTGACACCGGGAAACTCGTCCTGGCGCTCGGCGAGCACCGTCAGCACGCCGCGTCCGGCGGCGGTCTTGATCGTCACCGGCGCATACCGCAACGCCGTGCGGCCCTTCACCACGAGCGCCTCGATGTGGCCGGCGCTCATCCCCAGCAGCGCGCCCAGCCGCCGGTAGAGCGCCAGCCGGGGCCTGCCCGCGGGCGGCAGCGCGGACGGCACGATCTGCACGGCGTTGGTCACCATGCTGGCGGCGATCGGCCGGCCTTCGCGGTCGAGGATCTGCCCGCGGGGGGCGGCTACCGGCAGGTCGCGCACATCGTTTGCGTTGGCCTGCTGGACGTACTGTTCGCCGGAGAGCACCTGCAGATACCACAGGCGGAAGAAGATGATCGCGAACATCAACAGCGCCGCGCCGCCCAGCACCGCCACCCGCAGCGCCAGCTGCGGCGAGACAGGCATCCTCGGATCGCTCGGCCGGGCGCGCTCGATCGGGGTGCTCATGCGCGCGAGAGGGGGCTCAGGCCACCGGTCGTATACGCGCGGCGGCGCCGGCGGCGGGGATCGTCCGGCAGACCCGGCTCGAGGCTGCGGCGCACGATCGCCCACATCGGCAGCGCCACGATCGTGTCCACCACCACTCCCAGCAGGATCTGGCGCAGCAGCTCGAGGCTGACCGGGGCGTCCACCCCGAGCAGAAACTCCATCAGCGAGTACCCCACCAGCGCCGCGGCGGCGGCCGCGGCGCCCACCAGCAGCGGCGTCAACGTCGCCTGGGGATCGCGCAGCTCGCGCAAGCGCCCGCACCAGTAGCCGATCAGCGTGAAGATCAGCGAGGTGACGCCGAGCGTCTGCACCAACGCGAGATCGACGAGCAGGCCGACCGCGAAACCGGTGGCGGCTCCCACCGTCGAGCCGCAGAGCAGTCCGACGAAGGCCACCACGAGCGGCGACAGATCGACCACGACACCGAACACCGGCACCTCCGAGACGACGCCGATCTGGAAGAACACGACGACCACCACGAGTAGCGCGATCCGGGTGAGGAGCGAGCCGGAGATCCCGGAGCCGCTCATTCGCCGGTCCCCGTCGTGGCGAGCTGGCCGTTTTCGCCCGTGCCGGTCTGGCCGCTGCTCGGCAGGCTGGTCGCGAGGCTTCCCAGGCTCGCGGGCTTGCTGCCCCGCGCGTCGGTGAGCACCTGCACGACGTTGAGGTTGTGCAGGTCGGCCAGCGGGTGAACGTTGACCGATGTGTAGCCGCTTTCTTCATCCACCGAGCTCACCTGTCCGATCAGGAGCCCGGGGGGATAGAGCGAGTCGTCGGGGCTGGAGATCGTGCCGGAGGTGACGACATATTCGCCACGGCTGACCGAGGTGTTGGCCGGCAGATACTGCAGCACCAGATCGTTCGGGTCGCCCACCTTGGGCTGCACCACGCCGGTCGCGCGGGTCCCGTTGATCCGCGAGGAGACGCCGACTTCGCTGTCGGTGATGAGATCGATCACCGCGCCGTCGGGGGCGGCCTGGGCGACCTTGCCGACGAGCCCTTCTTCGTTGATCACCGGGTCGTTTTGCTGTACTCCCGAGGATGTCCCCTTGTCGACCCAGACGGTCGAGTACCAGAGGTTCGGCGACTTGTCGACCACCGTGGCCGTCACCGGCCGGTAGTCGTTCAGGCTCAGCTGATCGAGACGGTAGAGCGCGAGCAGTTCGTGGTAGCCGTGCTCGTCGGCCTTCTCGGCGACGACTTCCTTGCGCAGTTTGTCGTTCTGCTTGAGCAGTTCGTTGCGCTGGCTTTTGGCGTGCAGCGTGTCGCCGAACCAGCCGAACAGATCGCGCACGGGCTTTAACGCCTTGTTGGCCCCCTCCTGGATCGGCGAGACGACGGTCAGGAAGCCGCGCTGCATCGAGTGCAGGCCGCCACCGCCCGGGGCCTCGCCGAAGTAGGCGGTCAGCAGTATCAGGGAGAGCACGACGAGCAGCGCAAGCACCGCACGTCGACGCCGGACCGTCTTGTCGTACACGAATCAGGGCCTTCCGAAGTGTTCACGGGACAGAGTACCCCCGGGTGGAGCGCGCCGCTTACCTACGGCGCCGGTTGCGCGAGTGGCGGTTGGAGCGGTGGATCGCCTCGAACTCCTCCAGCGAGCGTCCCGAGCCGACCGCCACGCAGGTCAGCGGCGACTCGGCCAGGTGCGCGGGCATCTGGGTCTCCTCGCGCAGACGCTCGTCGAGGCGCTGCAGCAGCGCGCCGCCGCCGGCGAGCATGATCCCGCGATCCATGATGTCCGAGGCGAGCTCCGGTGGGGTGCGGTCGAGCGTCTCCTTGACCGCTTCGATGATCTGGTTGAGCGGTTCTTCCAGCGCCTGGCGAATCTCCTCGCTCGTCAGCACGACGGTCTTCGGCAGACCCGAGACCATGTCGCGCCCGCGGATCTCCGCCTGCAGCTCCTCCTCCATCGGGCAGGCCGAGCCGATCTCGAGCTTCAGCTCCTCCGCGGTCTGCTGGCCGATCAGCAGCTTGTACTCGCGCTTGGCGTAGTTGATGATCGCCTCGTCCATCTCGTCGCCGCCGACGCGGATCGATTGCGACACGACGATCCCGCCGAGCGAGATCACCGCGACCTCGGAGGTGCCGCCACCGATGTCCACCACCATCGAGCCCGTCGGCTCCCCGACCGGCAGACCCGCCCCGATCGCGGCTGCCATCGGCTCCTCGATCAGGTAGGCCTGGCGTGCGCCGGCAGCCATGCAGGCGTCCTCCACGGCGCGCTTCTCGACTCCGGTCACCCCGGAGGGCACGCACACGACCACCCGCGGGTGCGCCCAGCGGTTCTGATGGACCTTCTGGATGAAGTGGCGGAGCATCTCTTCGGTCACGTCGAAATCGGCGATCACGCCGTCCTTCAGGGGCCTGATCGCCTGGATCGTGCCCGGCGTGCGCCCGAGCATGCGCTTGGCCTCGATCCCGACCGCGTGGACTTCGCCGGTGCGCGAGTCGATCGCGACGACGCTCGGCTCGGACAGCACGATCCCGCGTCCGCGGACGTATACGAGCGTGTTGGCGGTGCCCAGGTCGACCGCCATGTCGCGGCCGCCGAACCCAGTCAGGTAGTTGAAGATGCCCATATCTCAGAGGTGGACACGCTTGGATTCGGGTCGCGCACCGCCGTCTGGCGCCGCGCCCCGCGGGCGGCGCGCATCCGGGCCGTACCCGCGGGCCAGTGTAGCGAACGCCCCGCGCCGGCCAACAGGGTTGCCAGCTTATTTGCAGGCGAAAAGAAGCTCGGGGTAAATGCCGTCGGGCGTACGGTGAAGGAGACTCCCAGCCGCTCGAGGATCGCCCGCCGCTGCGGCGAGCCGGAGGCGAGGACGAGCGGGAGCGTCGTCAGAGCTCCGGGAAGAACAGCCCGGCCTCGCGCGCGGCGGACTCCGGCGAGTCCGAGCCGTGGACGAGGTTCTGGCCCATCTCGACCGCGAAGTCGCCGCGGATCGAGCCGGTGGCGGCCTCGAGCGGATCGGTCGCGCCGATCACCTGCCGGGCGGCCTTCACCGCGCCGTTGCCCTCGAACACCAGCGCCACGATCGGGCCCGAGGTGATGAACGCGACGAGCTCACCGAAGAACGGGCGCTCGGCGTGCTCGGCGTAGTGCTGCTCGGCCAGCTCTCTGGTCACCGTGAGTCCTCGCAGGGCGAGGATCCTCAGCCCCTTGCGCTCGAAGCGGGCGACGATCTCGCCGGTGAGCCCCCGGGCGAAGGCATCGGGCTTTACGAGGATCAGCGTGCGGTCCATGGAGTCCTTTTCGGATCGAGGGTTCTGTGCAGGGGGTGGGACGTGCTTCAGGAGGTGGGGCGTGGACGTCTGGAGCGTCCGGCGACGCGCGGTTTGGAGGCCGCGACGGGCTCGACAGAGCTCCCCACGTCTTCGCTGTCTCCCGTCCGCGCCGCGGCGCCGCCGGCGGCGGTGCTCTCACCGAGCCAGTCCTCCGAGCTCTTGCTCGGAGAGCGGTCGCTCTCGGCCGCGGAGCGGTCGCGGCGCGGCCGCCGGGTGGGAGCGGCGGCGGGGACCTCGGTCTCGCAGTAGGGACAGATCGTCCATGCCTGGTCCAGCGGGCGTGAGCAGCTCACGCAGCGCTCCTTCAGCTTGCGCAGGCAGCTGGGGCAGCGAATGAAGTCGCGCTCCACCCGATAGTCGCAGTGCGGGCACAGCCCGTGGTCGAGATCGTGCAGCCGCGCCTCGGCGGCCTGCATCTCGAGCTCGCGCTCACGCACGTCCTCGAGGTACTCGGGCGGGCGCAGGACGAGGTAGACGATCACGCCCACGAACGGGAACAACAGGGCAGCCGCCGTGGCGCAGCCGACCAGCATCGGGTCGAAGATCCGGCGCCGGGCATCGGCGTAGGTCCAGTAGATCAGCGCGATGTAGAGGACGACGACGAACAGGATCAACAGGTCGATCGCCAGGTTCAGGCCGCTGCTTTCGATGCCGAAGTAGGCGAGCGTCATCCCCGGCCCCCGTGGAGCGTTCGCACGTGTGACCCGCGAGCGGTGTACTTGCCGAGTGGGATCGAGCCTGAGGTGAACATGGAGCGGTCGAGTTTAGAGAAACAACCGGCCGAATCCATAGCCGGCGGCGAAGAACACCAGGATCACGAGGGCCACTCCCAGCGCGACGGCGCCGATCATCTTCAGTACCGAGGGCCCCTCGTCGTTCATCTCGCCGGCCTCCCCGACGGCGCGTGCGCCGGTGGGGCATCCGCGGACGGCGCGTCCGCCGGCGAGGCATCCGCGGACGGCGCGTCCACGCGCACTCCGTCCGCGGCGCCGCGCAGATGGCTCAAGAGGTCGCCGGCGAGGTAGACGGAGCCCGTCGCGAGCACCGCCGCGTCCTCGCCCCGCTCCGCTGCCCAGCGCCGCGCCTCGCTCAGCGCGCGCCACGGCTGCGGCTCGCAGGCCACGGCATCGAAGCCGAGCTGGCGCGCCAGCGACTGGAGCGCCGCGGGCGACAGCGCACGGCTGCTCGGGGGGGCGGTGAACCAGGCGCGCTCGCAGACGCCCAGCAGCGCCGCGAGCATGCCCGCGGCGTCCTTGTCCTCGAGCACGCCGAGCACCAAAGCCACGGGACGCTCCCCGAGCAGCGCGGGAAGCGCCTGCACGAGTGCCCGCGAGGCGTCGGGGTTGTGCGCCCCGTCGAGCACCGTCAGGGGGTCCTCCCCCACCACTTGCAAGCGTCCTTGCACCTCGGTGTCGGCCGCCGCCTCGCGCACCGCTCGCTCGTGCCTCGCCGTGTCCCAGGGGTCGATCGCGGTCGATCGCAGGTAGGCCTCCGCGGCCGCTTCGGCGAGCGCGAAGTTGCGCCGCTGGAAAGCGCCCTTGGCAAGCAGCGATCTGGCTGCGGGAGGCTCGGCGGCGGCGCGCACGATCCGCGCGTCGCGCTCCCCGGCCACGCGCGTGGCGACCGCGAGCGCCTCCCCCGCGAGGTCGTCTCCGAGCACGAGCGTCGTGCCCGGCTTGAGCACCGCGAGCTTCTCCTCGGCGATGTCGCGCACCGTCGGCCCGAGCCAGCGGGTGTGCTCCAGGCCGACGTTCGTCACCACCGTCACGCGCGAGTCGATCACGCTCGTCGCGTCATAGCGACCGCCGAGCCCGGCCTCGACCACGGCGACCTCGACCTCCTGCTCGGCCATTGCCCACAAGGCGGCGGCGGTAAGCAGCTCGAACTGGGTCACGTGGTCGTCGCCCGCGAGGGTGTGATTGACGTGCTCGGCGGCCCACGCCGCGCGGGCGATCGCGGCGGCGAAGGCATCCTCCCGCAGGTCGTGCTCGAGGACCTGGACGCGCTCGGTGTAGGAGATCAGGTGGGGAGAGGTGTAGGTGCCGGTGCGCAGCCCGTGGCGCGCGAGGATCGCCGCGATCATGCGCGTGGTCGAGGACTTCCCGTTCGTCCCCACGACGTGGATCGTCGCAAAGCGCCGCTCCGGCGAGCCGAGCGCGGTCATCATGCGCCGCATCCTGTCCAGCCCGAAGCGCATCCCGAACAGCTCCAGCGAGCGCAGGTAGCGTTCGGCGTCCTCGCTGTTCCAGGATGCCGTTGAGTGGTTGCTCTGCGGAGGGTTCATGCCTTGGACGCGCACGCCCGAATAGACCTATGCGTGGGAGTGCTTGCGCAGGTAGTCGATGAACACGGGCCGCATGGCCTCCCCCAACTCGCCCTCGCCGCTGTGAATCGCGTCGTAGATCAGCCCTTTGGAGGACTCGGCGTCGTACTCGCCCTCCCCCACATCGCCGCTGACCGTCTCGGCCGCGGGGATCAGCTGGAGCAGCGACCAGAGGAATTTCACGTCCAGGTGCTTCTCGGCTCTGTGCACCGCACGGTCATGCAGCTCCTGGGTGGAGAGCTGGTCGAGATCCTCGGCCATCTGCTCGCTCAGGAGCGCTTGCGTCGGCGTCGGGCGCGTCTCAGCAGCACCAGTTCGCGGCTGGCGCGCTTGAAGTCGAGCTTGCCCACGAGCTTGCGCAGCTCCCTGCGCTCCTTCTTGCTGAGGTTGCCCAGCCGGCCTTTCGATTCGCGCGTCAGCCGTGTCAGGCGCGCGCGGTCCTTCGCCGAGAGTGCGCGCCAACGCCGGCCGAACACGACGCTGGCCTGGCCCACCTGCAGGAGCACGGCCCACGGTACGCCCTTCGCGCGCTCGAGCTTGGACTTGCCCTGCTTGCTCGACTTGGTCACAACGCGATGGTAGCGAGCGGGCGGGCGCCGGCGCTAGGCCGACTCCTCGCGCAGCTCGTGGTCGTCGTCGTCCTGCACCGGCGCGGCTTCGGTGACGAGCGTCGGCGTGAGGCCCTTCTCGACGGTCTCCTTGGTGACGACGCACTTCTTGACGTCGCGGCGCGAGGGCAGCTCGAACTGCACCTCGAGCAGGATCTCCTCGATGATCGAGCGCAACCCGCGCGCGCCGGTTTCGCGCTGAAGGCCCTTCTCGGCGACCGCCGTGAGCGAGTCCTCGGAGAAGACGAGCTCGATGCCGTCGAAGGAGAAGAAGCGCTGGAACTGCTTGACGAGCGCGTTGCGGGGCTCGACGAGGATCGAGACGAGGTCCTCGCGCGTGAGCTGGTGCACCGCCGAGACAACCGGCAGGCGGCCGACTACGACGTCAAGAAGGCCGAGACGGGGATCATCTACATCGACGAGGTCGACAAGATCGCGCGCAAGGCCGACAACCCGTCGATCACGCGCGACGTCTCCGGCGAGGGCGTCCAGCAG
>DASRKZ010000041.1:0-7482 GCA_035648675.1 Solirubrobacteraceae bacterium
CGGAGGATCAACACCCACCACCTCATCCGCATCAGCCACCGCCACAGCAACCATCATGCCTCCTCGCGTCAAGAATTGACAGACGCAAAAAGGATTCGCCGCCCAGCCAACAACACCTACCCAGAACTTAACAAAGCACTAGTAGCTGACCTGCGCCGCGACTACCGCTGCGTGCTGCCCACCCTGCCATTCGGCGCCCATCGCCATCCAATGCACCCCGACGCCGACCTTTCGATGCGGGGGATGGCAGAGATCCTCGGCGAGTTCATCGAAGCCCTCGACCTGCGCGAGCTCACGCTCGCGATCAGCGACTGGGGCGGGTCCCTGCTGCTCGTCGGCGGTACCCACGACGAACGCATCGCGCGACTCGTGGTGTGCTCGTGCGAGGCGTTCGACAACGTTCCACCCAAAGGCACAGCGAAGCTCTTGCCATATCTCGCGCGTATCCCCGGAGGGCTCGACGCGGTGCTTTGGCCGTTTCGCTTCGACCGGCTGCGCAGGCTGCCGATGACCTACGGCCCGCTGAGCAAGCGACCGGTCCCGCGCGAGGTGATGGACCGCTGGTTCGGCCCCATCCGCGAGCAGCGCGAGATCCGCCGCGACCTACGCAAGTACGTGCGCAGCGCAGCACAGGGCCGTCGCGACCTGCTCGCGGCCACGGACAAGCTGGCGGCGTTCGACCGTCCCGCACTCATCGCCTGGGCCAGCGAAGATAAGCTGATGCCACGGAAGCACGGCCGCAGACTCGCCGAGCTGCTGCCCCACGGCCACCTCGTCGAGATCGCGGACTCCTACACACTGATCCCGCAGGACCAGCCGGCCATCCTCACCGCACACATACGCGAGTTCCTCACCCAGGCACAACCCCCGGCCTGACCGAGATGGTCTACCGCTTGCGCCTTATCGAGCGAGCACACATCGCCTCGTGTTTCGGGACCCTCCTCCCGCGTCGCGAGGCTCGGACTCACACGCCCCTACACCAGCGCCACCCCGGATACAAGTAAGCCGCCGAGCGTGGCGCGCAAGGCATCGAGCAGGATCGCGAGAACGACCGCGGGTTTGGGATCGAATGAATGCTCAGTCGAGTAGGGTCAGACCATCCTGAGCTGGCTGGGAGGAGATCGTGTCCGACTTTCAAGCCGTCTTCTATCGTGATGCGTCCGGTCGCGAGCCCGTGCGGGAGTTCCTCGACTCCCTAGACGACGACTCGCAGGCCGCGATCGAGCATCAGATCGGGCGTCTCAATCTGCTGAGCGACGCCACGCCTCATCTCCCCTTTCCCCACTCCTCGCAGGTCGATGGGGAGTTGCGCGAGCTGCGTTGCCACTACGGCCGGGAGCTGTATCGCATCCTCTACCGTCGCTCGGAGCGGCTCATGGTTCTCTTGCACATCTTCGCCAAACGCTCCGCAAAGATCGATCAGCGCGACATCCGCATCGCACAGGAGCGCTGGGAGGACTTCAGGGCACGCATGGACGCGGACCCGCGCGTCCCGCCTCGCGCCGCCGGCCACGACGCACCATAATCATGTCGGATGTTTCGCACTTCTGCTAATGTCTGATGCCGAGACCGCCGATGCGAGGACAGTCATGAGCAAGCACCACAGCCCAATCGGAACGAGCGTCAGCGAGCACATCGAGCGTAAGCTCGCGCGCAGCAAGAGCTATCGCGAAGCCTACGAGCGCTTGGCGCCGTTCGAGCAGATCGCGCGGATCGCGATCATGCGCCGCGCACATCTCGGCCTCTCCCAGCAACAGGTCGCCAAGCGCATGGGCACGACCACCTCGGTCATCTCCCGCATCGAGAGCGGCCAGCACCGCACCGGCACCGAAACGCTGCGACGCCTCGCCGAGGCGCTCGACGGTCACGCCGTGCTCGGCTTCGAGTTCGCCACCGACGGCGAGCCCGACCGCGAGCTCGTCGCGCTGTAGGGGCTCTCCCACGAGCGAGGCGACCAAGCACTCGCAACCGCACGGCAGCGCCAGCGCGTGCCACCCCCGTGCGCTCGTTAGGCCGGTTGGAGCTTACCTTCAGCCAGCTCTTTCAGACCCTGGCGCACGCTCGGACTCGAACGATCCGCCATGTCTTCCACGTAGCGAACGACGCCCTCCAGCCACTCGCGATCCTCGCCTTTCGCACGCAATTCGCGTCACTGACCCCGCCGAGCTCCTCAACCACATCGTCCTCGTCAATCACGATCACCGCACGCTTGGTACCCATACGACCCAAGGCGCTGTAGGTCTTCGCGACCTGCTTGTCGACATCCGCCAGCAGCGGCACAGTGAGGCTGTTCTTGTCGATGAATCCCTGGTGGGAGTCCAAGTCCTGCGCCGAGATGCCCACGATCGTCGCATCCAAAGCCGCGAAATCGTCCGGGCGATCACGGTAAGAGCACATTTGCTTTAAGCACACGGGCGTGTTCTCGCCCGTATACATCGAGAACCTCAGAACCGCGGCTTGGCCTCGGCGAAGCGCTCGAGCCCGTCGTCGAGGATCGGCTCCCATGCGCATGCATAGGCGACATAGGCACGCCAGCTCGGCCGCACACCCGAGTCTCCATCGAAGGCTCCCATGCGCACGCTCATCTGCGTGTGATCGTCGGGGTTGCGACTGTATAGGTGCGCTCCGCACTCGCGGCAGAAGCACTTCTCAAAGCCGCCGTCGGGATGACGCCACGCCCGTACCAAATGCTCGCCTCCCAGCAGCCGGAATGTGCGCCCGTCGATCCGCGCCTGCGCCGAGCTGGCCGTGCCGGTTCGCCGCTGGCAGCGGGTGCAGTGACAGTAGCCGGCGGTCAACGGCGGCGCGGTGAGCTCGAAGCGCACACCACCGCACAGGCAGCCTCCGGTCAGCGCGGGATCGCTCACCGCACAAAGTGTGGCACGCAGGTCGCTGGCCGGACGATACGAGGTAGGCTCGCGCTCACTGTGGGCATCTCTCCGTACCTGCTGGGCCTGCGTGAGCCTGCCCAGACTCGCGCTCCCACTCGGTGATCAGCCGCTGCAGCCGATTGACCGTCTTCGGGCGCTTGGGCGGTGTGCTCATGCTCGCCCGCTGACGCCTTCGAGCCCGAGCTCCCGCACCAGCGTCTCGTGCTCCTGGGCGCTCAGCAGCCCGCGAGCACGGCCGTGGCGGGCGGCCTGCTCGAGCAGATCGCGCCCGAGGTGCTCCCGGACGCACTGGCGTAGGGCGCGGGCGAGCTAGACGACGGGGACCCCCTCGATCGCGGTGACCTCAGCCGGGTCGAGGTCTTCGCGATGGATCACGTACGCCCTGGGGATCGCTCGCTGCGGGCGGTGTCCGCGTGGCACGGTGATATGGATCTTGGCGGGGTTCACGTCGCTGACATCCCACAGATCCAATGCTGTGTCGTGCGTGAGCACACCCTGTACGTCCTGGGGCCACAACGCCGCCGCCATGTAGGCCTGCATTGCTCCGCCAGGCATGAACGGCACCCGGTAGACGCCTCTGCTCACCCGTTCCAACTGTCCTCGCCCAGCCAGCTTGACAAGCGTCTTCGGCTCGTAGCCGACCTCCCGTGCGTCATCGATCGTGACCAGCCCGAACCGGTCCGCCGCGGTCTCCGCGTCGAATTGCAGTTCAGCGGCCCGGCCCACTCAGCCCGCGTCGAACTCCTTCACCAGCGCCTCGTAGGTTTTCCGCAGGCCCTCCGCGATCGGCACCTCCGCGCGCCAGCCAAGCTCCCGCTTGGCCAGGCTCGCGTCGAGGCAGCTGTGCTGCAACTCCCCCGGGCGCAGCTCCGCGAGCTCCGCCTGGAGATCCGAGCCGGCGACCTTCCGCAGCTCGCCCCAGACGGTCATGACATCCGTTTCGACGCCCGTCGCGACGTTGAAGGTGCCCGCCTTCCCCGACGCGGCGAGGAGCGCGCTGACGACGTCGCCGACGTAGACGTAGTCGCGCGTCGGCTTGCCGTGCCCGAACAGCTTCGGGGCTGCTCCGGTGTGCAGACGATGCGTGAAGATCGAGACCACCCCCGCCTCCCCATGGGGGCTCTGGCGGGGGCCGTAGACGTTGCCCAGCCTGCAGACCGCGTTCGGCACCCTCGCGGACCGTCCCCAGGTGCCCACGTATGCCTCCGCCGCGAGCTTTGACGCGCCGTATGGAGAAAGCGGCGCCGGGATCCGGTCCTCCGCGGTCGGCCGCGGCGCGTCGTCGCCGTAGAGGGCGCCCCCGGTGGATGTGAAGACGACCGGCGTGCCTCGCTTGTTGGCGGCGTCGAGGACGTTCAGCGTGCCGCGTACGTTGACCTCGCAGTCGCGGCCGGGGTTCTCGACGGACACGACCACGCTCGCCTGCGCCGCGAGGTGGAAGATCGCCTGCGGCTCGACCTCCTCCACGACCGCCGCCACCGCGGCGCCGTCGACGATGTCCAGCTCGCGCAGCTCCGCCGCATCCGCCACGCGGCGCGCGTCACCGGAGGAGAGATCGTCGATCACGGTCACGCCGTATCCCTCGCCGAGCAGCGCGTCTACGAGATGCGAGCCGATGAACCCGGCTCCGCCGGTCACGATTACCTGAGACGCCATGCGCGGGAATCTATCGAGCCGCTCAGCCGACGGCGTGCTCGCGCGCCGCCAGCAAAGCCTCGACCGTCCCCACCGAGTGGTCGATGCGCTCCAGCACCTCGGCCTGCTCCTCGCTGCTGAGCATGTATCTGCGGAGCGTCGCCAGCACCCTCCGCGCGATCCCCATCGCCAGCCGCTCGCCGCTCGCGTCGATCTCTCCCTGCTCCTTCAGCGCGATGACCCGTCGGAGCGCCGGTTCGATCACCTCGTCGTGGACCATCGCGGCCGGCACGCCGTCCTCGATCGCCTGGGCGATCGCGCCCTCGGCGGTCTCGGCATCCCCGCGCTGGAGCGCGGTCGCGAACGTCTCCAGCGCGCTCTCCATCAGCGCCCGCGGGTCGGCGCGCATCTGCTCGCGTGCGTCGGGGCCGGAGCGGCCGAGCACTTCCATGAACGCGTCCAGGAGCACCGGGTCGAAGTGGCGCCCGCGCTGCTCGAGCATCATCTCGACGGCTTCCTCGACGGTGAACGCCTTGCGATACACACGGTCGCTGGTGAGCGCGTCGAACACGTCCGCCACCGCCACGATCCGCCCCTCGATCGGAATCCCCTCGCCCGCCACTCCCCGCGGGTAACCCGTGCCGTCCCACTTCTCGTGGTGGCTCAAGGCGATCGTCGCCGCCAGGTCGAGGATCGACGAGGACGAGCCGCGCAACAGCCGGTGGCCCTCCTCGGCATGGGTCTCGACGATCGCCCGCTCCTCCGCCGTCAGCTTGGCGGGCTTGAGCAGGATCGCATCTGGAATCGCGACCTTGCCGACGTCGTGCAGCGGCGCCGCGTGAGTGAGCGTCGCGCAGAAGTCCGGCTCCATCCCGACATGCTCGGCCAGCAGCGTCGAGAAGCGCCCGATCCGCTCGATGTGCGCGCCGGTGTCCTCGTCTCTGAACTCGACCGCCATCGACAGGCGACGCACGGTCTCGGCCTGCGCGATCTCGAGCTCTGAGAGGGCCCGCTTGAGCTCGCTGGAGCGGTCATCGATCTCCAGCTCGAGCGACTCCCGCCGGTGGGCGCCGATGTACCACCCGAGTGCCGTCGCGGCGCACGCCAGCACCACCACGCAGGCGACCTCGAGCGCGAGTTCGCCGGTCACGAGCGCGCCTACGGCCGCGACCACACCCAACACAGCCCACGGCACCCACCCCAGCGGCGAACGCGGCCTCGGAGAGTCGCGCCGAGGCGACCCCTTGCGGGCAGATGGCTGCTCCCCACGTTCGCTCCCCACGGTGACGAGACTACCTGGCCTTGCCCCGGTCTCAAACGCGCGCACGCCAACCGTCTTCGCGCGGTCGTTCGCGCGGTCGCCCGTCTTAGGCCGTAGCTGTGCCACCCCGCGCCGCGCAGGCAGCCGAAAGCCGGCTAGATTGACTCCGCTCACTGGCAAATCTCACATTTCTCGCTTCTACCCCTCGCGTTCGGCGCGCGGCGGCGCTGTCTTGAGTGAGATCCGTCGCGATAGGCGCATGGTCGAATATGAAACGAGCAGTCGAATCCCGGGTGCCGCCCCGACTGTGCTGGGGGGCCGTCGGCTAGGATCTGCGCCATCTTGCGTCTTCGGCTTCCGCTCCCGGCTTCTGTGGCGCTCGTGCTCGTGACCGTCGTGCTCGGCGGCTGCGGCAGCTCCGGCGGCTCCTCGGGCAATGGCGTGTCGTCCAAGACGCCGAGCGAAATCGTGGCGGCCGCGAAGGCCGCCGCCGATGGCGCCGGCTCGGTTCACGTGACGGGGTCGATCGTGAGCAGCGGCTCCCCGGTCACGCTCGATATGGAACTCCTCGCGGGCAAGGGCGGCCGCGGGCAGATCTCCGAGAACGGGCTCAGCTTCGATCTGATCGACGTCGGCGGAACCGTCTATATCAGCGGGAGTCCCGCCTTCTACAGCCACTTCGGCGGCCCCGCGGCGGCGCAGCTGCTGCAGGGAAAGTGGCTGAAGGTGCCGGCCACCAACGGGAACTTCTCCACGCTCGGCTCGCTCACGAACCTGAGCGAGCTCCTGGACACGGCGCTGGCGGACCATGGAGCGCTGGCGAAGGGCGCCACGACGACGGTTGACGGGCAGCAGGTCCTCAGCGTCACGGACGCCTCGCACGGCGGCACCCTCTACGTCGCCACCACGGGCAGGCCCTATCCGATCCAGATCACCAAAAGCGGCGCGAGCGGAGGCAAGATCGCCTTCGGCAGCTGGAACGCGCCGGTCTCGCTCGCGGCGCCGAAGAACGCGATCGAGCTCCCGCAGCTCCAAGCCCAGCGCTGATGGGTCTCGGCGCATCCGAGCGTGACCTGCGCGCGCTCTACTACAAGCACTTCGGCGATCGGCGCAAGGAGCGCCAGCTGTTCTCCACCGGCGCCTTCTTTCTTACCTTCGCCGGCGTGCGGGGCATCACCCACGCGATCCGCGCCGAACGCGGGCCGTTCAAGAACATCACCCCCGGCGGCCGCCACATTCACCACATGACCTTCGGGATCACCGGCCTGCTCGCGGTCGGCTACCTGTGGCTGCTGGAGATCGGCACGAACGAGCAACGGAGCGCATCGCGGGTGACCTCGCTCGTCTACGGGAGCGGCGCCGCGCTGACCCTCGACGAGTTCGCCCTGTGGCTGAACCTCGCGGACGACTACTGGACCAAGCAGGGCCGCGAGTCGATCGATGCGGTGGTCCTGTTCGGATCGCTGCTCAGCCTGAGCGTCCTCGGCAAGGGCTTCTTCTCCGAGCTCCTGCGCGGTTAGCGCGCTTCCGTCTGACGGGCCCGAGGCTAGGCCGACTTGGGGGCCGGCACCACGACGAACGCCAGTGTGACGGGCACGGAGCGCCCGGCAGCGTCGCTTGCGCCGAGCACCGCCTTGTAGGGCTGGGGGCTGAGCGCCCGGTGGCCGAGGCGTCCGCTGAAGGCGATGCTGTCGG
>DASRKZ010000042.1:0-10406 GCA_035648675.1 Solirubrobacteraceae bacterium
GCCCCGGCGCAGATCGGGTCCACGGGAGCGTCGGCGAGCGGCGAGAGGGTCGTGGCGGCGATCCGCAGCTTGCCCGGGCTGTGGCTCGCGGCGGCTGCGAACGCCTCAGCCGGCGGCGGCGCCCAGGTGGCGTCTCCGAGCTCATAGCCCGCGAGCACGTCGAGAATCGCCGCCGTGTCGGCGACCGTGCGCGTGAGCACGCCGTCGATCCCCAGTGAGGAATCGCCCAGGTCGGGGGCCGCCGAGATCCTGCCGCGGGTGGGCTTGAGGCCCACGAGGCCGCAGCACGCCGCCGGGATTCGGATCGAGCCGCCACCGTCATTGCCGTGCGCCACCGGCACGATCCCCGAGGCGACGGCCGCCGCCGCGCCGCCGGAGGAGCCGCCGGGAGTCCGGTCCAGGTCCCACGGGTTGCGTGTCGGACCGAACAGGTGGGCCTCGGAGACCGGGAGGATCCCGAACTCGGGCAGCGTCGTCGTGCCGACGATCACGAACCCCGCCTGCTTCAGGCGCCGCACGACGTTGTGGTCGTAGGGGGCGATGAAGTCCCTCATCAGCGCGCTGCCGTTCGTGTACCGCCAGCCCTCCAGGGGACGGTTGTTCTTGATCGCGATCGGGACGCCCGCGAACGGGCGCTCGTCACCCGAGCTCACCTCGTCGGCCGCCGCGAGAGTCCGCTCGGGGTTGACCTCGACGAACGCGTTCAACTGGGGGTTGAGCTCCTCGATGCGTCCGAGCGAGACTTCCGCGAGCTCGCGCGCCGATACCTCCCCCGCGCGCACCATGCCCGCAAGCTCGCGCGCCGAACGGAACATCAGGTCGCTGTCGGGCACTGGCTCCTCCTCTGATCACCGGGTCGTTCATCATATGGGTGCGCCCACAAGGCGCCGTCCCCGTCAAGCAGCCCAGCCCAGAAAGCAGAGCGCCATGAGCGAGGTTCAATCACCACCTGAAGTCCAGTCGGGCCTTGAAGGCGTCGTTGCCTTCGCCACCGAGATCGCAGAGCCGGACAAAGAGGGTGGCGCGCTGCGCTACCGCGGCGTCAACATCGAGGACCTGGTCGGAGCGGTCCCCTACGAGCAGGTCTGGGGCCTGCTGGTGGACGGCCGCTTCAAACCCGGCCTACCGCCGGCCGAACCACATGCGCTCACGGTCCGCTCCGGCGATCACCGCGTCGACGTGCAGTCGGCGCTTGCGATGCTGGCTCCCGAGTGGGGCTTTGGGCAGCTGATCGACATCACCGACGAGGAGGCCCGCGAGAACCTCGCCCGCGCCTCGGTGATGGCGCTGTCGTTCGTCGCTCAATCCGCGCGCGAGGCCGGCCAGCCGCCGGTGCCGCAGTCGGAGATCGACGAGGGACAGACGATTCCGGAGCGCTTTCTGATTCGCTGGCGCGGTGAGACGAACCCCGATCACGTGAAGGCGATCGACGCCTATTGGGTCTCGGCCGCGGAGCACGGCATGAACGCCTCGACGTTCACCGCGCGCGTGGTGGCCTCGACCGGAGCCGACTGCGCCGCCGCGCTCTCGGCGGCGGTTGGCGCGCTGTCCGGGCCACTGCACGGCGGGGCGCCCTCACGCGTGCTGAAGATGATCGACGAAGTCGAACAGTCAGGCGACGCCGAGCGCTGGGTCAAAGCGGCGCTCGATCGCGGCGATCGCCTGATGGGCTTCGGTCATCGCGTGTATCGCGCCGAAGACCCGCGTGCGCGGGTGCTCCGTCGCACCTCTCAGGAGCTCGGCTCGCCCCGTGTCGAGGCGGCCGAAGCGCTCGAGAAGGCGGCGCTCGCGGAGCTGCACGCGCGCAAGCCCGACCGTGTGCTGGCGACGAACGTCGAGTTCTGGTCGGCTGTCGTGCTGGATCTGGCCGAAGTCCCACCGGATCTGTTCACGCCGATGTTCACCTGCGCGCGCGTGGCCGGCTGGTCGGCGCACATCCTCGAGCAGAAGCGCGAGGCCAAGCTGATCCGGCCCTCGGCGAAGTACGTCGGGCACGGGCCACGATCGGTCGCGGAGGTCGAATAGGCGCCCTGCACCTCGAGCGCCTGGCCGGGAAGGGCGCGGCCGTCGGCGTGTCGCTGGTCAACCGCGAGAACTACGCGGCCTGAGCGGATGGGCCTGAGTGGGCGGCGACCAAGCGCAGCGAGCCTTCGGAAGGGTCATTAAAAACAAGGGCCCGGCATCCTGCCGGGCCCTCGCATTGATCATCGGCGGATGATCGGAACTTCTTTAGAGATCGGGACTCCTTACATCATCCCGCTCATGTCCGGCATACCTCCACCGGGCATGCCGCCGCCGCCTTCCTTCTCCGGCACCTCGGCGACGATCGCCTCGGTGGTGAGGATGTTCTTGGCGATCGACGCGGCGTTCTGGAGCGCCGAGCGGGTGACCATCGCGGGATCGATCACGCCCGCGGCCACGAGATCGACGATCTCGTTGGTGGCCGCGTTCAGGCCCTGGCCTTTCTTGGCCTTGCGCACGTCGTTGACGACCACCGAGCCCTCCAGGCCCGCATTCTCGGCGAGCTGACGCAGCGGCTCCTCGAGCGCCCGCAGCACGATTCGCGCCCCGGTCCGCTCGTCGTCGGAGCCGTCGACCGACGCACCGTTCTCACCGAGGCTGATAGCCGCCGACGCCTGCAACAGCGCGACGCCGCCACCGGGGACGATGCCCTCCTCGAGTGCCGCCCGTGTGGCCTGCAGAGCGTCCTCGACGCGGTGCTTCTTCTCCTTCATCTCCGTCTCGGTCGCCGCTCCGACCTTGACCACCGCGACGCCGCCGGAGAGCTTTGCCAGGCGCTCCTGCAGCTTCTCGCGATCGAAGTCCGAGTCGGTGTTCTCGATTTCGGCCTTGATCTGGTTGATGCGGCCCTTGATCGCCCCGGCCTCACCGGCGCCGTCGATGATCGTGGTCGTGTCTTTGGTCACGACCACGCGACGGGCGCGGCCGAGCTGCTTGACCTCGGTGTTCTCGAGCTTCAGCCCGAGCTCCTCGGTGATCACCTCGGCGTTCGTGAGGATCGCGATGTCCTCGAGCATCCGCTTGCGGCGGTCGCCGAAGCCAGGCGCCTTGACGGCCACACCGGTGAAGGTGCCCCGCAGCTTGTTCACCACGAGC
This sequence comes from Solirubrobacteraceae bacterium, assembly GCA_035648675.1. Lineage (GTDB taxonomy): Bacteria > Actinomycetota > Thermoleophilia > Solirubrobacterales > Solirubrobacteraceae > Palsa-744. The sequence goes on from DASRKZ010000042.1 coordinate 3,118, forward strand.
GTCGCGAGCGACTCGCCCTCGACGTCCTCGGCGATGATCAGGATCGTCTTGCCGCTCTGGATGACCTGCTCGAGCACCGGCAGCACGTCCCTGACAGAACCGATCTTCTGGTTGGCGATCAGGATGTAGGGGTCCTCCAGCACTGCCTCCATGCGGTCCTGGTCGGTGACCATGTAGGGCGAGATGTAGCCCTTGTCGAACTGCATACCCTCGGTGAACTCGAGGTCCATGCCGAACGTCTGGCCCTCCTCGACGTTGACAACGCCGTCCTTGCCGACCTTCTCGATCGCATCGGCGATCACGTCGCCGATGTCATCGTCGCCGGCTGAGATCGTCGCCACGCGGGCGATCTGATCCTTGCCGGAGACCTCCTTGGACTGTGAGGCGATGTTCGCGACGACCTGATCGACGGCCTTCTCGATCCCGCGCTTGAGCGCGAGCGGGTTGGCGCCGGCCGCGACGTTCTTCAGGCCCTGGCGAACGATCGCCTGGGCCAGCACGGTCGCGGTCGTGGTGCCGTCGCCGGCGACGTCGTTGGTGGCGGTCGCCACCTCACGCACCAGCTGGGCGCCCTGGTTCTCGAAGACGTCCTCGACCTCGATCTCGCGGGCGATCGTCACGCCGTCGTTGGTGATCGTCGGCGCGCCGAACTTCTTGTCGAGCACTACATAGCGGCCCTTCGGGCCGAGCGTGACCTTGACGGCGTTCGCGACCGCGTCGACGCCTGACTCCAGCGCCTTGCGTGCCTCGGAGCCGTACTTCAGTTCCTTATGTGCCATGTCTCCTCAATTCTCCTTATGAAACCTTGGCGAGGACATCGGACTCGCGCAGCACGAGCAGATCCTCTCCATCGATCTTGATCTCGGTCCCGCCGTACTTGCTGTAGAGGACCTCGTCGCCCTCCTTGACCTCCAACGGGATGCGCTTGCCGTTCTCGTCGAGCTTGCCGTCGCCAATCGCGACGATCTTGCCCTTCTGTGGCTTCTCCTTGGCAGTGTCGGGGAGCACGAGGCCACTCGCAGTGGTCTGCTCCTCCTCGATTGCCTGCACGATCAAACGATCGCCCAGGGGCTTGAGCTTCATGTTGAAAACCTCCGCTTTAGGAATACGTCCGGCGGCGCGCGATGCTCTTGTGAAGTAGGCGCCCGCCTACTGGCACTCTCAGGGGGAGAGTGCCAACGACACCCCCAATATATACAAGCACCAGCGCATTTCAAGGCCCGCTTGGCAGTTCCCACCCCCCACTGCCAACCCAAAACACCAGGATCTCCACCAAATCAGCCAAGCAGGGCGGCTTTTCATCCGGCCGAAACGCCCGCAAAGTCGGGCCGGCCGGATGAAAAATCCGTCCCCGCGCTAATTCTGGGCGCCGCCGAAGCCTTTCATCGCCTCGGTCATCCCGGACGGCTTGTCCATGATCTGGGAGAACCGCACGACCGTGACGGTGTCTTCGGGGGAGACAGCCCGCCCATAGATCTGTTCGAGGAAGCTGATCAGTTCCTCGTGGCGGCGGAACTCGGGGTTGTCGTGCTTGATGTCGCGCGGCGAGAGGTCGGCGATCTTCGTCACCTCGACCTGGTCGATCACGGCTTCGAAGATTCGTTCCCGCGGCGAGTACTGGTAGCCGATCGTGACGAGCACCGCCTGGTTCTTGCGGTACTTGCCCGACTTGTCGCCGAGACGGATCGTGGCCGTCTTGCGGCCGCGCATCAGCTCGTCGGCGAAGATGGTCGAATAGAAGTTGAGTACCTGCATGATTGCCCGGCAGGCTATCGGTCTTCTCCCAAATAGGCCAGCGCGCGCTGAACCATCTCACGCTCGGCCGCGTGGGTGAGCGTCTTCTGAGCCTCCTCGAGGTCGATCCAGCGGGCCTCCTCGACCTCGTCGTCGTGGTCGGCGGTGTCCCCGGAGACGTAGCGGAAGAGGTAGAAGGTGACCGACTTTCCGATCGTGCGCCCGTCACGCCGATACCAGTAGCGCACCTCGCCCAGCTCGCGGATGAGCTCCGCAACGACACCCGTCTCCTCGCGCACCTCCCGCACGGCGGCCTGCAGCGCGTTCTCGCCCGGATCGACGTGCCCCTTCGGCAGCGCCAGCACCCGCGAGCCGTCCGGGGCCCGGCGCGTGGGGACGATCACGACCACCCGCTCGCCGCGAAGTACGACACCACCGGCGGAGATCTCCTGCGCGCGCGGCGCGCCTTTGCGCTTCTTGCGGCTCTTAGAAGACATATTGCTTCAGCGCCTCTCGATCGTGGACAACCAGGCGACCTCTCCCCTGGGAGATCACGCCGGCGCGCTCCAGTACCGCCAGGAAGCGGCTGGCCGACTCGCGCGAGGAGCCCGCGAGCTGCGCCAGATCGGCCTGGGTGGCCGTCACCAGCACGTCCCCATCGGCCTGGCGGAGATCCCCGGGCTCCGAGGCCTTCTCCTTCCCCTCCGCGGCGTGCTCCGCCCGCTCCGCGCCCTCGTGGCGCTCTACCTGCCCCGCGGCCAGCTCCTGCTCGACGAGCTCGCTCAAGACCACGGCCACGCGACTCTGGACGGTCTGGAAGGACTGGCGTGAGAGGCGCTCGTTGGTCTCGCGCAGCCGGCGGCCGAGCGCGATCACCAGCCGGGCCGAGATCCCGGGGTGCTCGATCATCAGCCGGCGCATGTCCGGGCCGAGCACCGCGACGACGCTCGTCGGCTCGATCGCCTCGACGGTGGCCGAGCGGCGCTCGTCCTCGAACAGCGCGAGCTCGCCAAAGATGTCGCCCGGCCCGAACGTGGCGAGCGTGATCGTGCGCCCGCCGGAGTGCTCGCGCACCGCGCGGGCGCGCCCGGAGCGAACGATGTAGCAGGTGTCGCTTGCGTCGCCCTCGCGGAACACCACCTGGCCCGGCTCGAACGCGCGCGGCACCGCGAGGTCGGCGATTCGCTCGAGGTCCTCTCGCTCGAGCGTCGAGAGCACGGGCACGCGCGCGAGCAGCTCCACCACCTCCGCTGAGCGCATGCCCGCCATCGCCGCAGGCATATCACACGCCGAGGCCTCCTCTGGAAAGGAGCGGGTGGCAATCGCTGGACAAATCCCTCCACCGGCTCAGCGGAAGGCCGCCGGCGCTATCTTCAGGAGATGATTCTCGCTAGACCGATCGTGCTGTTGGCCGTCTTCGGGGTGCTCCTGTCTGCCCCCGCGCTCGCCGCCTCGGCCAAGTCTGGCGCCTCAGGCGTCGCGGGCACGGCGAATGGGACAGGCGCGGGCGGGAAGCTCACCACCCAGGAGCAGGCGTTGCTGCGATCGCGGGAGCTGTGGGCCACGATCGACGTGTGCAATCCCGCCGATCAGGCCGACACGGTCGGGGTGCGCGGTTCGATGCCGGGCGACGGCCAGTCGAAGGACGAGATGTACATGCGCTTTCGCCTGCAGTACCTCGAGAGCACCACCCAGCAGTGGGTCGATCTGGCCAACGGTGCGGACTCGGGCTACGTGGCTGTCGGCGCCGCCAAGTCCGCGCGCCAGACCGGGCGCAGCTTCCAGCTCGTACCGGTCGCGGGCAAGCCCGCCGTCGAGCTGCGCGGAGTCGTGAGCTTCCAGTGGCGCCGAGGGGCGACCGTCGAGTACACGGTCTCCCGGCCCACCACTGTCGGGCACACGAGCCTCGCGGGAGCCGACCCGGCGGGCTTCAGCGCGGCTGAGTGCTCGTTGAGCTGACCGGACACCGGTCTCGAGGGCGACTCCGATCGCGGAGTCGGCTCGATCGGCGCCTCACGACTGGAACAGGCGTGGATCGTTCGTGATGATCGCGTCGACGCCCATCGCGCTCAGCCTGGCGATCTGCGCGGCGTCGTCCACCGTCCAGACGTACAGTTCGCCGCCGCCGTCGGCGACCGCCCGCACGAGCGCGGGAGTGATCAGGCGCCAGTGGGCCATGATCGCGTCGAAACGACCGGCCCGGAGGACCGCGCGAGCGCGCCGGGGCAGGAGCGCGCGGTAGCCGGTGAGGATCGCCAGGGCAGGGATCGCCGTGAGCAGGTCGGTCGTGTAGTCGCGCCTGACACGCGGTACCGACCAGCCCAGGCGCAGCGTCGGCTCGAGCGCGCGCATCGCGTCGAGCTCGTCGACGAACATGCCGCTCACCAGTGAGCGCTCGAGCAGCCCGGCCTCACGCAGTGCCTGCACCACACGCCCGCCGTAGCCGGGCAGCTTCACGTCGACGTCGAGCTCCACCCCCGCGAACTCGGCGCCGGCGAGATGCGTGAGAGCCTCCTGGAGCGTGAGCGGCGATCCCTCTCGCAGCGCCTCGTAGTCGTGGGCGAGCAACAGCCGCCCGCTGCCGTCGCGGTGCTCTGAGAGAACGTCGAACTCGATCATGTCCACGCCCGCGTCGAGCGCCGCGCGGAAGCTAGCGAGCGTGTTGCCGGGAGCGAGCTGGGCGGCGCCCTTGTGACCGACTCGCAGCGGGCGCGTGCGCGAGGGCAGCGGGCGCATGCTCGAGGGGGGTGTCATGGACCCGCACGATGCCAGACTTCAGATCCTCGGGGCGGGACGCTTCGATGCTCTTCATCGCCTGCTTCGCGCCCACGTAGGGCGCGAGCACGATGAACGTGATGTGGTCCACCAGGTAGGGCAGGTAGCCGAGGCGGTCGTTTGTCGCGTAGCTCGAGATGATCGCCCAGATCGCGCCGGTTATCGCCTCGGCGGCGATCTCCGGGGCGCGGTGGGGCTCGGGGCCGGCTTCGTCGAGCATCTTCGTGAAGCTCTCGATCGTCGTCGTCATGCGTTTGACCATCGCGGGGCCGACTTCGAAGAGATCGATGAACGCAATCCGGATCAGCGATGGGCGGGCGACGAAGAACTCGACGAACGCGCTCACCGCCGGACGAACCTCCTCCGACCAGCACGAGGCGTCTCCCATCGAGTCCAGCACCACCTCCGACACTTCGCGGGCGAGCTCGTCGACGACGGCGAGGAAGCACTCCTGCTTGCTGGTGAACTGTTTGTGGAACGCCTCGGTGGAGGTGCCCGCGAACTGTGCGATCTGGGGGTCGGTGACCTCCGCGTAGCCCTCGTCGAGCGTGAGGTGCACGACCGAGCCAAGCGTCCGCGAGCGCACGTCGCCGCTCGTGAGGAATGCCGGAAAGGTGGAAGGTATGTGCAGCGGCTGCTTGGGCATCAGCGCGTTCAACCGTGCCCCCGGCGGGGTGCGATAGGCGGAGACCCAGTCCAGTAGTTCGTCGGTCAGGTTGAGCAGCTCCTGCTCGCGCTGTTCGCGCAGGCGCGTGCACGCGATGTGACGGATGCCGCCGACGATCGCCTTCGATATGAGCTGCGGCAGCTTGACGCCATCGGGCGCGGCGTCGAACCCGGCCGTGAGGAGACGCTCCTGGGTGGACGCCGCGAGCTGCAGGCGCGCTCTCGCCGCCGGTCCGATCCCGAGCGAGTCGACGAACACCAGGTGCGGGCCCTTCGGAGCGACGGCGATGTCCTCGAGACACCTCTGGAAGGCGGCGTGGATCCTGTTGGCCCAGCCGCGCTCCTGCTCCCAGGAGTCGATCGCCAGTTTGCGTGAGCGCGCCACGACGAGGTCATAGGTTGCGAGGAAGCACTGTTCCTTGTTGGCGAACTGCTCGTAGAACGCCCGCCGCGAGACACCCGCGAGTCCGATCACACCCGCGACGGTGCTCGCCCGATAGCCGTACTTGGAGATCGACTCGATCATGGCGCCGTAGACGCGCGTCCGCTGATTGCGAGCCACGTCCTCACGCGTCATCCCGTGCGGGCCGTGGGGCAACTGGCGATACATCGGTGCGAGTCCCCTGGTGGTTCCGCTGATCCCCACGATTCGGGAGAATACCCATAACGCTGGCCTTCGACAAGTTTTAGCAGCCGCACTCATCCTGTACTTTTAGACACACGTCGTCTCCCCAAAACATCCGACAGACAATGCGATTCGGACCGCTCAGGCGCTGAGCGTGAACTTGCGCGGACCGGAGTGGAAGCCGAGGTCGATCAGCGCCTGGGCGAGTCCGGAGGCGATCGCCGGCTCGCCGTCGATCCGCTCGAGGGCGAGCTTGGGGACGCGCCCGGCGCGCACCGCCTCGGCGAGCGCCGTGAGCGCCTCGAGCAGCGGCTCGCCTTCCCGGCCGGCCGAGGAACCGGAGCCGGCCGACCCCACGGGGGGCGCATCGGCGAGCGTCACCAGCCCGCGGCCGCCGCGCTCGACGTAGAGAACGGGCTCGTCGGCGACCATCACCACGTGGGCCCCGGCCACCCGGGCGGGACGGCGCTCCTGCCCTGCGCGTTTCGGCCACGGGAGCGCGGCGCCGTAGGGCTGGGCGGGATCGGCGGCGGCGATCACGAGCGCACGCGTGCGGGCGCCTGGGTGCTCGTCCGCGCCTCTGGGAGCGTCGGTCCGGGAGGCACGCAGGCGCTCGACCGCGCCGGGGAGCGCGAACTGGGCGCCGCCCATGCCCTCGATGAAGTAGCCCCGGCGGCAGACGCCGAGGGTCTCCAATTTGGAGAACGCGTCGTAGAGCAGCGCGAAGCCGCCACGGATCCCCTCGGCGAGGACCTGCTCGCGGGTGACGATCCCGTAGCGCTCGAGCAGGAGCTCGGCGAGCGCGCGGCGACGCTCGGGCGAGGGAAGCGGCGGCGAGGTGGAGCCCGCGGGTCCCGGCGGCGGCGAGGTGGAGCCAGCGGATCCCGGCCGCGGCGACGACTTGGGGGCCGAAGGGTGACGATCGAGGGGCTCCGCGAACAGGCCGTCGGTGAGCGACCAGCGGCCCTGGACCTGCGCCTGCGCGCCGCTGCGACGCGCGCCGAAGCGCGAGCGAGCGGTCATCGGGCGGGGGGAGCGGGAGCCGCCCGACGCGTCGGACCCCCGCGGGTAGCGCGCGCCGCGGGCGAGCGCGAGGTGGGGCGCGCGGAGGGGCGCCCACGCGTCATTCGTCGCCTCGCCCGCCCAGACGAGGTCCCAGAGGGCCTCGCGGAGCGTCTCCCCCGCGAGGTCGAGCTCGGCGAGGAGGTCGGTGAAGAAACACGGCCCCTGCGCGAGGCGCCCGCGGAGGAGGTCGTGCTCGGGCGCACTCGGCGCCGACGCACTCCCCCCGCCTGAGCGCGGGGAGGAGGGCGGTCCGATCAGGGGGGCGTCCTCGCGGAAGTAGAGCGCCACGCGTCCGGAGCGGCGCCCGAGTGAGCCGGCGCCGACCCACACGACCTCGCCGCTCGCGCAGAGGCTGTCGAGCCACGCTTGGGAGTAGGCGCCGGTCCGCCGCGGAAGCACGTCGCGCTCCCAGATCTCGGCGGGC
>DASRKZ010000043.1:0-3143 GCA_035648675.1 Solirubrobacteraceae bacterium
AGGAGGACGCGACGCTGGCGGAGATCAACCCGCTGATCGTGACGCCGGAGCGCGAGGTGAAGGCGCTGGACTCGAAGGTCTCACTCGACGACAACGCGCTGTACCGCCACCCCGAGAACGGGGAGCTGGCCGACAAGGAGAACGAAGATCCGATCGAGCGCCGCGCGAAGGAGGAGGGGGTGCAGTACGTGAAGCTCGACGGCGACATCGGCATCCTCGGGAACGGCGCCGGATTGGTGATGAGCACGCTCGACGTCGTCGCCCAGGCGGGCGGGCGGCCCGCGAACTTCCTCGACGCCGGCGGCGGCTCGGACGCCGCGAAGATCAAGCAGGCGGTCGAGCTGATCCTTGCGAACGACGCGGTGAAGGCGGTGCTGTTCAACATCTTCGGCGGGATCACACGCTGCGACGAGGTCGCCAAGGGCCTGATCGCGGCGTTCGAGGACGTCAAACCGTCGGTGCCGTTCGTGGTGCGGTTGGACGGCACGAACGACGTGGCCGGCCGCGAGCTGCTCCAGGAGGCCGCATTGCCGAACGTGCACGCCGCACGGACGATGAACGAGGCGGCGGAGAAGGTCGTCGCCCTGGCAGCCGGCGAGAGCGTGGGAGCGGCATGAGCGTGCTCGTCGACAAGAGCACCCGCCTGGCGGTCGCCGGGATCACCGGGAGGGAGGGCTCGTTCCACACGCTGAACAACCGGCGCTACGGGACGAACGTGGTCGGCGGCATCAACCCGAAGAAGGCCGGGCAGAATGTGGAGGGCATCCCGGTATTCGGCTCTTGGGAGGAGTGTGTGGAGTCGGTGGGGGCGAACACGGCGATGATCTTCGTTCCCCCCGCGGCCGCCGCCGATTCGATCCTCGAGGCCGCCGCGGCCGGCGTGGAGCTGGTGATCGCGATCACCGAGGGCATCCCCGCGCACGACGAGCTGAGGGTCTATAACACGCTCAAGCGCGACGGGAGGGCGGGCTCCGGTACCCGTCTGATCGGCCCGAACTGCCCGGGGATCCTGTCGCCGGGGAAGGCGAACGTCGGCATCATTCCGGCGAGCTTCTTCGAGGAGGGGAACGTCGGCGTGGTGTCGCGCTCGGGCACGTTGACCTACCAGATCGGAAACGAGATCGCCCAGGCCGGGTTCGGGTGCAGCTCGATCGTGGGGATCGGCGGCGACCCGGTGCCGGGGAGCTCGTTCGTGGACGTGATCGAGCTGTTCGAGGGAGACGAGCAGACCGAGCTGATCGTGCTCTCCGGCGAGATCGGCGGCTCGGCCGAGGAGGAGGCCGCCGAGTACATCGCGGAGCACGTGAGGAAGCCCGTTGTGGCCTACATCGCCGGCTTCACGGCGCCCGCCGGCAAGCAGATGGGCCATGCCGGAGCGATCGTGTCGGGCTCCGCCGGCACGGCCGCCGCGAAGGCGGAGGCGCTCGAAGCGAAGGGCGTGCGCGTGGGACGCACCCCGACCGAGGTGGCGGAGATAGCGGTAACGCAGCTACGCTAGGGCAGTGGATCAGGAGGTCTCGAAGACGCTGGGTGAACTGGAGCGGAAGCTGCAGGAGCTCGAGCGCACCCTGACGTCGATCGATCGCGACGATGCGCCCGGCGGCGGACACCTCCCTCCCCTCCCTCTCGGCGGTGCTCACAACCCGTTGCCCGCAACCGCCACGGAGCGCTCAGGCGGGAGCAGACTGGTTGACGAGGCGATCGAGCCTGGGGAACCACCAAGCCGGCCGGTGGAGCCCCCGCGAGCACAGCAACCTCGACGAGCCCCGCAGCCATCGCAACCTCCGCGCGCCCCGCAGCCATCGCAACCTCCGCGAGCGCCGCAGCCATCGCAACCTCCGCGAGCGCCGCAACCCCCAGACGCCAGGACGCCGAGCGGAGAGGAACTGTTGCGCTTCCGCGACCGTCTGGAGCGGACCGCGAAGGAGCTGACCCGGGGATATGACGAGCTGCTCGGAGGCATAAGCTTCGGGGAGATGCCCGAGAGATATGTGGGTCCGACAATCTCATTCGCGCGCGGCGCGCCTTCGCTGGACATCGTCGACGTGGATGGTCTGCGCGATGCGGCGGCCCGCGCGTTCGAGAGCGACCCGGGGGGTACGACCGCGTACGGGACCTCGGTCGGCTATCCCCGGCTGCGCGCGTGGATCGCGGACCGGCACGGCGTGGAGCCGGAGCGGGTGCTCGTGACGAACGGCTCGATGCAGGCCGATGCGTTCCTGTTCGAGCAGCTCGTTGGGCCCGGTGACGAGGTGATCGTGGAGCGCCCGACGTATGACCGCACGCTGCTGTCGCTGCGTGAGCGCGGCGCGCGGCTGCACGCGGTCGAGTTGGAGCACGACGGGATCGACACGGATGCGCTCGCCCGCCTGCTGCGGGGGGATTCGATCCCACCCACCCAGGCGGTGCGGCCGAAGCTGGCCCACATCATCCCCAACTTCCAGAACCCCGCCGGGTACACGCTCTCACCGGGAAAGCGCCAGGCGCTGCTCGCGCTGGCGGCGGAGCACAACTTCTGGGTGTTCGAGGACGACCCGTATGTCGACCTGCGCTTCAGCGGCGAGTCGCTGCCGACGATGCTCTCGATGGACCCCGAGCACGTGGTGTACGCGTCGTCGTTCTCGAAGACCGTCTGCCCGGGCATCCGCGTCGGCTACCTGGTCGGGCCGACCGACCTGATCGCGGCGGTGGCGAAGCTGGCGACGAACACGTACATCTCGCCGAGCATGGTGGCGCAGTCGATCGTGTACGAGTTCTGCGCCTCGGGCTCGATCGAGAGCTCGATCGAGACGGTCAGGACGGCACTCGCAAAGCGCGCGCTGACGCTGGGCCAGGCGCTGACGCGCGAGCTGTCGGAGGCCGAGTTCGTGGTGCCGGAAGGCGGCTACTTCATGTGGGTGACGCTGCCCGCGGGCACCGACGTGCGGGCCCTCCAGAAGGTCGCCGAGGAGCTCGGGGTGACGTTTGTGAAGGGCACCGACTTCCTCCTGGAGGGCGGCGAGAACACGCTGCGGCTGGCCTACTCGGGGGTGACGCCCGAGCAGATCGATGAGGGCGTGGCGCGCCTGGCTCAGGCCTACCGCTCGCTCTAACGACCGTAGCGCTGACCCAGTACCAGCTGCTCCGGGAGCGCGGTGCGGGGA
>DASRKZ010000044.1:0-14982 GCA_035648675.1 Solirubrobacteraceae bacterium
GCTCTCGACCCCGTCCGCGTCAACGACTCCACCCATGCCGATGCCGACAGCCGCCCCGATCTCGGACACCGCGCCTTCCAGCACCTCCGCGCGGCGTCCGGCGATCACCACCGTCGCGCCGCAGCGCGCCAGCTCGAGCGCGGTCGCCTTCCCCAAACCGGTACCCCCGCCGGTCACGAGCGCCACCCGGCCGCGCAGCAGGCCAGGCGCAAAGACCTCGGATCCCGTGATGGAGTCACTCGTCATGCACGCGATCATATGCCTGTCATCGCGGTCGCCATCGCGCCATTCCTCGGCGCATCTCTCTAGGCTCTGACCGCATCGGCCGCCCCTCCCTCCGCTCTAAACGAGTCCGCCTGGGCTTGGCTGCTCTGCTTGTGCTGCTGCTCGCCGCCGCGCTCGGCGCCTATCTCTATGAGCGCCACCGCACCGGCAACATCTACCACCCCCACGCGCGCTTCCTCTCCGAGCCGACCCCGCACCTGCCGGCGAGCGGCCCCGAACGCTTCGCGTGGCCGTTCTACGGCTACACCAAGGACCACACCCGCTTCTTCCCCGCGCCCTCTCGCCTGCACCCGCCGTTCAGACGGCTGTGGGTGCACAACGGCGGCGCACTGCTCGAGTTCCCGCCCGTGATCTATGGCGATCACCTCTTCCAGCTCGCCGACAACGGCATGCTGGAGGCGATCAGCAAGCACACCGGCCACACCTTCTGGAACAGGCGGCTCGGCTCGCTCTCCGCCTCCTCCCCGGCCGTCGTCGGCAACACCGTCTACGCGACCGTCCTCGCACGCACCGACGGCATCAAAAAGGGCCTCGTGGCCGCGGTCAACTACTCCACCGGTGCGATCCGCTGGTCGCGCGAGCTGCCGAGCCCAAGCGAGTCCTCGCCACTGGTCGACCACGGCATCGTCTTCTTCGGCTCCCAAAACGGGACGGTCTATGCGCTCGATGCCCACACCGGCAGACCTGTCTGGACCTACCACGCGTCGGGCGCCGTCAAGGCCAGCCCGACACTGAAGAACGGCGTGCTCTACTTCGGCGACTACTCCGGGCACCTCCAGGCGATCTCCGAGCAGACCGGCCGGCGGCTGTGGCGCAGCGGCTCCGAAGGGGCGCTCCTCGGCAGCGGCACCTTCTACTCGACCGCCGCCGTCGTCTACGGCCGCGTGTTCCTCGGCAACACCGACGGGCGCGTCTATGCCTACGACGCGTCCACCGGCAAGCTCGATTGGGCCGTGCAGACCGGCGCCTACGTATACGCCTCGCCCGCCGTCACCAACGCTCCCGGTCTCGGCCCGACGATCTACCTCGGCTCCTACGACGGGACCTTCTACGCGCTCAACGCCCGCTCCGGCAGCATCGTCTGGAAATACAACGCACACGGCCGCATCTCCGGGTCGGCGACGATCATCGGGCGCACCGTCTACTTCTCCGACCTCGGCCAGCACCGCACCTACGGCCTCGGCATCTCCACAGGCCGCGTCTCCTTCGAGCTTCCCACCGGCGCCTTCGATCCGGCGATCAGCGACGGACAGAACATCTACATCACCGGCTACACCGGCCTCTACGCGTTCACGCCCAGGGGTTGAGTCACCCCAGCGCGAGCGCGCGGGCGACGGAGAAGCGCGCCGCAACGCGCAGCAGCCCGGGTGTATCCGCCGTCACGTAAGTCCAGCCCCCGGGCGCTTCAGCCACGTGGCCCTCGCCGGCGGCGAGCGTCCAGAAGCGCGTGTATCGCACCCGCACGAGGAACCGCCCCGGCGCGGTTGCGCGCAGCGCGAAGGAGTCATAGCCGAGTGACGTCAGCCGTCCCGGGCCTTCCAGCAGCGGCGTCGGGGCACGAACCGCATAGACGGTCCAATGCCTGCTCTTGAACACCACCTCAAGGAAGGGCAGGCCGCGGCGGATCAACCGACCCTCTTGAGAGCTCGACGAGTCGAGCGGGGTGTCTGGGAGCGCGACGTAGCTCACCGCCTCCTCGTGCAGCCACGCTGAGTACCCCGCCGCGGTCAATCCCCCTTTGAGCAGCACCTCGTCGAAGCGTGTGTCCAACTGCTTCTCCCAGCCCCGTGCGAGCGAGACCGACGGCGCCATCAGCGCGGCCTCCCAATGCGAGCGCGTGAGCGGCACCTCGACCCGCACGAGCGGGGCGGGCGGGGCCTCAATACGTGCCAGGAAGCCCAGTACAGGCGCGTAGTAGGAGGCGCTCGTCGATTCGTTCCCCGCCACCGCCCTCGTCTCGCGCACGGGACCCCACAACGTGAAGACGGCGATGCCGAGCAGCGCGATTATCGATGCCGCGGTCGAACGGCCACCCGAGGCTCGCCCCGCCGAGCCCGGCAGCTTCGGGCCCGCGGCGAGGGCACACAGCAGCAACGGTCCGGCCAGCAGCACCGCGTAGCGCTCGATGTTGCTGCCCATCGGACTGTGCACCGCCAACGTCAACCCACAAGTCAGGAGATACAAGATCCCCCCGGTCCGGAACAGACGCTGCCCTGGAGGGAGCGCCCAGAGGAACAGGAGCGTCACAACCGCGGTCGCCGCGAACGACGTCGTCGGGAACGGCTCGAAGCCGCCTTCTCCGAACAGCAGCGCGAGCGGCACGACGACGACCGCCGCCGGCGCCGCCAGCGCCACCAGCGCGCGGGGCGAGCGCCGCGTGAGCGCGTCTGTGAGCGCCGCAAGCCCAAGTAGGACGCCCGCGACCGGACTTGCGGCCGCGCACAGCACAGCCAGCAGAGCGGCCCAGCGGGGACGCCCGCGGAAGAGCGCGAACACGGCGGCCACGGCGAACGTGACACCTAGGGCGAACGTCAGCCGCCCAAGCCAGATGTCTCCGACGGCCGCGACCGCGAACCAGGCGGCGCCCAAGCGAGCGGATCGGCCGTACACGCCGAGGACCAACCGCTCGAACAGCGCGGCGGAGGCCAACACCGACAGAGCCGCGAGCACGCGCAGGCCAAGCAGCGAGGCGAGCGGCGGGAACAGGAGGCTGTAGCCGGGCAGGGCATGCCCGGCGTACCAGTGCTCGTCCCAGACGGCGAAGGAGAGATGATCGAACAGACCAACCCGATAGACCTGCGCCGCGAGGTCCGGAGTGCGCGGATCGACCAGCAACCACATCGCCACCAGCGCGGCCGCGAGTCCCGTCGCGGGAAGCGCTCGAGCGAAAACGACCGGGGTCCGGTGCGCTACCACACCGGACCCCGACCCATCCGCCGCGGATGCGACGGATATGTATCCGTAAGAACTCTCGGGCGACCCTGAAGTAGCTCTCGATCGCAGACGCTCGATAATCGGCACGTGGAGATCATGACGAGCACATCGACAGGGCCGCGCATGGAACTGCGGACAGCGCTGCGGATGAGGCCGCGGACGGCGCGCCGCATATGCCTCGCGCTGGGGGCGCTCTGCGCCGCGCTGGCCCTCGGCGGCTGCGCCACCGGCCATCCGCGACCGATCACCGCGGGGACACTCGCCGAAGCCGAGACGTTCCCCTACTTCCGGGTCTACTGGGTGGGACCCACCTTCGTCGGCCAACCGCTCGCCGCGGCGGACGGCCAGCAGGGCTACAACAGCGGTGTCGGTGACAGCGTCTACTACGGCGACTGCGTGCAACGCAAAGGCATCTTCGGCGGCGGCAGTTGCCTGTTGCCGCTGCAGGTGACGACCGTGATCTACGGCCTGCACTCCAATGCCACGCTCGGCCCGCAGAGCAACACGGTCATCCGCGGGGTTCCTGCCACCGTGTACGACGAAGGGCGCTCGATCGAGCTCTACAGCGGGCGCCTGGCGATCGACATCTTCTCCGACACCTTCGCCCATGCGCGCAAAGCGGCGCTGGAACTACGCCCGCTCAACGCGCCCGGCGGGGCGACAGGGAAGCTCCCAGCGCCCGTCTTCTGCCCAGGCCTGTCCGGGGCGATGAGCTCGGCGCTGAGCCGCGTGATGGCCGGCCTACCCGGGCGCGCCTGCCAGCACGCCGCCGCGGCCGAAGCCGAGGCGAAGAGCCTGTCCGACGCGAGCTCCTGAGCTGCTCTGGCCCGATTCCGGATCAGAACCCGGTTGCGCCCACGGCGCCGGGCTTCAGCGGCTTGCCGATCTCGCGTCGCAGGCTGAGGAAAGCGAGCGAGCCGATCAGCGCGGGGATCCACAACGAGATCGCCCGGTAGACGACCACCGCAGCCACCACGGTGGAGGCCGGGCGGACACCGAACAGGACGAGCATGCCCACGAGTCCCCCTTCGACCGCGACGAAGCCCCCGGGAATCGGGAGCGAGTTGGCGAGCATGCCCACCAGGTAGGCCATCGCCACCACCCACACGACGGGGGTCGCGCCAAACGCCGCGAGGCACGCGTACAGCGCGAGGTTGTCGAACAGCCAGTAGGCGACTGCGCCCAACACACGCCAATCACGTTCACGGATCAGCCGCACGGCATCCTCGACGCCGCCGCTCAGGGCCACGAGCGTCACGGCCCAGCGTCCATGTTCGAGCGGCCTGCGCGCGGCCGTCCGCCGGGCCCACGCCGCGAGCACGAGCGTCCCGATAATCGCCGCCAGGGCGGCCATGGCCGGAAGCAGCGTAAGCAACGGATTGCGCGAGCCGGGGAGCAATCCCAGCCACATCGGCATGCCGATCACGACCACCGCCCCGACGTTCACGGCGCTGGTGAGCACGAACAGCAGGACCGATCGCTTCGCGATCCTCTCCACCGAGACGCCCTTGCTGCGCAGCACCCAGGCGCCGAGCGCCAAGCCGGCGAGGCCGCTCACCGAGACGACCGAGTTGACCGCCAGCTCCGAGAGCGACAGGCGCGAGACGAGGCGTTTGCCGAGCATCCCGAAGACGCGCCCGAAGAGCACCACGTAGCCGGCGCAGGAGAGCAGCTCCAGGCCCACGGCAGCAGCCAGCCACCACGAGTTCGCGTCGGAGATGCGCTCCTCCACCGAGTGCAGGCCCGGCACCGCAAGTAGCAGCGCGACGATGATCCCGAAGAAGATCGCGAGGCTGATGATGCTGTTGCGCAACGTACGCGAATGCGCGGCCAGTTCGTCGGAGGTCTCGTCGATAGAGGCCTCGTCGATAGGGATGTCCTCGAGGGAGATGTCGTCGATAGGGGCCTCGGCGGGGATCGCTTGGGACTTGGTGATGCTTGACATTCGCTTTTGCTTGCTCGGCATTCGCCCTGCTCTGCTCTCGGCATTTGCGTTGCTCTGCGCGAACCGCATCTCCGAGGGACCTGTCACGGTAGCCTCAAAGGCGGACTCCCCTGGTTTCATGATCGTCCACCGGACAGCCGCTGACAGGTAGATACCGATAATGGCCGAGCAACAAGCACGAGTACTTGTCGTCGACGACGAGCCCGCCGTCCAGGCCGCGCTGTCGCGCGCGCTGAAGTTGGAGCGCTACGAGGTCGCGCAGGCCGCGGACGGGCGCGAGGCGCTTGAGCGCCTTGGCACGACGCCGTATGAGGTCGTGATCCTCGACGTCTCGATGCCTCACATCGACGGCCTGGAGGTCTGCCGGCGTCTGCGCGAGGGCGGCGACAGGACTCCGGTGCTGATGCTCACCGCCCGCGAAGGGGTCGACGACCGTGTCGCCGGCCTCGACGCCGGCGCCGATGACTATCTCGTCAAGCCGTTCGCGCTGCGCGAGCTGCTCGCGCGAGTGCGTGCGCTGCTGCGGCGAGCGAGCGAGGACGACCAGGACGGAGCGCTCGCCTTCGAGGACCTGCGTCTGGATCGCCTCGCCCACGAGGCGTGGCGCGGCGAGCGGATGCTGCAGCTGACGCGCACCGAGTTTCTCTTGCTCGAGATGTTTCTCCGCCACCCTCGTCAGGTACTGACCCGCTCGGCGATCTTCGAGCACGTCTGGGGGTATGACTTCGGCGCGACCTCCAACTCCCTGGGCGTCTACATGGGCTACCTGCGCCGCAAGACCGAGGCCGGCGAGGAGCCCCGCCTGCTCCACACCGTCCGCGGCGTGGGCTACGTATTACGTGGATCCTCGTGAGCTTTCGCAGGCGCATCACTCTTGTCTCGGCCGCCGCGGTGGCGATCGCCGTTGTGCTCGCGTCGCTGCTCACCTATCTGCTCACCTCCAACCAGCTACACAGCCAGGTGGACAATCAGCTGCGTAACCGCGGGCGCGAGTCCACGCGCCTGCTGCGATTCCTCAACGACCGCAGCAAAAACACCAGCCCCAGCGCGACCGGCGCGCCGCCGTTCGGACTGGCCCTCGACTCGACCGCCGCCGGCCGGACAGGGAGGGCGACCAAAACGCCCAGCCGCGCCTCGACCAACCGCACCACGGGTGGCACAGGCGCGACGAGCAATCCTTTCGGGAGCCTGCCACCCGAACCCGATCAGGTACGCGGCTACCAGCAGGTGGTGGGCGCTAAGGGGACAATCCTCGTGCGCTCGGCGCGTGGCATCTCGCTTCCGGTCGACACCCCCACCCGCCTGCTCGCGGCCCACGGTGGCAAATCGTTCTTCCGCGACGCCCACGTCGACGGCACCGATCTGCGCATCCTCGCCGAGCCGCTCGGTCCCGGACGGGCCGTCCAGTTCGCCCAGCCGCTCACCGAAGTCGACAGCCTGCTCAGCCGCCTGCGTCTGATCTTGGCGCTGCTCGACATCGGCGGCATCGCGCTCGCGGCGCTGCTCGGACGGCTGGTCGCCGGTGCCGCGGTGCTGCCCCTCAAGCGCCTTACTCAGGCCACCGAGCACGTAGCTCTCACGCAGGACCTCAGCGGGCGAATCGAGTTCGGCGGGGAAGACGAGATCGGCCGTCTGGCGACGAGCTTCAACGCGATGCTCGATGCGCTGGAGCACTCGATGGGCGCGCTCGACGCGTCCGTCCACGCGCAGCGACAGCTGGTGGCCGACGCCTCGCACGAGCTGCGCACGCCCGTGACCAGCCTGCGCACGAACATCGAGATCCTCCAGCGGGCGCAGGACATGGAGCCCGACGAGCGCCGGCGCCTGCTGTCCGACGTGGTCGAGCAGATCGGCGAGCTGACGCTCCTGATGAACGACCTGATCGACCTCGCCCGCGGCGAGGAACCCAGCGCCGAGACCGAGGACATGCGGTGGGATCTGGTGGTTAGCGAGGTCGCCGAACGCACGCGCCGGCACTCGCCCGCCACCCCCCTCCTGCTCGAGCTCGCGCCGACGATCGTCGCGGGCGTACCCGCGCGGCTGGAGCGCGCCGTGGCGAACCTGCTCGACAATGCGGTCAAGTACAGCCCTCCCGGCGAGCCGGTCGAGATCGTGCTGGGCGATCGACGATTACGTGGATCGTCGATCGGCGGCGAGGAGCTGACCGTGCGCGATCACGGGCCGGGGATCTCCGCGGAGGACCTCGCGCATGTGTTCGATCGCTTCTACCGCGGCGCCGAGGCGCGCGGGCGACCCGGCTCGGGACTGGGGCTCGCGATCGTGCGCCAGGTGGTCAGACAGCACGGCGGCACCGTCACCGCCGAGCGGGCCCCGGGCGGCGGAACGCTGATGCGATTGCGGTTGCCCGGCGCCGAAATGGTCGATCCTCTTTCCCCGCACGGAGCGGGCGTAGAGTCACTCTCGTCTTTTTTAGATCACGTGTAACTATAGTTACACACGCCGCTTAATTTGTATAACAACATCCGCGCTCTTTATCTCCCTCCGCCGGGGCGCCTGCTCTCGAAAGCGCGCCGGGGAAAGGCCGTAGCGGCGTCGAAAGGCCTGGGCGAAATGGGGCGCCTGGCGGTATCCGACGAGACGCGCCACGTCGGCCACAGGGATCGCCCGCTGCTCGATCAGCAACTCCGCGGCGGCGGCCATCCGCCGCGCGAGCAGATCCTCCTGGAAGGTGCTCTCGCCGAATTGCGCGTACGCCCGCTGCAGCTGTCGAGGCGAGCTGGACAGGGCGTCGGCCACGACGGCGAGCGTGAGCGGCCGGCGGTAGTGGCGCACGATCACCACGCGCGCGAGCAGATACAGCCGGCGACGCGTCTCGATTGTCTCGGAGCGCACACCCCCTTACTCCGACGATGCCCGCCAGACGGGACAGCGCACATCGGCACTCGCTGTCCAGCCAGGCGCTCCTGGCTTGCCCGCGCCCGCTTCCCCTACTCCTCGCCCAGTTCGAGCACCGCCAGGAACGCCTCCTGGGGGACCTCGACGCGGCCGACCTGCTTCATCCGCTTCTTGCCCTCCTTCTGCTTGGCGAGGAGCTTTTTCTTGCGCGTGATGTCGCCGCCGTAGCATCCGGCGATCACGTCCTTGCGGAAGGCCTTTACCGTCTCGCGCGCGATCACGTTGGCGCCGATCGCGGCCTGGATCGGGACGTCGTACTGCTGGCGGGGGATGCGCTTGCGCAGCTTCTCGGTGAGCGTGCGGCCGAGGTCATATGCCTTGTCGCGGTGGACGACCATCGACAGCGCGTCCACCGGATCGCCGGCGAGCAAAACATCGAGCTTGACGAGGGCCGACGGGCGGTCGCCGTTGAGCTCGTAGTCGAGCGAGGCGTAGCCGCGGGTGCGCGACTTGAGCTGGTCGAAGAAGTCGAGCACGATTTCGGCGAGCGGCAGGTCGTAGGTCATCTGCACGCGCTCGGGCGAGAGATAGTGCATCCCGGAGTGCTCGCCGCGCCGTTCCTGGCAGAGCTCCATGATCGCGCCGACGTACTCTTTCGGGGCGATCACCTGGGCCTTGATGAACGGCTCGCGGATCTCCGCGATCGTGCCCGGGTCGGGCATGTCCGAGGGGTTGTGCACCTCGAGCTCCTGGCCGTTGGTCAGCGTCACGTCGAACTCGACCGAGGGCATCGTCGCGAGCAGCTCGAGGTCGTACTCGCGTTCGAGGCGCTCTTTGACGATGTCCATGTGCAGCAGGCCGAGGAAACCGCAGCGAAAGCCGAAGCCGAGCGCATCCGAGGTCTCCGGCTCCCAGGAGAGGGCGGCGTCGTTGAGCGTGAGCTTCTCCAGCGCGTCGCGGAGATCCGGGTAGCGGTCGGAGTCGATCGGGAAGAGGCCGCAGAAGACCATCGGTTTGACCTCGCGGTAGCCCGGCAGCGGCTCCTCGGCTTCGGCCTGGTGCGGGTGGGATCCTGATCTTGCGCGGGTCGTGAGCGTGTCGCCGACACGGAGAAGGGTGACGTCCTTGATGCCGGTGATCAGGTAGCCGACCTCGCCCGCGGCGAGCTGAGGGGTGGGCACCATCTGCGGGGAGAAGCAGCCGATGTCGTCGATCTCCGCCTCGGTCCCCCCCGCCATCGCGCGGATCAGCTCGCCCTTCTTGAAGACCCCGTCGACGACGCGGATGTAGGCGATCACGCCGCGGTACTGGTCGAACTCCGAGTCGAAGATCAGCGCGCGCGGCGGCGCCTGCGGGTCGCCATGCGGCGGGGGCACGCGCGCGATCAGCTCCTCCAACACCTCCGGGACCCCGGCGCCGGTCTTGCCGCTGATCTGGAGGATCGCCTCGGCCGGCTCGCCGATCAGCTCGGCGACTTCGCGTCCCACCCGCTCGGGCTCGGCGCCGGGGAGGTCGATCTTGTTCAGGCAGGGGATCAACTCCAAGCCGGACTCGACCGCGAGGTAGGTGTTGGCGACCGTCTGCGCCTCGACCCCCTGCGCGGCGTCGACGACCAGCAGCGCGCCCTCGCACGCGGCGAGCGAGCGGGAGACCTCGTAGGTGAAGTCGACGTGCCCGGGCGTGTCGATCAGATGCAGCTGGTAGGTCTCCCCGTCCTTCGCCGTATAGAAGACGCGCACCGCCTGCGCCTTGATCGTGATCCCGCGCTCGCGCTCGAGGTCCATCGAGTCGAGCAGCTGCGCGCGCATCTCGCGCGCAGCGACGGTCTTCGTCAGCTCGAGGATGCGATCGGCGAGCGTCGACTTGCCGTGGTCGATGTGCGCGATGATCGAGAAGTTGCGGATCTTTGCTTGGTCCATGGGCGGGCTACAGCGTAGATGGCGCGGGCCGCGACCCCGCGCGTCCCATGGCCGT
Source organism: Solirubrobacteraceae bacterium (assembly GCA_035648675.1). GTDB lineage: Bacteria > Actinomycetota > Thermoleophilia > Solirubrobacterales > Solirubrobacteraceae > Palsa-744. The sequence goes on from DASRKZ010000044.1 coordinate 9,995, forward strand.
AACCCCGAGCATCCTTGACGCGCTAGCCTTTGTTATCCGGCGGATCGCCAACTCGGCAAGGATTCATTCAGCCGCGGCAACGCGTTGGTATGGGTACCCACCCACCCCGGCGGCCTGTCCAGGTGTCGAGAGTGTCACGCCGCCCAGGCAAGACACGCAGTCCTGGGACATAAGTAGTAAGCGGCGATCTATGTTCGGGCGCATGCCGGGTGGGCCTTGGCTCACCCGGCCTCTGCTCGGCGCGTGCGACAAGCCGCCGCGCGCCGGAGAGGACCGCCCATGGCGCCGGCCGCCGCCCTGGCCCCGGAACAGACCCGGCGCTACGCCCGTCCGAGGCGGGCGCGGATCAGGCGGTTGACCTGGTGGGCCTCCGGGATGTGCATCGCAAGGACCGAGCGCGTGTAGACCCACACGCCCGCGCCGCCCGCGGCGCCCATCGAGATGATCTGCGCGAGCAGCGACTGCCCGAGCAGGGCGTGGAGCGCGTACCACACCGCCCACGAGACCCCGGCCAGGAGGGCAGAGGCGACGGCGATCCGCGTGGTGATCATCGTCGTCTGGCCGCCCTCCAGGCGACCGTTGAAGCCGATCCGCAGGCGGTGGAGCTGCAGCGCGGTCATCACCGCGTTGGCGACGACGGTGCCGATCACGAGCCCCGCGATTCCCAGCGGCCTGTAGAGGCCGACGCTGACGATGATGTCGACGACGATGTTCATCGCCGCCAGCCGCGTCGGTATCCACGGCCGCTGGAGCGCGAAGAAGGTGCGCGTGAGCAACAGGTTGATGCCGGCGAAGGGCAGGCTGAAGGCGAACCAGAACAGCGCTTCGGAGACCAGCTTCGTGGACTGGGCGTCGAAGTGGCCGCGTTCGAACACGAGCCGCGTGATCGGCGTGGCGAGCACGATCATGAACGCCGCCGCGGGGATCAGCAGCAGGTTGATCTGGCGCATCCCGGTGCCGACGGTCCGGCGCATCCCCGTGGGGTCGCGGCGCGCGGACAGGCGGCTGAGGACCGGGAACAGGACGGTGGCGACCGCCACGCTGAACATTCCCTGGGGCAGCATGTAGATCCGAAAGGCGTTGTCGATCGCACGCGGGGCTTCGTCGGAGACGAGGCTGCCGAAGGCCGAGTTGATCAGCTGGTCGAGGTTGACGATCCCCAGGCCGATCGTCACCGGGAGCATCAGCATGAACACCTGCTTGATCCGCGGGTCGTGCCAGTCGATCGAGAACTTCAGACGGAAGTCGATCCGCCCGAGCGCCCCGAACGCGAGCGCCATCTGCACCCCGGTGGCGGCGAGGATGCCGATCGCGTAGGCGTAGACCTTTTCGTTGCCGTGGAAGTGCGGCGCGAGCACGACCAGCAGCACGATGATCACGAGGTTCCACACCGCCGGGGTGATCGCGGGAATCGTGAATTCGTCGTAGGACTGCAGGATGCCCGTCAGCAGGCCGGTCAGGCCCAACAGCAGCACCACAGGGAACAGCACCTGGGAGAGGCCGATCGTCAGATCGTTCAGCGCGCCGCTGAAAGTGGGACCGATGAACAGCGGCATGATCGTGTGAGCGGCGAGGATGAAGAACGCCGAGATCGCGCCGAGCACGATCAGCATGATCCAGAACAGCGTGGAGGCCAGCCGCAGCGCCTCGAGCTTCCGGTTCTGCTGGAGCAGGTCGGTGAACACCGGCACGAACGCCGCCGAGAGGGCGGCGTTGGCGAACAGGTTGGCCACCAGGTTGGGGACGAGGAAGGCGATCGTGAACGCGGAGGCCGCCCCGCTCGTGCCGAAGTAGCTCGCGAACACGATTTCCCGCCCCAGCCCCATGACTCGCGAGATCCCGGTGCCGATCGAGAAGATCGCCGTGTTGCGCGCCACGCCGCGGCCGGTGGCCGAATGCGCGACCTCCCTCGCGCCCCCTTGATCCAGCGGATCTCCCGGCTGGGGCTCGCCTTCAGTCGATTCCTCCGCGCCAAGCACCGGGGCGGCCCCCGTCAGCTGCGCGCTCGCAACCCGCTGAATGCCCTCGGGCGGCTCCGCGGCGTCGGGGGGTTCTCCGGGTAGGGACAAGGCCGCTATAGTACGGCGCTCCGCGGCGCGCCCCGCAGTTCCTTGCGGCGCTTCGCGGCATCAAGCTATGGCCAACATCCACTCCCAGAAGAAGCGGATCCTCCGCGCCGAGCGCGAGCGGTTGGAGAACCGGCGTTACACCTCGACGATCAAGACCTACTTCCGTCGCCTCGAGGCGACGATGGCGAGCGACGACACCGCCACCGCCGACACCGAGCATAGAGAGCTCGTGAGCACGATCGACAAGGCCGTGAAGCGCGGCGCGCTGCATAAGAACACCGGCGCACGCAAGAAGTCTCTCGCAGCGCGCGTCCGCGCCCGCACCTCCGCTTAGCCTTACGCGTTTCAACCCGCAAGCGCAAGCGCCGCTGCCTAGCTTGAGCGCCGCTGCCTAGGTCGTGATGACCTCGATCGCCCGGAGGGCGATCGTGTCCTCGTCGAGCATCGCGAGCGGTGAGCGAGACGCGCCGACCGCGGCGCCGCCGCGGGAGTCGAGCTCGAGGTCGGCGAGCGCGCCGAGGGCCCTCCGCAGACGGTCGGGGTCGGAGCGGGCGACGTCCGCGACGAAGCGCTCGGCGGCGCGGGGGGGCATCCGCAGCCCGCGGCGGACGTCTCCCACCGACTCGCCCGCCTGGAGACGGAGGGAGATCGCGAGCGCGTCGCGCACCCGCTGAGCCATCAGGTAGGTGAGCCCCGCCAGGCGCTCGCCCTGGCGCCGGACGCGGAGATAGGCGAGCGTCGCCCGCCCGGTGTCGCCGGCGACGAGCGCGTCGGCGAGGGCGAACGAGCGCCACTCGGCGGAGTGGGCGGCGCGGCGATCGATCTCCTCGACGGAGACGCGCTGGGTCTCCCCCTCGACGTCGACTTCCAATGCGAGCTTCTCCAGCTCCCGCAGCAGCCGCTGCTGGCGTCCGCCCACCTGGGCCACGAGCGCGTTCGCGGCGGCCGCGTCGAGTGAGATCCCCATGCGCGTCGCCTGCTCGCGCGCCCACTTCGGGAGCTCCCACGGCTTCACCGTCGCCTGGGCGACCACCTGCCCACCCGCACGCTTGACCGCCTCACGGACCGCCTCCGGAGCCTTGCTGCGGCTCTCCTCCCGCGCGAAGAGCGCCACCGTGGTGTCGGGCGGCATCGCCCCCATCGCGGGCGCCAGGTGCTCCTCGACCTCCCCCCGCTTCCAGCGCTCGACGCCGTCCACGAGGATCACGCGACGGCCGATCGCGAACGTCATCGCGCTCAACGCCAGCGCCACCCCGGCCGGGGTCCCGGCCTCCCCGTCGAGGACCTCCACGCTCGCCGCGTCCCCCTGCCCTTCGGCCAGCGCCTTCAACCCCGCGCGGCGCTCGGCGACCGCGCCGTGGTCGTCGCCGTGGATCAGATAAGCGGGCTTCAGCTCGGCCATCAGCGAACCACCAGGTTTACCAACTTGCCGGGGACGACTATCTCCTTGACGATCTCCTTGCCGTCGAGGTGGGCCCTCACGTTGGGCGCGGCCCGGCAGAGCTCCTTCAGCTCCTCCGCGTCGGCGCCGGTGGCGGCCGAGACGCGATCGCGCAGCTTCCCGTTCACCTGACAGACCAGCTGGTACTCCTCGCGCTCCAACATCGCCGGGTCGGCCTGCTGCCAGGGCTGCTCCCAGACGCGCTCGCCGGTCAGCCGCTCGTAGATGTCCGCGGAGACGTGCGGGGCGAACGGGAACAGCAGGGAGGCGGCCGTCGTCAGCGCGAAGCGCCGGGTCTCCACGCTCGCGTCCTCACGCAGGCGCGAGCATTCGTTCAGCAGCTCCATCACGGCGGCGATCGCCGTGTTGAACGCGAATCTCTGCAGGTCGCCCGAGACCTTCTCGATCGCCCAGTGCGCCTTCCGCAACAGCTCGAGATCCTCGCCGGCCGCGCGCTCGCCGTCCGATTGGTGGATCTCTGCTGTTCGGGGTGGCGCATGCGCCACCCCGCGAGGACGCACATGTGCGTCCTCGGGAAGGGTCGCATGCGACCCTTCCGGCCGTGCCGCATGCGGCACGGTCCCCTCATCGACATGAGGGGGTTCTTTATTAGAGAGGTCTGCCGTCTCAGAGAGCTCAGCCGTCTCGGCCGCCATCCGCCACAGCCGGCTGAGAAACCGGTGGACCCCCTCCATGCCCTCGTCGGACCAGTCCGCGTCCTGGTCGGGGGGGCCGATGAAGAGGACGTAGCAGCGGGCGGTGTCCGCCCCGTAGCGCTCGATGATCGCGGCGGGCGAGACGACGTTCCCCCTCGACTTGCTCATCTTCGCGCCGTCCTTCGTGACCATCCCCTGGGTGAAGAGCGCCTCGAAGGGCTCCTGGAAGTCGAGGTGGCCGAGGTCGGCGAGCGCCTTCGTGAAGAAGCGCGCGTACATCAGGTGCAGGATCGCGTGCTCGACGCCGCCGATGTACTGGTCGACCGGCATCCACTCCCTCAGCGCCTTCCCATCCCAGGCGGCCTCGTCGTTGGCGGCGTCGCAGTAGCGCAGGAAGTACCAGGAGGAGTCGACGAACGTGTCCATCGTGTCCGTCTCCCTCCGCGCCTTCCCGCCGCACTCGGGGCACCTCGTGTTCACCCACTCCTCCGCGGCCTCCAGCGGCGAGCGGCCCTTCGGCGTGTAGTCGTCGATGTCGGGGAGCTCCACCGGGAGCTCGTCCGCTCCCACCGGCACCATCCCGCAGCGCTCGCAGTAGACGATCGGGATCGGGCAGCCCCAGTAGCGCTGGCGCGAGACCAGCCAGTCGCGCAGGCGGTAGTTGACCGACGCGTGCCCCTTCCCCTCGCGATCCAGCCACCCCACGATCGCGCCGAGCGCCTCGCGGTTGGGCATCCCGTCGAAGTCCGGATGGGAGTTCAGGAGTACGCCGTCGCCGGAATAAACCCCGCCCTCCCCCGCCTCGTCCTCTCCCTCCGCGGG
>DASRKZ010000045.1:0-15989 GCA_035648675.1 Solirubrobacteraceae bacterium
AAACCCACACCACTACAAGCCAGAGCACTCGAACTGCTCGACATCAAACTCACCACGTAGACAGAACCCACCAGCCCAAACACAGCCACCACCCCGCCACACCGGGAGATTCAGCACCCCAACCTCAAAAACTTCCGACTAGACAGGATACGACCCGCACCGTCACGCTCCGCAGTGTCAGCTATAGCCTGACGGGCGGTGGCCATGAGACGCTCACGATCACGCCAAGCAAGCCAAAGCCCAAGCACCCCCGGCGCTAAGCCCATCTCCACACGGGCGTCTCTCGAGCTGTCCCGGTTCATCGGGGATGGGCCTGTGACGAAAGCGCCTCTATCCGCGCCCAGCTCAGCGCCGGGCTCGTCGTCCCTCGTCGCCGCACCCCGAGGCTCGATAGAGACGCGCAACGTGCTAAAGTACATAAAGTCGATAGACAATCTCCACATTATTCTCGGCCGGACATCCCAAGCCCTTCGAGAAGACCCTTCCGACGCCTCGCACCACGATGAAGATCGACATCCACCAACACCTCTGGACCGAGCCGCTCGTCCAGGCGCTCGCGTCGCGCCGGGAGCTGCCCTTCGTGCGTCACGAGCATGGACTGACCGTGCTGTTCCTCGCGGGCGAGCGTCCCTACGTGATCGACCTCGCCGGCGAGGCGCCCTCCCGCCGCGCCGCGCTCGTCGAGGAGGACGGTCTCGAGCGCGCGCTGCTGTGCCTCTCCAGTCCCCTCGGGATCGAGACGCTCCCCCGCGCGCAGTCAGCGCCGCTGCTGGATGCCTACCACGAGGGGGCACTCGCGCTCGGTGACCCTTTCGGCGTGTGGGGCTCGATCGCGCTCGACCGTCCCGATCCGGCCGATGTCGAGCGCTCGCTCGACCGTGGCTGCATCGGTATCTCGCTGCCCGCCGGTGCGCTCGCCGGTGTCGAGCGGCTCGCGCGCCTGCGTCCGGTGCTCGAGCGTCTGGAGCTCCGCGGCGCGCCGCTGCTGGTACATCCCGGGCCCGACGTGCCCCCGGCGGCCGGCGCCACACAGGCGTCGACCCGGCCGTCACGCTGCACGTCTACTCGCCGCCGCTCTCCCGGATGGGCGCCTACGTCGTGGGTGAGGACGGCGTGCTCGAGCGTCACTCCGTGGCACCCGAGGAGGAGCTCCGCCCCCTCGAGCGGACGGGTTAGCTACCCCGACTTACCGCCCTCGCGGCGCTCGACGCCGACCCCGCCGTCCCGGCGCGGTGCCCCGCCCGCAATCAGGATGTAGCTCACGAGCTCCGGCTCGAACAGGCCGTGCTCGACCACGCCCGGCGTCGCGCTCAACCGGGCCGCGAGGCTCGCCGCGTCCTCGACCGGGCCGAGATAGTCGGCGATCAGGTTGCCGTCCGGGCTCCTCAAGTCGTCGTCCGGGCTCTCCAAGTCGTCGTCCGGGCCCTTCAAGTCGTCGTCCGGGCCCGCCGGGTCCCTCCGCAGCCGCGTGTCGCCGACCTCCGCCAACGTGCGCCTCGCGCCGAAGCGCAGCACCTCCAGCGGCACCGGTGGGCTGAGCGCCGCCACTGCCTTCTCCGCCGAGACGATCACCACGAACAGCCGCGACGCCGCCGCGACGATCTTCTCGCGGGTCAGTGCCCCGCCACCGCCCTTCACCAGCCATCCACGCGGGTCCACCTGGTCGGCGCCGTCGATCGCGATGTCGAGCTCGCCGACCGCGTCCAGCTCCTCCACCCTAAATCCCAGTGCCAGCGTCGCCGCCTCCGTCGCCGGCGAAGTCGCCACACAGCGCAGCCCGCTCAGGTTTCTCTCAGCCAGCGCCGGCAGCAGATAGGCGACCGTCGATCCCGTCCCCAAGCCGACGCGCATGCCGTCCCGCACGATCGCCGCCGCCGCCTCCGCGGCGGCGCGCTTGTACTGCTCGACGAGGCTCGAGCCGCTCAGTGGCGGCTGCTGCCGCGCAATCGCACGATCGGGCGCCATGGTGGAGGCGACCTTATCGCCCCGGGCGCCTCTCTGAGGTGCAACCGCTCCGGCGCGTCCGGCCGGTGCAGCAGGAAGCCCTGCCCCACCGAGCAGTCCAACTCACGCGCGAGCGCCAACTGGCGATTTGTCTCGATCCCCACTGCCACCGCCGTCAGGCCGCTCTCGCGGGCGAGCGCCAGCGCCGCCACGACCATCGCGCGCCTGTCCTTGTCGCGCTCGAAGCCGTGGATCAGCGAGCGGTCCAGCTTCAGCATGCTCAGCGGGAGGCTCCCCGGGAGGCTGAGCGTCGACTGGCGTGCGCCGAAATTATCGAGCGCCACCGCCACACCGAGGCGCCTGACGTCCTTCAGGGCCGTCCTGGCGCGCGAGGGGTCGCGCAGGATGGCCTCCTCGCTCACGTCCAAGCACAACGCGCTCCCCGGCAGCCGGCAGTACTTCAGCGCCTCCTTCACCCGCGCCGCGAGGTCTGCCCCGGTCAGCTCACGTGCGGAGACGTTCACCGAGACCCGCACCTCGATGCCGTCGCGGCGCCACGCGGCCGCCTGTGCGCAGGCTGTGTGGAGCACCCAGTCGCCGATCTCCACGATCAGCTCGCTCTCCTCCGCCAGCGACAGGAAGCTCAGCGGCGGCATCGGCTCGGCGCCGTGGGGATGCCAGCGAACGAGCGCCTCAGCGCCGATCGGCCTGCCGCCCGTCAGCGGCAGCAGCGGCTGATATTCGAGCAGCAGCTCGTGACGGGGCAGCGCATGGTCCAGCCGATCCTCGAGCTCCAGGCGCGCACTCGCCTCACGGCGTAGATCCTCGTTGAACAGTTCCAGATTGTGGCCGCCCGAGCCCTTCGCCCGATACATCGCCACGTCGGCCTCGCGCAGCAGATCCTCGGGCTCCGCCGCCGGATCGTGCGTGATCGACACGCCCACGCTGGCGAGCATCGAAACCTCGGCCGAGCCCACCCGGAATGGCTCCTCGAGGGCGTGCAACACCCGCTCGGCGACCGCCAGCGCCTCGGCGTCTGAGTCGAGGTCCTCGGCCAGGATCACGAACTCGTCGCCGCCCAATCGCGCGACCGTGTCTGAGTCGCGCAGCATCTCCGCCAGGCGCTCGGCGACGGAGATCAGCAGGTGGTCGCCGACGGCATGTCCCAGGCTGTCGTTGATCGCCTTGAAGCGATCCAGGTCGATGAACAGCAGCGCGATCGGCCCGTTGCTGCGGCGCAGACGCGCCACCGCCTGGCGGGCGCGGTCCATCAACAGCAGGCGGTTGGGGAGCTTCGTCAGCGGGTCGTGCAGCGCCTGGCGCTCCAACCACATGCGGTCGGTCACGTCCTTCGCCGCCGCATACCAAGCCTCGCCGTCGCAGCGCGCGCTCCACAGCAGCCAGCGCCAGGACCCGTCGCGGTGGCGGTAGCGGTTCGTGAAGTTCACGAACTGCGCGGGCCGCTGGTGTCCGGCCATCGTCAGCGCAAGCGTCTGCTCGAGGTCCTCCGGATGCACGAGCTCGTGCATCGGCCGCGCTTTCAGCTCCTCGACGCTCCAGCCGAGCACCTGCTCCCAGGCCGGGTTCAGCAACGTGAACCGCCCGTCGAGCGAGACCGCCGCCAGCAGGTCGCTCGTCATCTCGAACAGCCGTCCGATCTGTGCCTCGTCGTGGCGCACCGCGGGGTAGGTCGCGGCTGCCTCAGGGTCCCCGCCGGGGCTCTCGCTCAGCGTCTTCGTGGTGGCCGCGAGATCGGTCGTCGTCGGGTGCGAGCGCATGGTCCTGCTCATCACTCGACGCCCCCCCGCCCTTGCTCGGGCGGGCCACCTGTCATTGGACGGATCTACTACGGGTCGGGTAAGGGGGTGCAACCGGCTGCCGTCGAGGCTCGCCTGCCGTCCGGGCTCTCAGGAGGGCGTCACGCCGAGCGTAGCGGCGGGCTCAGGCCCGTCATCCTGCGCGCGGACGGCGTCGCCCGCGGGGAGATCCCCGCCGCGGAGATAGCGCCAGATCGACAGGCACATGATCACCGTCATCAGCAGCGCGCTCGAGACGCACCACTCGCAGATTTTGTGGAGCGTGAACAGCTCCCTGTAGGTCAGATAGGCGCTGAAGCCAAAGCCGCCGACGGTCAGCGCCGTCGTCAGGAACCTCGTCCGCTCGCCTTCGGGAGCCAGCAGCGAGCCGAGAATCGCGATGTAGCCGAGCAGGCCGATCAGCGCCACGGGAATGCCTATCAACAACGAGTACTGTGATTTCTGCACCTGGCTGCAGGGGTTGCCCTTGATCGAGCAGGGCGGCGTGGTCCCGGAGTAATGGAGGTATGTGAGATAGGCGGCCAGGCAAAGGCCGATCGCCGTCAGGACGATCAACGTCTTCCTGAGGGCACCCGTACTCACTGGGAGCCTAGCTCTTTAGCTGTTTTTCGATGGCTGCTTCGTACGGCGCGGCTTCGGTGAACGTGCCCGCTTCGAGCTTCTGCAACGTACCGCCCGACTTGCCGAGCTCAAAGGACGGCGTGCCGGTGAAGCCGGCCTGGTTGGCTGCCTGTGCGTCGGCGGTGACTTCGTTCGAGAGGGCAGGGTCGCTACGCGCGCTCGTCCAGCCGGCGAGATTCAGGCCGGGGACCTGCGAGGCCAGCCCTTGGAGATAGCTTTCGGTCACATAGCCCGAGTCCTCTTCTCCCTGCTCGTGGTAGAAGAGCTCGATGAAGTTCCAGGCGCGCTGCTGCTTGCCGGCGGCGAGCGCCGCGACCTGCTGGTCTTTGAAGATTTCCGGTTCCCGTGTCGCCGTCTCCAGCGAGTGGTATTCGATCTTCAGCTTCCCCGTGCGCACGTACTTCGGGATCAGCGCCGGCAGCACGCCGAGCGTGAACTCCTTACAGATCGGGCACTCCAGGTCGCCGTAGTACTTCAACGTCACCGGCGCGTTCGGGTTCCCGATGACGTTGCCGTTCTGTGGGATGCCGTTCAGCAGTGTGCTCACTGCCGCCACATTCGCGTTGGCCGTGCTGCTCCCGGCTTTGACCGTCTTTGCCTTGCCGCTGTTCGTGGCGATCGCGATCCCGACGACGACCACGACCACGATCGTGACCACGACGCCGAGCTGCGTCAGGCGCGTGCGTCGTTTCGCGCGGGCGACTTCAGCCTGCTCCAGCGCCTTGCGTTCGCCGCGCGCCTGCTCGCGGCGCTGCTTGCGTGTCAGGTCGTCGCCTTCCTCGACAGAGCTCATGGGCGCAACTTTTACAGGTTTCCGCTGAAGATTGCCTAAGGAGTAGCCGCCGGCCTACTCCTTGGCCTAGTGTCTCACGCGTGCCTTATGCCCCCGTAGCTCAGCCGGATAGAGCATCGGACTTCTAATCCGAGGGTCGCTGGTTCGAATCCAGCCGGGGGCATTTTTTGCTGGAACATACACGCTTTCCGTGTAAAAGCCTAGGCTATCTGATAGTTTTTGGGTGGTTGTATCGAATTAACTCACGTAATCCGTGTATATTCAAGACCAGAATGTCGAATCGTACGCTTCGATTCCTCGATGAGAAGCTGACCGCGGGGCAGGCTGGTCTGACCTCGCGCGAGGTTCGTGAGCGGCTGGGTCTCTCTCCGCAGGCGGCGTCCAATCTGCTCACACGCTGGCGCGAGGTGGGGCTGGTGGACCGGGTGGCGCCCGGTCACTATGCGATTCGCCAGCTCGGCCTGCTTGGCACGCGGGCCGCATCTGAGGACGTCGCGCTCGCCGTGGGCGCGTTCTTCGCCGGTGAGCCCCACCGCATCGCCTACCGGTCTGCGCTCGACTGCCACGGTCTGCTGACTCATCCGGCGCGTACGATCCAGGTCGCCTGCCCTCGCGAGGTCACGGTCAAGGAGCTGAGCGGTCGTCCACTGCGCACGATCATCGAGTCGCGGGAGACCGTCCTCGTCGGGGCCGTGCAGGCCGGTCATGGCGCGCGTGTCTCGGGCCTCGAGCGAAGCCTGCTCGACGGCGCGGCACGCATGGACTTGATCGGCGGCGCCAATGTCCTCGCCGAGGCTCTCAGCACCGCACAACTGGACCCCGCGATGCTGCAGAGCCTCGCGCAAGAGATCGGCGCCGCGACAGCTCTGCGCCGGCTCGGCTCGCTGGCCGACCAGCTGCCAATTCCCGCGCTCGCCAACCGGCTGCAGCCACTCGCAACACCCACCAGCGACATTCAGCTGGAGCCACAGCACCCAGCAACCGGCAAACGACCCTTCCGCGATCGCAAGTGGCGCGTGGTCTGGGCGCAGCCACCGGCCACGATCGCTGAGGGTCTAGAACAGTGATCAACCGCAACCAGATCATCAAGCAAGCCGATGACGACCGCGCCCCAGCCGCCACGGTCGAGCGCGACTACATCCTTAGCCACGTCCTGGCCGCGATCGCGGATTGCGATCAAGCGGAGCGGATCGTCTTCAAGGGCGGCACCGCGCTGCGGCTGTGCTACTTCGAGGACTACCGCTACTCAGCGGACCTCGACTTCAGCTTGATCGGCGAGCTTGACCGACCCAGTGCCCTGGACGCTGTCGCAGGGGCGCTCGTTGTATGCCAACAAGCGCTCGGGATCTCGCAGCTTTCCCTGACGGATGCGACCCCGCCACGGATCGAGTACGTGGGTCCGCTCGGAAGGCCGCGCAGGCTCAAGCTCGACCTGGCCGATGACGAGCTCGTCGAGAACACGACTCGCCGCCCCGTCTTCCGTCGCTACAGCGACCAGGGGGAGGGCGACTGCCTCGCGTACACGCTCGAAGAGACCGCGGCTGAGAAGCTGCGCTGTGTCATCCAGCGCCTGCAGTGCCGCGACCTCTACGACATCCACGAGCTGTTCGTTGTGCGCGGCCTCGACCCAAGCTTCGTCTGGCCGCTGTTCGAACGCAAGACCAGACACCGTCAGCTCGACCCGAGCCTCTTCCCGACACGGTTCGAGGAACGCCTTCCGCAGTATGAGGCCCGCTGGACGAACGAGCTCTCCGACCATGTGCCCGGTGACCCCCCGCCGTTCGAGACACTCCTCCGCGCCGTCCGCCGAGCCCTCCGCGACTCATTGCGCCGCTGCTGAATGCCACGCCGCAAGGCAATTGATCGGATACGGTGAGCATATGGGGATTCTGTGCGGCCGCTGCGTCTAGTTTCGGGGGATTCTCTGGGGACGTCTGCTCGGAAGGGCCCGTGAATACTGGGATGTCCGCCGAATCGAACCTGCCGGGGGCATCGAAGACTCACCGAGGCCGGGGCGGGGGATGCGTAGGCTTGCGTCCGTGCAGCCGTCCGCGCACCACCCCGTCTTCGAGGAGATCCTGCTCGGTGAGAACCTCGAGCTGCTGCCCAGGTTCGCCGACGCATCCTTCCAGTTGATCTACATCGACCCGCCCTTCAACACGGGCACGGCCCAGGCGCGCAAGACTCTGGAGACGATTCCGGACGAGGCCGGCGACAGGGTCGGCTTCAAGGGGCGCCGCTACAGGACGCGCCTGCTCGCCGAATCCTCCTACGGCGACTCCTTCGAGGACTATCTCGCGTTTCTCACTCCGCGCCTGGAGGAAGCCCACAGGCTCCTGAGCAGTGAGGGCACCCTGTACTTCCACATCGACTACCGCGAGGCGCACTACTGCAAGCTGCTGCTCGACGAGATCTTCGGGCGCGAGTCGTTCCTGAACGAGATCGTCTGGGCATACGACTACGGGGCCCGCTCGAAGCGACGCTGGCCCGCCAAGCACGACACGATCCTCGTCTACGTCAAGGATCCCTCGGAGTACTTCTTCGATTCCACGGAGGTCGATCGCGAGCCGTACATGGCGCCCGGGCTCGTCACGCCTGAGAAGGCCGTGCGCGGGAAGCTCCCGACAGACGTCTGGTGGCACACGATCGTGCCGACCGGCGGCCGCGAGAAGACCGGCTACCCGACCCAGAAGCCCGAGGGCATCGTGCGGCGCATGGTCCAGGCCTCCACGCGCCCAGGCGACTGGTGCCTGGACTTCTTCGCCGGCAGCGGCACGCTCGGCGCCGCCGCCGCCGCGCTCGGCCGCCGGTATGTGCTGATCGACTCCAATCCGGAGGCGGTCCGCGTGATGCGGGCGCGGCTGGGCGCAAGGGAGGACTGAGGAGCGGAATTGCCGACTTATTGAAATAGTTCTGCGCCTTGTCGCGAATTGGAGTATCGTTTTCCGGGCCGATCGGCCGAGATGAGGAGTGATGGCTCGAGTAGCGATGGCCCGAGAGACGACGAGCACGCGAAGATGGATGCGGGGCACCTCAGCGGCCCTGCGGGGGGCGCTGCTCGGTCTCCTGCTCGAGCGCCCCGGCCACGGGGGGGAGCTTGCGAATCGCCTCGTCACGCGCCTCGGCCAGACCTGGCGCATCGATCCCAACGATGTCTACAGGCTGCTCGAACAGCTCGAGAACGAGGGCCTCGTCCGCGGCCGCGAGGAGTCCAAGCGGACCAGCGGGCGGCGCACACACCTGGTCTACTACCCGACCGAGCAGAGCGCCGAAGCCTTGACGCTGTGGATGGAGACGCTGCTGCCCAGAGAGCCCGTGCGCTTGGGTTTGCAGGCGAAGCTCTCGGTGGCGCGCGAGCAGGACGTCCCGCGTCTGCTTGTGGCGTTGAAAGCGTATGAGCGGGAATGCCTGATGCTGGCGCGGCTGGTTTCCCCACGCGATCCCGGCGCGCATTCGTGGATGGCGCTGTTCATGGACTGCACGCGCGACGCGGTCTCCGCCCAGCTCCAGACGGAGGTCGATTGGGCGGCGCGCACGCGCCAGCGGATCAACGAGCATGCGGCACGCGGGTAGAGGCCTTGGCGGCGCCGAGGCGCCGCTGGTCGAGCTCGCGAACGTCTCCAAGCGCTTTCCCGACGGCAGCCGGGAGACGGTCGTCCTCGACGAGGTCTCGTTGGAGATCGGCCGCGGTGGCTCCGTCGGCATCTACGGCAAGCGACGCTCCGGCAAGTCGACGCTGTTGCGGATCGCGGCCGGGATCGAACTGCCCGATGCGGGCACCGTTTGCTTCGAAGGGCGCGACGTGACGCGGATGACGACGGGCGATCGCGGCCGGTTGCTGCGCGGGACGATCGCGTTCATGGCCGCCGGCGATTGGCGGCCGAACCCCAGGGAAAGCGTCGTCGATCATGTGGTGACATCGGTTGGGAGCACCGGCCTGACCGTGCGCGAGGCCAAGCGCCGGGCGCTGCGCGTCCTCGACCAGGTGAGCATGACGGCCGCCGACGCGGAGGAGCCGACGGGCTCACTGTCGCTGGTCGATCGTGCCCGCGTGATGCTGGCGCGGGCGCTGGTTCGCGAGCCACGACTGCTGGTGGTGGACGAGCCGACCGCGATGCCAAGCCTGAGCGACCGGGAAAAGTTCTGTGCGCTCCTGCGATCGGCCACGCGCGAGCAGGACATGACGCTCGTCGTCGCCTCCGAGGAAATGGCCGCGCTCCAGGGTACCGGGGTGCTGATCTCAATTGCCGATGGCGGGGTTTGCACGACCGAGGAGTCGGGAAAGGTCGTGCGGTTTCCTCCCCGTCGGGCGGCCTTCGGGGAGCGCTCGAGCTCGTGAACGTGCTCGAGCTGCGCGATGTCGTCAAGCACTATTCCAGTGGCGAGGAGACGGTGCGCGCGGTCGACGGTGTCTCGCTGACGGTTGCCGCCGGAGAGTTCGTGGCGCTCTACGGCCCCAGCGGATCGGGTAAGACGACGCTGTTGCTGCTCGCCGCCGCCCTGATTGCCCCCGACCGCGGGAGCGTGCTATTCGACGGTCGCGAGATCGGTCGTCTCTCCGAGCGCGAGAGCGCCCGCTATCGCCGCCAGGATCTTGGCTTCGTCTTTCAATCCTTTCATCTGATCCCCGGCACATCGGCCCTCGACAACGCGATGATCAAGCTGCCGGGGGACGGCTATACGCTGCGCGAGGCACGTGCCCGAACCAGGCCATGGCTGGACCGCGTGGGGCTCGGTAAGCGTCTCGATCACACGCCGGAGAAGCTCTCGATGGGGGAGCGTCAGCGGGTCGCGATCGCCAGAGCGTTGGTCAACGAGCCGCGTTTGCTCTTGGCCGATGAGCCGACCGGCAACCTCGACTCCAGGCGCAGCCGCGAGATCCTCACGTTGCTGCGGGAGATCTGCGACGAGCGCGCCATCCCCGTGCTGCTCGTCACGCACGACGCCGACGCGATGTCCTTCGTCGACCGTGCCCACACGCTCCGCGACGGGCACCTGGCCGACGGGCTGGACGCCGAGTCGGCAGCGCTCTCGGCGTGAGGAATCCGCTCAACCCGAGGATCGCCGGTGTGCGCCTGGGCATGCTTGCCTACCTGTATGGACGGCGGTTGCGCTCCCACGCGGTGCAGGAGCTGTTGGCAGGCTGCGGGATCGCCGTCGGCGTCGCCCTCGTATTCGGGGTGCTCGTCGCAAACACCAGCATCACCGGCTCGGCGGGCGAGATCGTGCATCAGGTCGTCGGCTCCGCGCGGCTGCAGCTGGCGGCGCGCTCATCCGACGGATTCGCAGAACGGCAGGCCAATACCGTCGCCGCGCTGCCGGGCGTACAGATCGCAGCTCCAGTGCTACGCGAGAACATCGCGATCGTCGGCCCGCGCGGCAGGCGCTCGGCCCAGCTACTGGGCGTGACCGGCGGCGTGGTCGCGCTGGGCAGCCTCGGCACGCGTGATTTCGGGCGCGGCGGGTTTCGCTTCGCGGGAGGGCTGATCCTGCCGGCGAGCATCGCCGGGGCGATCCATGCCGAGCCCGGCGACACGGTCACGCTGCTGGTCGCCGGAGTTGCTCACACGATCAATGTCGGCGCCGTGCTCGACAGCTCTCCCTTCGGCGCGCTCGCCTCGAGCCCGGTGGCGATCACGCTGCTGGGAGTGGCCCAGGGACTGACCGGGCTGCCCGGGCGCGTGACGCAGGTCTTGGTCGAGCCGCGACCCGGCGAAGATCGCCGGGTGGGCGCGGAGTTGCGCAAGCTCGCTCAGGGACGCCTCGATGTCGAGCCGGCGGATAACGAGCTGCGGCTGCTCGGCCAGGCGACCCAGCCGAACAACCAGTCGATCACCCTGTTCTCGGCGATCAGCGTGATGGTCGGATTCCTGCTGGCGCTGAGCGCGATGCTGCTGACAGTCCCCGAGCGCCGGCGCTTCATCGCCGACCTGCGGATGCAGGGCTATGACCGCCGCCAGATCCTCCTGCTCCTGGGCTTTCAAGCGCTGATCCTCGGCGTCGCGGCCTCACTCGCCGGTGTGGCCTTGGGAGACGTGCTGTCTCGTGCCTTCTTTCATCGGGTGCCGACCTACCTGATGACCGCCTTCCCGATCGGCACCCAGCAGGTTGTGCACCTGGAAACGGTCCTGCTGGCCTTCGGGTGTGGCGTGCTCGCCACCGTGCTCGCCTCGCTCTCGCCGATCTTCGATCTGCGTGCGAGCCGCCCGGCCGACGCGGTCTTCCGCGACGCCATGGAGGGCGGCGAGGTGCTCGACCTGCGCACGACACTCGGGCTCGGGATCGCCGGAGTGGCGCTGCTCGTGGTGGTTACCTTGCTGGTGTTGATCGCGCCGAGCCTGACGATCCTCGGCGGGGTGGCGCTGGCGTTGGCGACGCTCTGCCTGATCCCGGCGATGTTCGCTCTGCTCACGCGAGCCCTGCCATGGGCAAGCGAACAGATCCACAGCAGCTCCCTGATCGTCGCCGTGGCGGAGTTGCGCGCGACCACGACCAGGTCGGTCGCGATCGCCGGCATCGCGGGGCTCGCGGTCTACGGAAGCCTTGCGATCGGCGGAGCCCGTAACGATCTCATCCGAGGCTTGGACGTCAACTTCAGCGAAACCCTGCGCACCGCGGACCTCTGGGTGACGACCGGCAGCAACGATCTTGCGACCAACAGCTTTCACCCCGACGGCGCGATCGCCGCGATCGCGCGTGCCCCCGGGGTGGTCTCGGTGCGCGCCTACCAGGGAAGCTTGCTCGACGTCGGCGCTCGCCGTCTGTGGATCATCGCGCGGCCCTCCGCGGACAGCGCGATGATTCCCGCCAGTCAATTGCTCGAAGGCGACCTCGCACGCGCCACCGAGCGTCTGCGCCAGGGCGGATGGACGGCGCTCTCCCGGGGCTTTGCCGACGAACGCCGGCTGCGGGTCGGCGACTATTTCGAGCTGCCGACGCCGTCCGGGGACGCACGCTTGCGTGTCGCCGCGATCACGACCAATCTCGGATGGCCTCCCGGAGCGATCGTCATGAACACGAGCGATTACGCTCGCGACTGGCAGACCAACGACCCCTCGGCACTCGAGGTGAACCTCGCGCGGGGCGTGACGCCGCCGGCGGGAAAGCGCTCGGTGGAGGAGGCCCTCGGCCGACGGATGGGGCTGAGGGTTCAGACACTGCACGAACGCGAGTCTCAATACGCGGTGAACTCTCGCCAGGGGCTGCAAGCACTCAGTCAGATATCGACTCTCCTGTTGATCACCGCCGCGCTTGCGGTGGCCTCCTCCCTGAGCGCCGCGATCTGGCAGCGACGCGCGCGGCTCGCATCGCTGAAGATCCAGGGCTATGACCAGCGTCAATTGTGGCGAGCGCGTGAGCGTATACCTCCAGGACCGCGCCGTTCTCGGTGGGCTCCGGACAGGTGTTTCTGACGCTCGCGCTGGTCACCGGGATCGCGTTGAGCGTGGTCGCGCTGCCAGGTTTGGTGGCCGCCCGCGTGCCGGCGCGCGCGAGCTTTCAAGAGTGACCGCAAATCGCTCCACGGCTGCACGAAACTATTCGCATGGTTGGGGCAAGCGGCAATGGACGCACAGCGCTCGCCGCCGCGTTCATCGGTGCCGCGGGTCGCTACTGGCTGAGCGTCTTTCCATATGTCCATCGTGAAGCTCGCCACTGGCGCCGGCGCGCCGCCGAGATCCCCGATCCGACGCTACGTCGGCTGGCGCTCGAAACCCAGCAGGCCGAGCGTGGCAACCTCGACGGCGCCGCCGCGTTTGCCGTACTGGTACCGCGCGCGCAGCGTTCGTGTGTCGTGCGGGCGCTCGTGGCATTCCAGGCGATCTACGACTACGTCGACACGCTCGCCGAGCAGCCGAACGCCGATCCGATCGCCAACGGACATCAACTCCACCGAGCGCTGCTGATCGCGCTCGATGTCAACTCTCGGCACCCTGCCTACTATTCGCTCCATCGCGGCTGCGAGGACGCCGGCTATCTTCGTGACCTCGTCGACGCCTGCCGCACCGCGTTCGGCGCGCTGCCCTCATATGCCTCGCTCGTGGCACCCGCGTTGCGAGCGGCGAAGCGCATAGTCGCCTACCAAAGTCTCAATCACGACGGCTCCGAGCGCCCCGGCGGCTCGCAGCATGCCCTCGCCCGCTGGGGAGCCACCCAAACCCCACCCGAGATCGACATGCGCTGGTGGGAGGCGGCCGGCGGGGGCGCCTCCTCGCTGGCTGTGTTTGCATTGATCAGCGCCGCTGCCCAGCCGGCGATCCCGGCCGGCGACGCCGTCGCGATGGAGGCGGCCTACTTCCCCTGGGTCGGCGCCTTGCACGTCCTGCTCGACAGCCTGATCGATCGGCCGCAGGACGTGCAGGCCGGACAGCGCAGCCTCGTCGACAACTACGCCTCCCCCGAGGAGATCGCCAGCCGCCTGAAGGAGATCTCGATCCAGGCCGTGCGCTGCACCGGGGCGCTCCCCAACGGCACCCAGCACGGGATCATCCTCGCCGCGATGGCGAGCTTCTACCTCTCCCATCCCCATGCTTCGCTGTCCCACGCGCGTCTCGCCAGGGCAGAGATCCTCCTGACGATGGGCGATCTCGCCACGCCCACGATGCTTGTCCTCGGCGCGCGCCGAGGGGCCAGTGGGCTCGCTCGTCGCCTCGCCACGCGTGGCCACGGAGGATCGGCGGAGGCCGAAGACCGAGCCGCGTCAGCGAGAGTCGATCCCGTGGATAAGTCCACATGATCTCGAAACTCAAGTATTTGACTTTCCTCTTGCTTGTGGGCGCATGGACGTCCATTATGTGAGATGGAGTCCATGTCCGAGAGCGAAATTATCCATGTTGGTCTGATGAGGAGGATCGATGCCTAGGAGAAGCCCCACCGCGATCGAAGATCCAGCTTGGTCGGTGCCGACCTTGCGCGAGCCGCGGTATTCGCAGTCGCTGGAGCGTGGCTTGGCGATCCTGGGGGTTTTTTCCCCGGAGCATCCCGTGCTCGGAATCGCCGATATCGCGGATGAGCTGGGGATGAGTCGTAGTACGACTCATCGCTACGTGATCACGCTCGTCGCGCTCGGTTACCTGGAGCAGGGCGCCTCACGCAAGTATCGTCTGGGGTTGCGTGTGACTGACCTGGGCATGTCGGCGTTGAACGCGACAGGTCTCCGCGAGCGCGCGCGCGCTGATCTCGAGGAGCTGCGCGTGCGGAGCTCCTATACTGTGAATCTCGCGGTGCTCGACGGGACGGAGATTCTGTATGTGGAGCGCGCGCGGAGCTGGCGGCGGGGGCAGAGCAAAATCGATCTCGGCTTGCATCCCGGATCGCGGCTGCCGGCGTATTGCACCGCGATGGGCAAGGTCTTGCTGGCGAACCTGCCGGAGCAGGAGCAGGCCGAGCGGATCGCCGAGATGACGCTGAGGCGTAAGGGGCCAAATACGATCACGAGCAAGAAGGCGCTCCGTGAGGAGCTCGAGCAGATCCGTGAGGAGAGCTTCGCGATCAACGACGAGGAGCTCGCGCCCGGGCTGTACTCGATCGCGGCGCCCGTCCGTAACGAGGCGCGCGAAGTGATGGCCGCGGTGAACATGGCCGCGCACAGCTCGATGATCGCATTAGCGGAGATGGTGGACGCGCTTGGCCCGCATCTCCTGTCCACCGCCGACCGGATCTCCGCGCGACTGGGCTACCGGCGCGACGACGAGCGTTAGCGCGGCAACGCGAGCGCAGTCCGGGGGCGCGGCGTGACGCGTGGCGACATGGGAGCCTGTGGCGATGTATCACCTCGAGCTGCGTCAGTTCCCGCACAACGTGTGCCGCTTCAACTTGACCGAGCGGGAGCTCCTCGAGACCGTGGTCGAGGGATGGGCGCGGGAGCAGTGGATCGAGGTGGGAGAACGCAAGTGGAACCCGCACCAGGCGAAACTGACGGTGCTCGAGGGTCCGCACCTACCGATCGAGCAACTCTCGATGGGCCGCGGCTGGCGCAACGCTCAGCGCGAGAGCGAGGATGTGACCGAGCGCTTGCTGGCGCAGGTCCGCCAGGCCGATGAGGCCGCCAAGGCGAGGGATGCCGCGGCGAGCGGATCGCCCGCGCCGGCCGGGGGGTTCGCGGAGCAACTCAACCTCCTGCTCGGGGCCGATCCCGCGGCGCTGCTGCAGGCCTGGGGCCTTGCCGCCGAGCGCCGGCCCGAGCTCGCGCCGAGCGAGTCGCTCGCGCTGGCCGAAGAAACGCTGAGATCGCTGGACGGAAATCCCTCGCTTCCGCCCCGCTAGACTTCCGGACCCCGTGGTGGGCGTAGCTCAGTTGGTAGAGCTCCTGGTTGTGGTCCAGGCGGTCGCGGGTTCGAGTCCCGTCGCTCACCTTCAAGAATAGGCTGCAAATAGGCTGATTTTAGTCTAGGTTGGGTCTCGACACAGCCGAATTGGGGTCCAATTAGGGTCCAATTCCTTTCGAGACAGCGGACGAGGCGGGTGCAGGCTGCGCACCAAACGCGCGTTACAGATCTGTTCAAGAGATCGTGATGGGCAACGGGGCAAATTCACGGATGACTCGCGGCGTCAGGCGCGGCTTGGCTCTGCGACCCGGCCCGTAGGGCGGGTTGTCATTTTCGTGCTGGGCAGCGCACTGTGGTGTGGGCGGTTGCGTGGCTTCCGTCTTGGAAGGCGAATTGAGCGGCGAACCGGAAGCCGTTGTGTGGGCAGGTGTTGGGTAGGAGGATGCCCTTGGGGTGGTAGGGGATTGTTTTGCCGTGGGTGTGTTCGTAGTAGGTGAGGTGTTGGGGGCCGAGTGTGGTGTGTAGGGCTGTGAGGGCGACGTCTGGTGC
>DASRKZ010000046.1:0-5000 GCA_035648675.1 Solirubrobacteraceae bacterium
GCGTCGTCCCCGCCGCCGTTCGGGCGGTCGCGGGCGTCGTCGAGCAGGTCGCGGGGTACTCGTGGCAAATCTGCGGCACCAGAAGGCGCGCAGTCCTAGCCTACGCCAGCCCGAAGTCAAGTCGGCGTTTTCTGGTCCAGCCTCGCCCCCTCGCCGAACCGGAGCCGTCGCAGCCGCTGGGACACGATACTTTGTCTTTGAGGGTCAGTTGCGAGTAGCGTGGAGCGTATGTCCCTCGCGCATCTTCGAGCCCTGAAATCGGCCAGTCCCCTTTCCAGAGGCGCCTCGACCCCGGAGAAACCGGCCCCGCGCGGGTCGGCCTACTGTGGCGCGCACAGCGAGCCCATCTATCGAACGATGGACGAAGCGACCGCGTCGGGCTTGGAGCTTTGTGATAGCTGCGTCGCCACGTTCCGTCGACAACGAAACGTTCATTAGACTTCGATCCACAGACTTCGCGGGCTAGATCGCCGACAGGGTGAAGAGAAACGTGGCGCCCTCGCCGGGCGCTGACTTGCCCCAGATCCGCCCCTCGTGCCGCCGGACGATCCGATCGACGATGGCCAGGCCGATCCCGGTACCCGTGAATTCCGTTCCGTGCAACCTCTGGAATGGCTGGAACAACTTGCTGGCGTAGGCGGCGTCGAAGCCGACCCCGTTGTCGCGGACGAAATAGGTGGTCTCGCCCGCCGTCGATGTGCACCCGAACTCGATCTTGGGGTTCGGCTGCTTGCCGGTGAATTTCCAGGCGTTGCGCAGCAGGTTCTCGAGCGCGATCCGGATCAGGCGGGCGTCGCCGCTCACCTGCAGGCCAGGCTGGCAAACCATCTCCACTTCGGTCCCGGTGTGATCCGCGCCGATCTCCGCCGCGATGGTCGTCACCAGCGCCGACAGATCGAGTGGTCGCCGCCGCAGATCGGCCCGACTCACCCGCGACAGCTCCAGCATGTCGTCGATGAGCTGGCCCATCCGGTGCGCCGCGGCGCGGATGCGGGTCAGATAGTCGCGACCCTTGTCGTCCAGCTTGTCGGCATAGTCTTCCAGCAGCACCTCGCAGAAACCATCGAGCGGGCGCAGCGGCGCGCGCAGATCGTGCGACACCGAGTAATTGAACGCTTCGACCTCGGCCAACGTCTGCTTGTGTGCCTCTATCTCCGCCTGCAGCCGCCGGCGGCCGAGATAGAGATCCAGGAAGACCTGCACCTTGCTGCGCAGGACATAGGGGTCGATGGGCTTGAACAGCAGATCGAACGCGCCGGTGTCATAGCCACGCAGGACGCTCTCCTGCGTTTCGTGGGTGGCGGTGACGAAGATGATCGGCACCTCGCGCGTCTGGGGGTTCGCGCGCGCGTGTTGCGCTACCTCGTAGCCATCCATCTCGGGCATCTGGACGTCGAGCAGCGCGACCGCGAAGTCGTGCTTGAGCAGCAGGCGCAAGGCCTCGTTCCCGGAGCTGGCGCGCACGAGCTCGCAGGGCATTCGCCCCAGGATCCCCTCGAGCGCCACCAGGTTGGCGTCGACATCGTCGACCAGAAGCACCTTGGCCCTGGGCGTATTCACGCGGCCGACCCCTTTTTGTAGATTCGTTCCTCGGGCGCGAATTCGCAGAATCGAACCTGGCCCGCGCGCGAGAGCCGCTCACTGCGCCCGAGACAGAGGAACCCGCCCGGCCGCAGGCTCTCGCCCAGCTTGCCGAGCACGCTCTGTTGAAGCTCGCGGCCGAAGTAGATCATCACGTTGCGGCAAAAGATCACGTCCATCTCGCCAAACACGTGGTCGCCCACCAGATCGTGCTGGAAAAAAAGGATGTTCCGGCGCAATGAGGCGTGGATCGAAACGCCCCCGTGGGCGTCGGTCGCGTAACGGGCGAGGTCGGACTGGCCGCCGGCCGCCCGGTGGCTGGCGGATAGCGCGACCCCACCCCCCGCCTCGTAGACGCCGCGTTTGGCTTTCTCGATCGCGCGCGGGTTGAGATCGGTCGCGTAGATCTGGCAACGATCGTAGAGCCGCTCCTCACTGAGCAGGATGGCCAGCGAATAGACCTCTTCCCCACCCGCGCAGCCGGCGTGCCAGATGTTCACCCGCTGGAAGGTTCGCAAGAGCGGGACCACGCGCCGGCGGAAGGCCTGAAAGAACGACGGATCGCGGAACATGTCGCTCACGCGGACCGTGAGACTGTCGAGCACCCGCGCGAAGAAATCCGGATCGCCGACGGTCCGACGCTCGAGCTCGGCCACCGTCGACAGACCCGATCGTCCCAGCGCGGCACCCACGCGGCGCCGCAGGGAAGCCGGCGCATAGCCGCGCAGATCGTACCCGTACCGCTCGAAGATGGCGCCCGTGAGCCGCGCGACCGCCGCCCCGTCGACGGTCGCCTCAGGCGCCATGGCTCGGCCGCTCCGCGAGGAGCCCGCTCAGGAGGGCCAGCAGCCGATCGCCGTCGATCGGCTTGGGAAGATATTCTGTCGCGCCGGCCTCCAGGCACTTCTCGGAGTCACCCTTCATCACCTTGGCGGTGAGCGCGATGATGGGGAGGGCGCCGAAACGGGCGTCCTTGCGAATCCGCCTGGTCGCCTCGAAGCCGTCCATCTCGGGCATCATGATGTCCATCAACACGGCTTCCACGTCGGGCCGATCATCCAGAATGTCGAGGGCCGCCTGGCCGTTTTCCGCCACCAGTACCTCCGCCCCCTTGGCCCGGAGGGTAGCCGAGAGCGCGTACACCGTCCGCATGTCGTCGTCCGCGATCAGAATCTTCCTGCCGGCCAGGTTGAGGCTGCCGAGGTGGGGGGGGGGCGCGTTTCCCCGCCGCGGGCCGAGCCCCTCTTTGAGGCGCCGCGTGAACAGGCGAACTTCCTCGAGCAACCGTTCGCCCGACGAGCCGTCCTTCAGGACCACCGCTTCGCTGCGTGCTTCCAGGGCCCGGGTCTCGGCCTTGCTCAGGGCGCGCGCCGTGTAGATCAGGACCGACGGCAGGTTGGCGCCATAGTCGGCCCGCAGCTTCTGCAGGAGATCGAGCCCGTCCATGTCCGGAAGCGAGAGATCGAGCACGATACACCCGACCTGCTCCCGCTCGAGCACGGCCAGGGCCTCGGCGGCGCTCACCGCGCGGCGGACCTCGAGCTTCTCTTCGGCGAGCTGCCTGGCGACCGAATCGGCCATCACGAGATCGTCTTCGATCACCAGCACCCGACCCGCCCCCTCGGCCACCCGGGTGGTGAGCGACTCGATGACCCGCACGATGTCGGTGCGCGTGGCCGGCTTGGTGAGGAAGCCGACCGCCCCCAGCGCCATCCCGCGCTCGGCGCCATTCACGGCGGAGACGAAGTGAACCGGGATCCCGGCCGTCGCCTGGTCGAACCGCAGCTCCTCCATGACCCGCCAGCCGTCGGTGTCGGGGAGGCGCACGTCGAGCACGATCCCCACCGGGCGGTGCTCGCGGGCCAGCCGCAGCCCGGATTGCCCATCGAAAGCGACCAGGCACTCGAGCCCCTGCTTGCGCACGACATCGGCGAACGCCTCCGCGAACCCGCGATCATCCTCGATGACCAACAACAGCTCGGATCCGTCCTGGCGCGGCGCGGTGGTCTTGGGAACGGCGGACGCCGACGGGGGATGGGAGGCCGACGGGGGATCGAACGGCGGCGGCACGGGTTGCGCGCGCAATGTCGTCGAGAGCCCGGAAGACGGGATCAGCGAAATCGAGGCCGGCAGCTCGGGCCCGGGCCGGGTGGGTGAAGATGCTCCCGGCACCACGGAGAGCGTGGGCGGCAGGAAAAGCCGGAACGTGCTCCCCATTCCGAGCGTGCTCTCGACCTGGAGCTCGCCGCCGAGGAGGCTCGCCAGCTCGCGCGAGATGCTGAGGCCGAGCCCGGTCCCGCCGTACTTGCGATCGATGGCGCCGTCGACCTGCTCGAACGGAACGAAGATCCGCTCCTGATCCGCGGGCGCGATGCCGAGACCGGTGTCCGAGACCGCGAACAGCAGGGCGGTCTCCCGCCGCAGATCGAGCCGCCGGAAGCGCGCGTCGGCGGGCGCGCGGGTCACCCGCAGCGCGACCTCGCCGCGCGACGTGAATTTGATCGCGTTGCCCAGCAAGTTGCGCAGGATCTGTTCGATCCGCTGTCCGTCGGTCTGGAGGCTCTCCGGCACGTCGGAGGCCACCTCGACCACCAGCCGAAGGCCCTTGTCGTGGGCCTGCGGCTTGAACAACAGCCGCGCATGCTCGCCCAGCTGGCGCACCGGAACGGGCGCCAGGTTGACCTCCCGCTTGCCGGCTTCGATCTTGGCCAGATCGAGCACCTGATTGATGAGGACCAACAGGTCCTTGCCCGCGGTGTGGATGGTCTTGGCGAACTCGACCTGCTTCTCGGTCAAGTTGCGGTCGTCGTTTTCGCCGAGCAGGTTCGAGAGAAGCAGCATGCTGTTGAGCGGCGTCCGCAGCTCGTGCGACATGTTGGCCAGGAACTGCGACTTGTACGCGCTGACGGTCGACAGCTCGGCGGCCTTCTGTTCGAGGCCGTGGCGGGCGTCGTCGAGCTCCCGATTGTTCCGTTCGAGCGCGGCGCGCTGCGCCTCGAGCTCGGTCGCCTGCTCGGTCAGCTCGTTGTTGGTCTGGCGCAGCTCCTCCTGTTGCGTCTCCAGCTCTTCGTTGGTGGCGCGCAGCTCCTCATCCTGCTGGTGGAGGCGCGCCGCCTGGCGCTGGGTCTCCGCGAGCAGCCGGCGCGTCGCCACCCGCGCCAGCGCGACCTCCAGCGCGATCACCAGGTTCTCGCGCACCAGCGAGACCGCCTCCGCGGCGCGCGCGGACCAAGGCGAGAAAAACGCCAGCTCCAGCACCCCGCGCGCCTGTCCCATCTCCCGCAACGGTACCAGCACAATCACCTTGGGCGTCGCCTCACCGAGCCCCGAGCGAACCCGCAGGTAGTCCGCCGGCAGGTCCTTGACGACCGTGATCTCCTCACCGAGCGCCGCCTGTCCGACCAAGCCTTCGCCGAGCC
>DASRKZ010000047.1:0-3402 GCA_035648675.1 Solirubrobacteraceae bacterium
GGGTCTGCTCGAGTGGCCGGCTGTGGAGGCCGAACTCGGGGAGGGAGGGGACGTGTGGGTCGTGGTAGCGGATGTCCGCGCCGAGGGCCTGGAGCAGCGTGAGGATCTTCAGTGCGGGGGACTCGCGTACGTCGCCGACGCCGGGCTTGTAGGAGACGCCGAGTACCGCGATACGTGCGCCCTTGACCGGCAAGCCCGCGTCGTTGAGGGCGCGCTCGGCCTTCGCTACGCAGTGGTAGGGCATCTGCTGGTTGACCTTCCCCGCGAGCTCGATGAACTCCGTCGTCATATCGAACTCCCGTGCACGCCACGACAGGTAGAACGGGTCTACCGGTAGACAGTGCCCGCCCATCCCGGGCCCGGGCTCGAAGCGCATGAACCCATACGGCTTCGTAGCGGCCGCGTCGACGACCTCCCAGATATCGATCCCCATCCTGTCCGTCAACATCGCCAGCTCGTTCACGAGCGCGATATTCACCGAGCGGAAGATGTTCTCCAGCAGCTTGCACAGCTCCGCGGCCTCCGGGCTCGAGACCCGTACCAGCCGGTCACACACCAGCCCGTAGATCTCCTCTGCCTTATCCGCGCACGCCGCCGTCAGGCCACCGAGCACCTTCGGGGTGTTACGTAACGTGAAATCCGTACGCCCCGGGTCGACACGCTCCGGGCTGAACGCCAGATAGAAATCCCGTCCCGCGACGAGCCCCGACTCTTCCAGCAGCGGCGCGACGCGCTCCCGCGTCGTCCCGGGATAGGTCGTGGACTCCAACACCACGAGCTGCCCAGCCTGTAAGACCTCCGCCAACGCACCCGTCGACTCGACCAGCGGACCGAGATCGGGCTCACGGTTACGCGTCAAAGGCGTCGGCACACAGATCAGCACCGCATCGGCCTTGGCAAGCTCCGCATACCGCGTCGTCGCATGAATCCGCCCCGAGACCTCCCGCAACACCTCAGAGGAGACATCCTCGATATACGACTCCCCCGCCTCGACCGCCGCGACCTTCCGCTCATCCAGATCGACCGCGACCACATCACAACCCTCGCCGGCGAACGCCACCGCAAGCGGCAACCCCACATAACCCAAGCCGATCACACCAACAGTCGTCATCAGGCCGGGCAGTCTATGGCTTACCCGCCTGCGCTTCCAGCGAGCGCAGGTCGGCGCGTACCATGCGCTCGACCAGCTCCGAGAAGGAAACCCGCGGCTCCCACCCCAGACGCTCGCGCGCCTTGCTCGCGTCGCCGACGCTCGGCGTGCCCTCTGGGGGACGCACCAGCGCGGGATCGACGCGGAGGTAGCGCTCGGCCTCCAGATCGACGCAGGCGAACGCCGCCTGTGCGAGCTCCGCGACCGTGCGCGGCACCCCGCTCGCCAGGACGTAGTCGTCCGGATACTCCTGCTGGAGCATCAGCCAGGCGCCGCGCACGATGTCGCCCGCGAACGACCAGTCACGCACCGCGCGCAGATCGCCGAGCGTCAGATCCTCGCGCAGCCCGAGAGCGATCGCCGCCGCCCCGCGCGTGATCCTGCGCGTCACGAACTGCTCGGGGCGGCGCTCCGACTCGTGGTTGAAGATGATCCCCGAGCACGCATAGAGCCCATCGTGCTTGCGCATGACTCCCACCAGTCGGTGGGCGGCGAGCTTGGCGACGCCGTAGGGCGTGGTGGGAAGACATGGCGTGTCCTCGCGTTGCGGGCTCTCCTCCACGTCGCCGAAGATCGCGCCGGAGGACGCCACGAACACCCGTGTGTCCGAGCCGGTCTCGCGCACGGCCTCGAGCAGGGTGGCGGTCGAGCAGGCGATCGCGCTCAGGGTCTGGGCCGGGTGCTCCCACGAGGCGGGGAGGAACGACGGGGCTCCAAGATGGTAGATCTCGGTGGGACGGCTCTCCTCGATCGCCACCCGCAGGGAGCCCGGATCGAGCAGGTCGCCACGCACGAGGGAGAGTTGCTCACGCAGGTGCTCGGAGGAGCCGAGCAACCTGTCGGGCGCGCCGCGTATCAGGCCCGCGACGGCGTAGTCCTGCTCCAGCAGCAGCTCCGCGAGGAACGACCCGTCCTGGCCGGTGATGCCCGTCACGAGGGCCCGTCGGGCCTGAGTCGACGCTGGGGACACGGCCGGAGCTTACGTCGTCGCGTCGTAGATCGAGGCCAGCGACGCCGCCACCCTGTCCGGTGCGCACAGAGCGCGAACTCGCTCCAATCCCAGTGTGCCCGCGGCCCGGTCGCCGGCCAGTCGGGCGATCGCCGACGCCAGCGCGCCCGCGTCGCCCGGTGGAACGAGCGACTGCTCGCCGAGCAGCTCGGGGAGCGCCCCCACACGGCTCGCGGCCACCGGCAGGCCCGCGGCCATCGCCTCGGCCGCAGCCAGCCCGAAGGTCTCGGCCGAGCGTGAGGGCACCAAAGCGATCGACGCCCCGGCGCGCAGCGCGGCCAGCTCGGCGTCGTCGACGTGACCGGCGAAGCGCACGTCACCGGGCACGACTTCGCCAGACCGCCCTCCCTCGTTCGCGTGCTCGTCCCGTCCCGTCAGTCCCGCCTGAGCGCGCAGCGCCCCCAGCTCGGGCCCCTCGCCGGCGATCACCAACGCCACCCCCGCGGTCCGGCACGCGTCGATCGCGACGTCGACCCCCTTCTCGACCGCCAGACGCGACACCACCAGCGCATACTCGCCCGAGTCCGCGCGCGACTCGGCCGCCACCGTGGAGACCGGCGGGGCCAGCACGTGCACGCGCTCCCAGGGCAGCGGCGCACCGAGCTCACGCAGCCGCTCACGCGCGAACGCGCTCGGCACGATCACCGCGTCGGCCTGTTCGGCCAGGCGGCGCTGCCACAGCGCCAGCGACGCGCCGTAGGCAGCCGCCTCGTGCAGGCTTCCGCGGCAGTTCAGGCGCACGCCCGGCGACGTGTTGCGGCCATGACAGCGCGTGCACTCCGCCCCGCGGGTGAAGCACACGCCGATCGCGCACACCATCCGGTACTGGTGCAGGTGCAGCACGACCCGGGCTCCGGCCGCGCGCGCGGCCGCCAGCGAGCGCCAGCCGAGCGTCGGATTGAGGTTGTGGGCGTGGACCACACGCGCGCCGGTCCGCGACACCGCGCGGGCCACATCCTCGGGCGCAAGGCCCCCGCACAGCAGGCCGGCCGCCGCGCGGCCCCGGCTCAGGCTCGCCGAGTCCCGGCCCAGCAACTCCGCCTGCTCGCCCAGCTGCTCGCGCACCAAGCCCAGCAGGTCCTCGACCACACGCTCCTCGCCGCCGGTGGTGCGGTAGCGGTTATGCAGGAACAGGACCATCTCGTGGTGGCAGCCTATCCCGCCGAGGCTGCGCCGGCCGATCTCCAGCGGTGGGCGGTCGAGCACCCAACCTAGACTGTTCCGGCCATGACCCCACCCGCAT
>DASRKZ010000048.1:0-16017 GCA_035648675.1 Solirubrobacteraceae bacterium
AGTGTGACCGTGTTGCGTTCGTGGCGCAGCACCGTACCGAGGGTGAGCGCCGTGTGGAGAACGGAACACGCGGAGAGATCCTCAGCGTGGACCCCGAGGAGCAGCGGGTGAAGGTGTTAACCGACGGCGCCCGCGAGGTGACGGTCAGTGGTGAGGACCTGTCGAGCTTGCGCCTCTCCTACGCTCAGCATCTCTACCGTCAGCAGGGCGCGACCGTAGATCGCGCGGTCGTCGTAACGGGCGGCTGGCAGACGAGTCAAGAGGGCGCCTATGTACAGGCATCCCGCGCGCGCGAGGGGACCGACTGGCACGTCGCCAGGGAGGACCTCGGGACCGAGGGTGTGGACGCCGAGCGAGTTGGAAGGCTCGCGGAGCTGATGCGGGCTTCGCGGGCACGGCTACCCTCGGTCGCGTTCCGCGCGGTCACGGGCGGCACGGATGTGGGCGAGGAGCTCCAGCGCTCCACCGCGCGCCAGCTTGCACCTGACACCGGCATCCAGCCGGACACGGGGATGGCGCTGTGAGTCGCGTGGCGATCACACTGGACGAGCACGCCCTCGCAGAGCTGAGCCGGCGCGCGCAGGCCGCCGGGGAGCCGGCAGCCAGGACGGCAGCGCGATTCGTCCGCGACGGGCTGCTCAGCACCCAGGCGCAGGCCGCCGGCGAGCAGACCGCGCCCGCCACCACGCCCAAACCAGCTGAGGGCGCGGGGTCGCCGGGGTGGCTCCAGCCGCCCGGCGAGCAGGAGCGTTGGCGGCGCGAGTTGTGGGCGGCCGTGTCCGCGCTGGCGGAGCGCTACCCCCGCGTCTTCTCAAAGCTCGTCGCCGACTGGTGGACAGACCGCGCGCTCATAGAGGTCCTGGGCGCCCTGAGCGCATGGCGCTCCCAGCTCGACGCGGGCGAGAACCCCGACCCGCGCGCGGAGCTGCTGTTCCATGACCGTCTGGAGCTGCTCGAGCGCCAGCTCACCCAGGCAGGCGACCCGACCGCCGCGCGCTTCACCGGTGGCCCGCCGCCGTCAGAGTGGGTCGCATAGCCGCTCGCGGCCGGTGCGGCAGAGCGCCTGCCAGTCACAGTCGGTCAGGCCGGGTGCGCCGGGGAACAGGTCGACGCTGATCGGCTCGCGGCCTTGTGGTAGCGCGAGTGCTCGTCCTGCCGGCATCGCTCTGAGGTCCGCGGGCTGCACCGCTCGCTCGCGCTGCTGGGCATAGGAGTGACTGTCCCCGCCTGTGTAGGTCTTGCCGTTGCGCTCGATCTGGTGAGAGGTCGAGGTGTTCTCGCTGATCTGTGGGCGCCAGACGAGCTGCTCGCCACAGGCATCGGAGACGAGCTGCGCCGTGTAGGGATCAGCGACCCCGGCGAGCACGAGCCGCAGCGCCGGGGTGGACCACATCGTCGCGGTCTCGTGCTCGCCCCACCGTGCGCGGGCCTGGCTCATGTCCTGAACCCCGAGCACGGGCACGATGCCCTGTTGGATGCCCTCGCTCAGCAAGCGGGGGAGTGAGCGGATCGGCGCGATGTTCGCCACCTCATCCAGCGCGAGCAGCAACGGATGCTCAAGGCGCCCGGCGGGGGAGGTGATCGCCAGGTCGATCGCGTGCGCACAGAGCCCGTCCAGCAGCGCGGCGATCAGCGGCGCGAGCTCCTGCTGAATACGCGAAGGAGAGACCACGTACAGCGTGCCCTGCTGGGCGATCAGCTCCCCGAGGTCGATCTGCGGTGTCACGGCCGGGTCGGTGGAGGCTCTGACCGCGGCGCGGGAGGCCCACGCGAGCGCGACCTGCGCGGTGCCGAGCACCGAGGTCCGATAGTCCCCGACGGCCTGCGCGGCGACCCCGGAAAGCTCCTCCAACGCGATCTGCGCATCTGCTTTGCGCAGGATCTCCGCGGGTTGGGAGAACTCCGAGCGCCCCAGCCATCCGCGGGCGCGGTCAACACCGCCGCCGGAAAGAGCCGCCGCATGGAACAGGGGAGCCAGGAGTGCGCGTGCGGCGATGGCGAAGTGCTCGCCGTGACGGACACTCTCATCGGCGGAGGCGGGGGACAGCAGCGCAGCCGCAACCTCAACCGCGCCATCCCATGTACCGCACCGCGACAGCGGTGAGAAGCCGACGCTCACCTCCGGGTGCCCGAGGGAACCCGTCGGGTCATACACCGCGACCGGACCCCGCCGCGCGCGGTGCGCGGCGGTCTGGAGAATGTCGCCCTTGGTCGAGGTGACAAGCGCGGGTCCATCCCAGCACGCAAGCGTCGGCGCGATCACCTTCCTCGTCTTGCCCGCCTTCGGCGGCCCCACGACGATCGCCGCGCAATCCGCCGGGGTCCGCAGCACACCAGCGGCGGTCTGCCCGGCCCATACGTGCGTCCCGGCGATGGATGCGCCGCTGCGGGCAATCCACGGGTCGTCAGGCTCGGCGGGCGGCGCGGGAACACTAGCCTCACTCGCCCTTTGGGCGGCGCCGAACGCACGAGTCGCCCAAAGGCCGCCAGCCGTACACCCGGCGAAGCTCACGAGCGTGAGCAGCAGCGCGATCATGGCCAGCGCGGGTGGTTGGGGGGCCAGTGGGGATTGTCCGGTCGGCGCGGGGTGGCAAGCGGTGAACGCAGCGGCTCAGGATCACCGGGCGGCGGTGTGTGCTTGGGCTCGCGTGGGCGGATGCGCGGCGCGAGGACCATGCCCAACGCGAGCAATATGAATGCGACCACTCCCATCGCGACAGGCGAGGCGCCAAGAACGGCGCCGAGCGGGTAGTGCGGCCCGAGAGGACCAAGGCCGCCGTGCGCCGCCTTCCATGCCTCTGCTGTCGGCCCGGCCCACAACGGCCAGGCCACCCACAACGTCACGGCCCACATCCCCGCGCCTGCAAGACGATGGCGCCAGCGCAGATCGTCAAGCTCAACGGGGCGCAGAACACGGTTGCACGCTGCGCAGGCGAACAGCCAGAGCAGCAGCGGCGCGAACGCCGGCGCCGACCACCATCCGAGCTGCAGGCCGACCGTCGCGAACAGCGCGTGCAGTCCCACGAGCAGCAGGACCACGACCCCGCCGATCACGAGCAGCACGCGCAGCATCGCGTCCTGATCGGCCTCCCTATCCGCGCGTGAACGCCCGGCGAACAACGAGTCCGCCCAGCCCGGCGGACGATCCATCCGACCCCGATCGCCCCCTGTCCGCAGCTGCCTGCGGGGATCGCTATCGCTCATCGTCAACCTCCTTGGTCCTTGGGTTCTCCGCCAGGCTCGCCAGGAGCGCCGCCTGGGTGCTCCGTCTGAACCTGCTGCGGCTCGATCTGCCGCCCGAACCGTTGACGGGCCTGGGATACGCACGGGCAGGCGTCGATGAAACGGCGACCTGCTCGGCCAACCAGTCTTCGAGCATCACCCGCGTGAATCGCAGATGACGCCCCACGCGCAGACACGGCAAATGCCCAAGCCGCGCGGCATCACGAACCCACGAGACCCGCACGTTCAACAGCGCCGCCGCCGCTACGCAGTCAAGCAGCGGCTCATCCAACGACACAGCGGCGTTCTCGCTCTGGACGCCAGATCCGGTTCGCCTGGCACGCGCACCCGGCTTGCCCCCAAGGGGCTCGGCTTCGGCGGAAGTGCTGTTCAGTCGTGACATCAGTGGCTCCATTGGTTTGTCGGGACACAAGGCGTGGCGCCCCCCAACGAATTGACGCCTACCTCTTCTCTTGTCCCCCCTATGACCGAAGGCCCCGAAGCGGCCAACGACTTTGGAGCGACCGCTGGAGCGCCAGCGCAGCCAACCTCCAGCCCAATGCGGGGGAGGGTCGGCCTGAGTCCCTGACCGCTGAGTCGTTGAAATGACGCGTCAGGGTGTTATGCTGTGGTCATGTTGACCGAGCGTCCATTGCTTTCCAGGGATGAGGTCCTGCTTGCGCTCGACCCGGCGGGTCGGGCGGGGGATAGTGCTTTTCGTCGTCTCAAGCAGGGTGGTTTCATCACTGGCGGTATCGAGGTGAAGCCGCGCCGTGGGGGTCATGTCAACGGCACTGTGACGGCGTTCTGCGCTCTGAATCGTGATGCTGCGACGGCCTATCGTAAGCAGCGCCCCGATCTCGCTCTTCGGCTGGCTGCGCGTGCCGCGAAGCTCGAGGCGAGCGGGCCGGCGCTGCGTCTGGCCGAGGTGGCCAAGCGCGAAACCCCGGATGATGTCGGCGAGCTCGACCTGGACGGTATTTACGGTCGTGTCGTGCGCGGCGATCGCCGGCCGGCCGATGCGCTCGCGCGCAATGTCGCCAAAGCTCGGCGCGGGCTCGGGAAGGCGCTGGCCGGCATCGGTGTGAGCACGATCGTGGGAACGGTCGTGCGGATCGACGGTGAGACGGCGGAAGTCCTCTCTCCTGATGAGCGCTACACCCTCCCTGTCTTCATGCTCCCACCCTCTGGAGTCGCTCTCGGTAGCCCTTTGAGCGTACGGGTGGAGTCGCTTGGAGAGGGCGCGCTGTGGACGGTCGTCGAGCCGGCGTGGTCGGACGTGCCGGCCGTGGAGCTGCGTGCTGACCCGTTCGCCGATCTTCGTCCACGGCTGCCGGCTGGCCTGGATGAGCTGCTCGATCGCGCCGGGGATGCTCGCCCGCTCGCGCTGATCGGGCCAAGCCTGGCCTGGCGTTAGTCGCGGTGGCTCGCAGGCTGCTCGCACCGCCCACGGTTCGCATCGCCGGAGCAGACGACGCCGACGCGATCAAATCTTTTCGCTGTGGACATCGCCCGTGGTATGTGCAGGACGCGGCCAAGGTGATCCGCCGAGTCCCGTCGGTGCTCGGCACGCCGGCGGCTGCCATTCACAGGACGAAGGTCTTGCTGTTCGAGGACGCGAAAGAAGACAGGTTGATCGCGCTCTCCATCGTCCAGCAGGCGCACGACTCGCGGACGGCCGACCTCGTTGTGCTCGCCGTCAGCGAGGATGTCCAGGGTGCCTGGCTGCGCGAGCGGCCGGCACGTCCGCTGTGCGTCGCGGTGCTTGAAGACACCCTTCGTTTCGCCGCTCGCGAGGGTTATCAGCGGATACTCGCGATGGCCGCCGAGCAGAACACGAAGTCGGTGCGGCTCATCACCCGCGCCGGGTTCATCCGCGTCACCCAGCTCGACGGCGACTACATCCTCTACCAGGCCGTACTACCCGCGATCGAGGACGCAAGTTGACGCGAGGTCGTCGCTCGCCAGCGTCGAACATCTCCCGCGCAGCGAGGCGATCCCGGCGCTCAGCCCAAACGCCGCTGGTGCGGCCGATGTGGCATGGGCACTCAGGGGTGCGCCTGTCGCGGCTCGATCGGAGCCTGTGAGCGGTTGGCTTCAGTATCACGACCTTCGGTGTGAGTGACGAAACGGCGGAGACCGCCAACCGCGACGAACGCCCGCTGGCTGTTCGCGGTCGTAGACTGCAACGAGACTCCAGCACGGATCGTGACCGCCTACGGCAACCGCA
The DNA here is from genome assembly GCA_035648675.1 of Solirubrobacteraceae bacterium. Classification (GTDB taxonomy): domain Bacteria; phylum Actinomycetota; class Thermoleophilia; order Solirubrobacterales; family Solirubrobacteraceae; genus Palsa-744. The sequence continues at coordinate 5,453 of DASRKZ010000048.1, forward strand.
AAGACCCTCCGGGATGGACGACACAATGACCGTGACCATCGGCAGCCTGACCTTCGACCACGCCACCTACGACGATCGCGGCGACGTCCTCTACCTGCACGCCGGCGAGCGCCACGCCGCCGCCGACAGCGAGGCCACACCCGAGGGACACGTCCTGCGCTTCAACGACCGTGGCGAGGTCATCGGACTGACGATCATCAACGCCAAGTGGCTGCTGCAACGCGACCACGCCATCAACATCACGATCCCCGAGCACATCGCCGTCAGCCCGGACGCACTCGCCGACGCACTAGCAGCAGCCTGAGCCCAGCACGCCGCCCGGGTGGCCGCCGGCTGCGTCCTCCTGCTCAACATCGCCCCTCGGCACCTCGGAGGCCGCGGTCAGAGCCCCAGCCCCATCTACCGAGACACTCTTGGGAGAAAGTTCTGGGAGAAAGTTCTCAAAAAGTGTCGATTTGCAGGCAAGAAGGTGGATATCCCTTCTGCATGGCAAGCAGACGCTCTAGCCAACTGAGCTATATCCGCGCGAGCGCCGATTATAGGGGCGCACGACCCGCGAGGCTCTCTCTTGGCACGTACCGGCCGCCGTCTCCTCGCGTCAGCAGTCCCATCGCCTCCAGCTCGCTCAACGCGAGCAGCACCTCTCCCGCGTCCGCGCTCCCGGCCGTCAGCTTCGCGGGCGTGTCCCGGCCTGCGCCCACCTGCTCCAGCGTCATCTGCAGTCTTGGTTCCAGTTGCTGTGACTGGCGCTTGGTGCTCGATCTCTTCGGTGTTCCAGCAGCGTCCACGCTTCGTGGCGGGTTTCCCCTGTAAAGCAGATCCAGCGCATCTTCCGGCCCTCTCACCAGCGCGGCTCCTTCCATAAGTAGCGCGTGTGTTCCCCGCGACACAGGCGAGGTCACACGTCCGGGAACCGCCGCGACGGTTCGCCCCAGTGCCTGTGCGACATGTGCACCCAGCAGCTCGCCTGGGCTCTCGTCGGCCTCCACGACGATCGTCAGCTCAGCCAGTCCGGTCACGATCCGCTCGCGCGCCGTGTAGCACCAGTTCCTGGAGCGAGCACCGCAAGGGAGCTCCGCGACGGCGCAACCCGTCATCCGCGCGCGCTGGAAAAGCGTGCGTCTGCGTGCCGGGCACGCCACGTCCAGTCCAGCATCCATCACCGTCAGTGTCCTGCCACCTGCTTCCAGCGCCCCTGCCAGCGCGGCGACCGCGATCCCATCCGACAGCCCACCCGCCACGGTCACGCCGCTCGCGGCCAGTCCCCGGGCGAGGCTCCGCGCCATCTCCATGCCGTAGTCAGTCGCCCTGCGGCTGCCCACGATCGCAACGGCTGGCTCGGACCCCTGCGCTGCCAGTCGCTGTGCTGTGCCCGATACATAGAGCATCCGCGGCGCGCCGTCGCTCATCTGCGTGAGCGCACGCGGATAGCCGCGGTGATGCCGGCAAATCGTCTCCACGTCCGCCGTCAAGCGGACCTCCTCGGGGGTGAAGCGCGCGTATCGCTCTTGCAACTCACTCCGGCGCCTTCCTCCGATCGCCTGCACCAGATCCTCGTCACCGAGCGCCAGCAACTCGAGCAGCCGTTCTCGATCGCGCGCCTGGTATGCCAACCCGGCGCTCAGCGCGGCCAGCAGCCAGCTGCGACGCAGGCAGGCTCCGCACGCGCCAGTCATGCCGCGCGGCTGCCGGCATGCTGAGCTTCGGAGCGCAGCGCCAGCGCCGAGCCGACGTCTCGCGCCCGGACTCGCTCGCGACCGTTGAGGTCGGCGATCGTGCGCGCCACGCGCAGCACCCGGTGCTGTCCGCGGGCGCTCAGCAGGCCCTGCTCCTGGCTCTTGCGCAACAGCTCCTCGGCCCGCCGTTCGAGCCGCACGTGCCGCTGGAGCATGCGCGCGTCCATGTGCGCGTTCACCGTTACCCCTTCGTCTCCCAGTCGCCTCGCTTGACGCTCGCGCGCCATCATCACCTGCTCGCGCGCCTTCCGCGAGCTGGTCAGCGGTGCCGCGTCGGCGCTGAGTGCTCCCTCGCTCTCCAGTTTTACGAGGAGGTCGATGCGGTCGAGCAGCGGGCCGCTAAGTCGGCGGCGGTGCCGTGCGAGATCCGCTTCGTTGCACCTGCATTTTCCCGATGCCCCCGCATAGCCACACGGGCATGGGTTGGTGGCTGCCATCAACATGAACCGCGCCGGGTATACGGCGGAATGTCTCGCCCTGACGATCGCCACCCGCCCGTCCTCCAGCGGCTGGCGCAGCGCCTCGAGCGCGGGACGCGCGAACTCCGAGAGCTCATCGAGGAACAACACCCCGTTATGCGCCAGCACGACCTCGCCGACCCATCCACGCCGCGCGCCGCCGATCAGGCCCGCGGCCGTGATTGAGTGGTGGGGTGCCCGGAACGGCCGGCTGCTGACCAGATCGCCCTCCAGATCGCCCGCGATGCTGTGGATCCGGGTCACCTCGATCGCCTCCGGGCGACTCAGCGACGGTAAGATCGACGGAATCCGCTGGGCGAGCATCGTCTTGCCCGTCCCAGGAGGCCCGCTCAGCAGATTGTTGTGGGCGCCCGCAGCCGCCACGATCAGCGCTCTGACGGCATGGTGCTGGCCACGCACGTCGCTCAGGTCGGGGCCCAGGATGTCGGTGGCAGTCGTATTCGCTTTGGGCGCCTTGGGCAGCGGGTCGGCGGGACCGCCACCGAGGACCCGCACGGCACTGCCCAGACACTCGACCGCGGCCACCTCCAAGCCTTCGATCAGTCCCGCCTCGCGCGCCCGCTCGGGCGCGAGCACCAGCGTTTGCAGTCCAGCCTGGAGGGTCGCCTGGGCAACGGCCAGCGTGCCCTGCTGAGACGCCCTGACAGTGCCGTCGAGCGCGAGCTCCCCGAACAGCACATGGCTCTCCAACGGCTCGCGCGGAAGCTGCATGCTGGCGGCGAGCACCGCGCAGGCGAGCGCCAAGTCGAGGCCCGGCCCGATCTTCGGCACGTCACCGGGGGCGAGGTTCGCGGTTATCCGCCGGCCTGGGAACTCGTATCCCGAATTGAGAATCGCCGCCTGCACCCGCTCACGGGCCTCCCGCACGGCCGCGTCCGCCAGTCCGACGATCGTGAACGCGGGCAGCCCCGGACGGATGTCCACCTCGACGGTCACGTGCCGTGTCTCCAGTCCCTCAATCGTGAAGGTATGCGCCCGTGCAAGCATCTGCTTTCTCCTGTCGCCGTTTTCTGAACGGGACAAGCAAGCTAGGCCGAGCTTGTGACGGGACGCTCGCTCGGGGTGGTTCGGGCCGTCTTTGGGACGCTCGGCGGAAGGTCTATGCGCCTACAGGGCCCGGCGGTCTACCGGGCACTGTGGCCTCAAAGTCCGGCCGGGTGGCGCGCGACGAAGCCCGCGGTCGAGGTCATCGAGCTCGACCACCGCGTCCCCGTCTCCTGCTGAGCGACGGTGTCGAAGCGTTTGCCGTCGATCACCATGAAGGCGTGTTCGGCGTCCGCATAGATCGTGATGTACTTGCCCGGGCCGGGGTCACCGTAGGACTCAAGCCCGCTCGAGTCCTCGGGAGAGCTCAGCAGGCCGCCGCCGTGGAGCGCGTAGGAGACCGAGCCCGAGCAGTCATACCCCTCGGACTGGAACGAGCCGTGCCCACCGCCGAAGACGTAGGGCCTGGTCGCGATTTCATCGCCGGCCGCGATCACGCGGGCCACGACGCCTGAGGATTCGCCTTCGCCGCCGCTTGCGGTGTTGGTGGACGAGTCGCTGGATTGGCTCGAGCTGGGCGCCTGCATGGCGTCGGCGGGCGGGTTGAGCGTGCTCTCGCTGTGTATCCCCAGAATGCTCCATGTCGCCGGGCCGACGACGCCGTCGACCGTCAGCCCGTGGCGGGCCTGTAGCCGGCGGATCGCCGCCTCCGTCTCAGGGCCGAAGTTGCCGTCGGGCTGCATGTGCAGCGCGCTCTGCAACCGCGTCACCGCATCGCCGCCGGTCGGTGCTTCTTCACCGCTAGGCGCGTTGCCCGCGGTGTCAGCCACATCGGTGGTGTGCCGCGGAGCCGGCTTGGTGATAGCCGAGGGGGGAGGGGTGAGCGTTTCCGCGTCGTGGATGCCCACCACGCTCCATGTCGCGGGCCCGGCGATGCCGTCGACGGTCAGCCCGTGGCGGGCCTGTAGCCGGCGGATCGCGGCCTCGGTTTCAGGGCCGAGATTGCCGTCAACCGGGAGGTGCAGCGCGTTCTGCAGCCGCGCCACGGCGTCGCCGCCGAGGGCGGTCCGTGCCGAACCTTCTTCGGTGCTGCTGGAGCCACTGTTCTGCACATCGGTTGCGAAGCTGTCGTGTCCACTCCCTGTGGACGCCGCGGACGCCGTCGCAGGGGCGCCCCCGCGCAGCGCGGCACTCGTCGCCGGTCCCACGAGACCGTCGACGGTCAGCCCTCTGCTGGTCTGGAACTGGCGTACCGCGGTTTCGGTTTCCGGTCCAAATATGCCGTCCACGGGGATTCCCAGCGCACGCTGGAGCAGTTCGACCTGACGGCCTGTGGTGCCATTGCTCAGCACGATGCTGTGTTCGGTCGTCGTCGCCGGCTCAGGTGTGGGAGTTGCCGTCGAGGTTCCCTCGGCCATGCTGGCGGTAGGACCGACTGTGAGCGCCACGAGCGCGCCCAGCGAGATGCGCTTGGCGCGTGAGCTCGCCGGCACGAATCGCAGCTCGCCGGCGCGCCTACGTGCCCGGGAGCGGCCCAGCGACAGATCCCACGGTTGCTCCTCGGCAAGGTCGCGACCCGCCTTGAGATTGCGTGCGTCCAGGATTGTCGCCAACGACAGAGGGGAGGCGTTCTTGGTGGCGGTGCGCCCACGGCCGATCGGAGATCGGCCGGCGCGCTGGCGGCGCTCACGCGAGCGAACCAACGAAAGCTCCCAGGGGTCGAGAACAGCAAGATCACGCGGGAATCCCGGCATACGTAGGCGTCCTTTCGGTATTTCATGGCGCCTACGGGGTTAGCTGTCGGGCTCGCGCACTTGCGCTACGCCACAATGGTTATGGCGATTCGCCCCCGCGGCCTGCTTCGGCTGCTTTGGGTCCCCCGCTCCTCGACCCCGTGGGATCAAGGACTCGGCACGAACGCGGGGCAACGTATCACGTCGAACCGCAAGATGTGTCGCATGGGGAGGTTTGCAACGTTTCTTGCCGACGAGGGGCGCTCGGCACGGCAGGACTGCGGCGCCTCGTCGGTCGGCGTACGTCGCCTGAGGTATGCGCGGATACCTCGCAGGTGCGATGGCGTCCCGTTCGTTCTCGCCTACCTTTCAATCATGAGCAATCGGCGATACGTGTCGTGGGCGTCCCGGCTTGCGGCGTGGCAGGTCGAGGCGCTGCTGGCCGTGGCGTTGGGGATGCTGCTCGTTGTCGTCCGCATGTTCGAGGCGCACGGCCTGCAGCGCGCTGCCTGGGTCGGCTATCTGCTGACTTTTCTGGCGGGGTTGATGGTGGCGGGCAGGCGCCGCTTGCCGTTGGCGGTTTTCGCGGCTACCCTGACGATCGCGCTGGTCGTGATCGCGGTCGCCTCTCCGACGGGCGCTATCTCATTGCCGGTCGTGATCGCGGTGTTTGCGCTGGCGCAGGTCGAGCAGCGGCGCCGCGCCGTGTTGCTGACGGTGATCGCCGGGCTTGCTCTTGCTCTGACGCGCGGCCTGTTCCAGTACCGGGGCTGGTCGGATGCGAGGACGGCGGTCGAGCCGGCGCTGGTGCTGGCGGCCCTGTTCCTGGGCTGGTCGATCAGCGGCCGTAAGGCGTACATCGCCGAGATCGAAGCTCGCGCTGCGCAGGCCGAGCGCACGCGCGAGGAGGAGGCGCGCCGCCGGGTGGACGCCGAGCGTCTGCGGATTGCGCGCGAGCTGCACGACGTACTCGCGCACAGCATCGCGACGATCAACCTGCAGGCCGGCGTCGCAGCTCATGTGCTGCATGAGCGCCCCGAGCACGGCGCCGAAGCGCTACGGACAATTAAGGCGACCAGCAAGGAGGCGCTGCGCGAGCTGCGCGGGATCCTCGGCGTCCTGCGAGACGTCGGCGAGAGCGAGCCGCGAGAGCCGACACCCGGGTTGAGCCAGCTCGATCGCCTGATCCATGCAACGTGCCGAGCAGGAGTGCCGACGCAACTGACGATCTCTGGACGCCGCCGGTCGGTTTCTGGCACGGTTGATCTCGCTGCCTATCGCATCGTTCAGGAGTCGCTGACGAATGTTCTGCGCCACTCGAGGGGTACGAACGCACGGGTCGAGATCTCCTACGACGAGGCGGGGATGACGATCAGCGTCGATGACGATGGCCGCGGCACGACGGGCATGCCGACCGGCATGAACGGAGATGGTGCTTCTCCCGGGCATGGGATCCTCGGGATGCGCGAGCGTGCCCACGCGCTCGGCGGCGAGGTTGAGGCGGGGCCGCGCTTGGACGGCGGCTTTCGCGTGTGTGCCCGTCTCCCGGTCGCGAGCCGATCATGATCCGGCTGCTGCTCGTTGACGACCAGCCGCTCGTACGCGCAGGGCTGCGCGTGCTCTTCGAGGGTGAGCCGGACATCGCCGTGGTAGGCGAGGCGGCCAATGGAGAGGAGGCGTTGAGTCTCACTCGTCACGCCCACCCGGACCTGGTGCTGATCGACATTCGCATGCCTGTCATGGATGGTCTGGAGGCCACGCGTCAGATCGCCGCAGACGAGCAGCTCGCCGGAGTGAGAGTGCTGATTCTCACGACGTTCGAGAGCGATGAATATGTCTTTGAGGCTCTGCGCGCCGGCGCGAGTGGCTTTCTGCTCAAGGATGTCGAGCCGACCGAGCTACTGCAGGCCGTGCGCGTCATCGCTGACGGGGACGCGCTCCTCTCTCCGAGTGTTACACGGCGGCTGATCAGCGAGTTTGTCGCGGCCCCCGAACATCCGCGAGCTCCCCCGGAGCAGCTTGATGCGTTGACTGATCGTGAGCGCGAGATCATGGCTCTGGTGGCCAGGGGCCTCAGCAATGACGGGATCGCCGAGGTCCTGACGATCAGCCCGGCGACAGCAAAGACACATGTCAGCCGCGCGATGGTCAAGCTCGGCGCTCGCGACCGCGCGCAGCTCGTCGTGCTGGCCTACCAGAGTGGGCTGGTGCTCGCAGGCAACCACTGACCTCCCGGACGGAGGTCTACGTCGGTAGTGGTAGACGCAGATACGCCGGCTGACCGACGACAAGCACGCCGGCACGCACGATCATCTGCGCTGGCCGCGCCCACACCGGCCGCCGCCCGATGAGCCAAGGACGATCTCAGCAACCTCCGGTCGCAGGCGGCGAACTCCGCCGCAGGCAGGGCACGTAGCGCTTGAGCATGAGTACGACCACGCCCGCACTGTCGGCTTCGCCTGAGCCACCGCGTCGCCCGTGGTGGATGGCCAGGCGCGTCGCGCTCGCGGCGGTCGGAATCGTTTTGCTCGCGGGAGCGACGACGTATGTCGTCGCTCTCAACGAGGTGGGCAAAGTGGTCGCGGCGCTCGGTGAGACCAGGCCCGTCAAGGTTGCGCCGAGTGTGCTTGCTCCTACGAGCAAAGGTGCGCCCGAGACGCTGCTGCTGATCGGCAACGACGAACGTCCGCCGCCGAAGGGCAACCCCGATGGCGCGGTCCTGCCGCACTCAAATGAGATGCTGCTCGTCCGAATCGATCCCAGCAAGCCGACGATCTCCATGCTCCCGATCCCCCGTGAGCTGCAGGTGACGTTCACGGCACCCAACGGGGAAGTGATCACGAACCGCATCAACTCCGCCTACACGTACGGCTTTGAGGATGGGGGCGGCGCCTCCGGCGGCGTCAAGCTCATGATCAAGACGATCAAAAGTGTGCTCGGCATTCCCGTCATCAACCACGTCTTCGTCACGAACTTCAAGCGGTTCGGACACGCGGTCAATGAAATGGGCTGCGTCTACACGACCGTGGACAAGCGCTATCACCACGTCAACGAACCTGGCGGCGAACAGTACTTCGAAATCAATCTTCAGCCCGGCTATCAGCGCCTGTGCGGGAAGCAGGCGCTCGAATTCGTAGCCAATCGTCACGAAAGCACCTCGCTGATCCGCGACGCTCGCGACCAGCGCTTCCTGCTCGAAGTCAAGGCGCAGTACGGCCCCGCACTCTTCGAAGATCGCGAAGAGTTCGAGCGGATCTTTGGCAAGGCCGTGGAAACCGACCTGCACGGCGGCAGCCAGGTCCTGGACCTGCTCGAGCTGCTCGTCGAATCCACGGGCAAGCCGGTCCGCCAGGTGCCGTTCCATGTCACCCTGCTTCCGAGCGTGGACACCGCCACGCCCGAGCAGCTCAGAGAAACGACGCAGACCTTCCTGGGCGGCACCGCGGCAATCCCCAAACAAAAGCTGGACCACGAAGTCAGCTCCGCCCGCCGGCGGAGCCGCGCTCACGATGACGCCCCAGGGCTCTCTCTCACGCCAACCACCGGCGGAGAGCTGATGCAGGCGCGCTCAGAGGCGCCGCAGTTGCGCTTTCCGCTCGAGTATCCGCGTGTGCGCAATGCCTTCGCGGGCGCCGAACCGGACATGCTGCGCCTCTATGACATACACGACGCGCAAGGAAACAGCCACCCGAGCTACGTGATCGTTATCGACCAGGGGCTGCTGGGTCAGTTCTACGACATCCAGGGAACGACCTGGACCAACCCACCGTTGCTCAGCAACCCGAACCAGATGCTCCACATCGGCTCGCGCAGCTACAGCCTGTTCTACACCGGAGAACAGATCAGGACCATCGCCTGGCATGAACACGGTGGCGAGTATTGGATCGAGAACACCCTCACCAATAACGTGGCACCGCGCGAGATGCTGGCAATGGCCGAGCAGACCGTGCCCGTCATCAGCCCTCGCGGCGCCCACGTCACCCCCGGACCGCCGACGCAGCGTGGCTTCAACCTCCCCCCACGAGAGCCCGCCGCCACAGCGCTCTCCTCCAGCCTTGCGGCAGGCGTGGGTTTTGTCAGTCTCGGTATCCTGGCGCTCCTCGCGGTACTCGTCTGCTCTCGCCAGCGCGAGCTCATCCTGCTGCGCGAGCAGGTCGCGACGGCCCTCCGCCTCGAAGCCCGCCGGCGCACGCTGCTCGCCGCCGGCGCGAGCGTCCAGCGGCCTGAACGAGCGTCCAGCGGCAAGCCCATACGCAGGCCCTGGCGCGGAGGAATATTTGCCCGCGCGAGCAAGGCGCCCACACGGGCCACGGCCGTCGAACGCCGGCAGCGCCCGCTCAGCGCCGCGGACGTCGCCATCACGGGGACGGGTGAACCGGCAACCACCATCTACCGCGCAGAGAACGGCCGACGTCGTGCGATACGGGCTGGTGGCGGCATTGCGATCGCGGCGGTGCTCATCGCTCTCCTCGCCTACCTCCTGCGCGCGGAAGTGCTCGCCTCATCCCGGCCGAGCAACCCCTCCGTCCCTGTCGCCGTTCTCAATGCCACCAGCACGCCGGGCGCAGCCCGCGGGCTCGCCGAGAAGCTGAGGACCCGCGTTCAGCTCGGGGAGATCGGCGACATCACCGCGGACCTGGGCTCCGGTGTCTATGTCTTCTACCCGTCCGGTGCCCGGGCCGAGGCACTGCGAGTCGCGCGACTGATACCCGGCCTCACGCCCAAGGTCGCGTCGATCGAGCCCCAGGTCCAGAGCGCCATCGGTAAGCACAAGGAGATCGTCGTCATCGTCGACTGATGCTCGGCCGGTTATCGAGCGCCGAAAACCGTAATCCATAGCGACCAGCCCTACCGAGAGGAAGCCACATGGCAACGACGGACATTCAGCACCAGCAGCCGGATCCTATGCGCCACTACACGCACTACGAGGACTCAAAGAATGGATCCTCCCCCTACGCCGGAGGAAGCAGCTTCATGGAGCGTATGGCGGAGACGGTAGCCAGCGGCATGGGTACCGTGCAGTTCGTCGTCATTGGGTCGCTCATCATCCTCGGCTGGGTATTCGCCAACGGCGCTGTCCACTACGCGGAAACGACGTGGAGGTCGCTGCAACACGGGGGTCAGTTCGATCCCGAGCCCTGGATACTCCTCAACCTGATCTTCTCCGGTGTCGCCTTCTACACCGGCGCGCTCGTCATCATCGCCCAGAAGGCGCAAACGAGGACGGACAAGGCCAACGAGGAAGCTGCGGCAAAACACAGAGACGAGCTCGCCCAGGTGCAGGGCGACCTGCTCCAGAAGAACACCGACCTCACTGAGCAGATCCATTCGTTGAGCGAAACGATGAGTCACCTCACCCAGGAGGTCCATGACGCAACCTGCAGAGGCGGCGCCTCTCCCGCGACGCGCTGATGCGATGAAGGACTGCGACGTGTCCATCGCCGCGGCGATCGCGGTCTGGGAGCGTTGCTGCTGGGACAGTTGTCCTGCCCATTTGCCGGACATCTAGTAGTACTTTGGTGGGTGGTTGCAGGTGTGTTGGTGGGGTGTGGCGAATGTTGGGGCATGGTTACTGTTATGGAGCGTGTCGCGGGGTGCGAGGATGAGCGGGGTGCTGGGGGTGTGGTTGGGGT
>DASRKZ010000049.1:0-7188 GCA_035648675.1 Solirubrobacteraceae bacterium
GTGCGGGTGCCGGCCACTCTGAGTACCGCCGCGGACAGCGCGGCCGCGATCACGACGGTCAAGCGGATGCGCTCCTCGTTGCAGAGCGCGTTCGGTCACGAAGCGGTCGTGGGGGGGCCGACCGCGGAAGGGATCGACCTGATCGACCGCATCAACTCGCGTACACCTTGGGTGGTGCTGGTGGTGCTGCTCGCCGAGATCTTCTTCCTGACGCTCGTTTTCGCCGCGCCCGTGATCGCGTTGAAGGCGGCGCTCACGACGCTGCTCTCGGTGACGGCGGCGCTCGGTGTGATGACCTTCTTCTTCCGCTCCACCGGGGACATCGGTTACTTCGTCCCGCTCTTCCTGTTCGTCACCGTGTTCGGACTCTCGACCGACTACGAGGTGTTCCTGCTGTCGCGTCTGCGCGAGCACCACCGTGAAGGTGACAGCAACACCGACGCGCTCAAGCGTGCGCTGATCGGCAGCTCCCGCTCGATCACGCTCGCCGGGATCACGATGGGCGTCGTCTTCTTCTCGTTCGCCGCCTCGCCGCTTGTTCCATTTCAGGAGCTGGGCTTCGGGATGGGGCTTGCGATCGTGCTCGACGTGACCGTCGTGCGCGGCCTGCTGGTACCCGCCACGGTGGCCCTGCTCGGCGAGGCGAATTGGTGGCGCCCCAGGTGGGTGAGAGGGCGGCTGAGCCAGGCGCGGAGCTAGTCGCTCGCCGAAGACCTCATCAGGCGTCCTCGATCAGAGCTCGGAACGGCGCCGATGGCTCGACCGTGGCGCCGGCGGCATGCACCCGGTCGGCGAGCCAGTGATCGGAGGTGACGACGCGGATCGAAGCGGGCTCGGGGGCATTGGCGAGGAGCCGGACGATCTCGTCATCGGCCGAGTCGCGACGTGGTCGCGGAGCATGCCTTACCTCGATGACGGTGGAGCGGATCGGCGGTGACGGTGGCTGCTCGAAGACCACCGTGACATCCTCGCCGTTCACGGCGGCCCACCGCTCGAGCATGTCCACGAGCTTCACCATCGCCGCGTGGCGATCCTTCCACCACGCATCCGGACGCGTGCCGATCACGTTCATCCCGTCAATGAACCAGTGCATCGAGAGAGCCTATGCGGGTTCGGAGGTTTGCGAGCCACAACTCGAGGGACCCGCTCAAGTATCCTGACGCCCGGATGCCCGAGCTCGCGCCGATAGTGATCGCCTATGACGGCTCCGAGGCGGCCCGCGCGGCCGTGAACGAGGCCGCGGCTCTATTTGGCTCGCGTCACGCGATCGTCATCACCGTGTGGGAGCCCGGGCTGGCCGACTTCATGTTGATGCCCGGAGCGATGGGGACCGGCACGATGATGATGCCCTACGACCCCGCGACCGTCCAGGAGATCGACAAGGCGGCCGAGGATCACGCGAGGGATATCGCCGAGGACGGCATGAAGCTCGCCCAGGCCGGCGGTCTCGAGGCTGAGGCGCTTGCCGTCCCCGACGCGGTTGACGTAGCCGACACGATCCTCTCGACCGCCAAGGAGCGCGACGCGGCGGCAATCGTGATCGGCTCCCGCGGCCTCAAGGGCTTCAAGTCCAAACTGATGGGCAGCTCATCGACGAGCGTGCTGAGCCGCTCCGAGCGACCCGTGGTGGTCGTGCACCAGCCGGGAACTCGGGAGCATTAGCCGGCCGGTCCTCGAGCGCATTCTCGCCGAGCAGGAACCTTTCGTCACGGGGCGCGCGGTCGCACGAGTCGATTGATGAGTAAGCTCTGAAGGCATACCGAGCTAAGCGAAGGTATGAGGAGGAAGGAACGACATGCGCTCCACGCCCCGACCGCGTCGATACGTAGCTCGACACTGGCTCCTCGTGCTGAGTCCGGTGCTGCGCTATAGCCTCAACCGAGATGCATTCGTGCTGCGTGGTGTCGGGCGCTATCGCGGGCCTGTGCTGCGCCCCTGCCGCCGCGAGCGGTCGCAGGGGGCGTTCGACGGGATCGACCGCCGCGCCCATCCAGCGTCCTGAGCGCTACTTCGCGCCGCCCGGTGGGTTAGGTTGATTGGTATGGAGATGACCTTCCTTACAACGTTCAGAGGTGCCCGTGGCCTCCGCCCGGCCGTCGTGCTCGCCCTGACCCTCGTCGCCGGTGCGCTCACGCTGCCCGTTGCAGGGCTCGCGGCCCAGGCACTTCCCACCGCCAGCACCTCCAACGCTTCCAGCGTGGGCTACTCCTCGGCGACCCTCAACGGCTATATCGACGCGAAAGGCGCGGGCACCAACTATCTCTTCCAGTACGGCACCACCAGCGGCTACGGAGCGCAGTCGCCGCTGTCCCCCGGGGGCAACGCGACGACCTCGGTCAGAGTCAGCCAGGCGATCACCGGCCTGCAACCGACGACCGTCTACCACTACCGGGTGGTCGCGTTCGGTCCGTCGGGCACGGCGGACGGCAAAGATCGCACGTTCACCACGGGGAAGGTCCCGCTCTCGGTGCAGCTTGTCGGCGCCCCCAACCCGGTCGTGTTCGGCAGTCCGTTCTTCGTCGAGGGCACGCTCTCCGGGACGGGCGCCGTCAACCACGAGATCGTGCTGCAGGCGAATCCGTTTCCCTACCTCGGGGGCTTCAAGACCGTCGGCAACCCCGAGGTGACGAACTCCACCGGGGGCTTCTCCTTCGCCTACCCCGGGCTGCTCGAAAACGCCCAACTGCGCGTCGTCACGGTCGGCTCGCCCGTGGTCACGAGCTCGCCGCTGCTCGAGGAAGTCGCCGTACGCGCCTCCGTCCACGTGCGCAGCACCAACCGTCGTGGGTTCGTACGTCTGTACGGCACGGTCGCCCCGGCGGAGGTCGGCGCGCTCGTCGGCTTCCAGTTCTTGAAGCCCGGCCACGCCTCGGTCAACCAGGGCGGCACCGTCGTGAAAGCCGGTAGCGCGACCGTGTCGCGCTACAGCGGTGTCATGCGCCTCTCCCGGCCCGGTCTCTACCGCGTGCTGATCAAGGTCTCCCTCGACGGCGCGCACGTCTCGAACTACAGCGCGCCGATCCTCATTCGCTGAGGTCGTCGCCGGGTTTGACCCGGCTGAGGGCCTCAGGCTTCGAGCGATTGCTGCAACCGCTCGAGCACTCGCACGACGCGTAGCCCGCTGTGCCCGTCCGAGCGCGGCGTGCTCCCGTCGCGGATGCATCGGATGAAGTGCGCGCACTCGATCCTCAGCGGCTCGGCGTTTGCGATCTGCGGGGAGGAGCTCTCGCCGGAGCGGGCGATGTACTCCCCCCAGGAGTGCGCGTCCTGGTCAAAGCCCTTGTCGTAGACCGTCAGCTTGCCGTCGAGGAGCATATCGTCGAAGGTCGCCATCCTGCGCGCGCCGACCACGGTGAGCCGGCGCTCCTTGTGCGGGTCGAGCCACGAGAGGTGCAGGTGGGCGAGGATCCCCGAGGGGAAGCGCAGGTAGCAGAAGACCACGTCCTGCACGCCCTCGCGCACGTAGGACTCGCCGTGCGCCGTGCACTCCACCGGCTCCTCGCCGATCAGGTGGAGGATCACCGAGACGTCGTGCGCGCCGAGGCTCCACAGCGCGTTCTCCTCCGCTCTCAGCTTGCCGAGGTTCAGGCGGTTGCCGTAGACGTAGTACAGCTCTCCCAGCTCGCCACCATCGATCAGCTCCTTCAAGCGATCGACAGCCGGGTGGTACTCGAGCAGGTGGCCGACCATCAGGATCCGCCCGGCCCGCTCGGCGGCGGCGACTGCCTGCTCGGCCTCGACGGCGGTGGTGGCGAGCGGCTTCTCCACGAAGCAGTGCTTGCCCGCCTCGGCGACGCGGACCGCCAGCGCCGCGTGGGTGGGCACCGGGGTGGCCAGCGCCACGGCATCCAGCTCGGGGTCGTTCAGGAGGTCGTCCAGGCTGCCGGTGGCGCGGACGCCGGGGAAGGACGGGGCCAGCTTCTCGCGGGCATCCTCTGACGCGTCGCACAGCCACCTCAGCTCGCAGTTCGGGAGCGCCGCGAAGTTACGCGCGAGGTTCGGTCCCCAGTAGCCGACGCCGACGACGCCGATGCGCGTCGGCTTGTGCTCGTCGCTCACAGCGTCCCGATCGCCTCGACGCAGCGCTCGGCGGCGTGACCGTCGCCATAAGGATTCGGCCCCCCGAGGGCGGGCGCGCGATCGGCGGGTGGCTCGCGCTCCAGCGCGGCGAGCGCCGCTCCGGCATCGAGATCCACGAGCGTGTTCCAGCCGCTCTCCACCGTCTCGACCCACTCGGTGTTCGCTCGCAGCGTCACGCAGGGTACCCCGGCGAGGTACGCCTCCTTCTGGACGCCGCCGGAATCGGTTACGACCGCCTTCGCCTGGCACACGAGCGCGCTGAACTCGATGTAGCCCAGCGGCTCCGTCAGCCGCACGCCGTCCGCGTGCGCCAGCTCGTCCAGCAGGCGCGCCACCCGCAGGTGCGCGCGTGTGCGGGGATGCATCGGGAATAGGATCGGCCAGGGCAGCGCCTTCAACAGCTCGACCAGCGCGCGCAGGCGCTCGGGGTCGTCGACGTTGCCCGCTCGGTGGGCGGTCACGAGCAGGTAGTCGCCCGCTTTCAGCCCGTAGACATCAGGGGCCTCGCTGTTCGCGCGCGCGGCCGGCTGCCGGCGCAGCGCGACATCCACCATCACGTCCCCCACGACCTCCACCTTGCCGGCGACCGACTCGCGGCGGAGGTTCTCGGCGGCCGTCTCAGAGGCGCACAGCAAGAGCGCGCTCATGTGGTCGCAGAGCACGCGGTTGAGCTCCTCGGGCATCGCGCGGTCGAACGAGCGCATGCCCGCCTCGACGTGCACGACCGGGATGTCCGCCTGTGCCGCCGCGAGCGCTCCGGCGAGCGTCGAGTTGGTATCGCCGTACACGAGCGCCGCGTCCGGCTTGACCTCCGCCAGCAGTGGCTCCAGCGCCCCCAGCATGCGCGCGGTCTGCGACGTGTTCGAACCGCCGCCGATGCCGAGCTCGCGCTCGGGCTTGGCGAGTCCCAGCTCGGCGAAGAACACCTGTGAGAGGGAGTCGTCGTAGTGCTGGCCGGTGTGCACCAGCAGCTCCTCGTGCTCTGCGCGCAACAGCCCGGAGACGGCCGCGGCCTTGATGAACTGTGGGCGGTTGCCGACGACCGTGAGGATCTTCACGGTCGCAGCCTACGCTGCGGCACCCACGACAGAGGTCGACCAGTCGATCACCGATGTGGGACGGACCATGTGGCGGTTCAATCCGAGCTCCTTCGGCTCCAGCCCCAGGGCGAGCCCGACGAGCTGGGGGAGGTGCAGGATCGGCATGTCGAGCTGGCGTCCGACGACGCCTTCGGCGATCGGCTGCTGGAAGTCGAGGTTCAGGTGGCACAGCGGGCACGGCGTCACCAGGCAGTCGGCGTCGGCGTCGACGGCGTCGCCGAGGTGGCGACCGGCCTGCTTGAGCGAGGCCTCCTTGTTCATCGTGATGATCGGGAAGCCGCAGCACTTGCGCATCCCGGCGTACTCGATCACGGTGCCGCCGAGCGCGTCGATCACCTGGTGCAGGTACTGGTCGCGCGGGCGCTCTGAGTCGATCCCGAGGCGCTCGCGCGGGCGGACGATGTAGCAGCCGTAGAAGGGTCCGACCTTGAGGTTGGTGAGCGGGCGCTTGACTTTCTTGCGCAGCGCGTCCAGGCCGATCTCCTCGACGAGCAGCCAGAGGAAGTTCTTGTTGGTGAGGCCGAGCTCGTAGGAGAGGCCCTCCGCGGCGAGCGTCTCGTTGACCTGGCCGCGGTACTCGGCGTTGGCGTCCAGGCGCTCCTGGCACTCCGACTGGGCGCCCTGGCAGGTCGAGCAGATGTTCATCATCAGCTCTGCCCCCTCGACCTGCTGGGCGAGGGCGAAGGTGCGCGCGTTGAGCGTGTCCGCGAGCTCCTGGTTGTGCTCGGCGATCACGCCCGCGCCGCTGCAGCAGGCACGGTCCAGTTCGACCAGCTCGATATCCAGCAGCGGCGCGACCTTGGCCATCGAGCCGTGCAGCTCGGGGGTGAAGCCGCGGCTTACACAGCCGGGCCAGTAGGCGACCTTCATACGCTCGTGCTCCCTTCTGGGCTCGCCGGCGCCTCCTCGACCTCGTCGTAGCCGGTGATGTACAGGTTCAGCTCGTAGCGCTCCTCGCGTGACTCGACCTTGTCGTAGATCCGCTGCACGTTCTTCAGGTCGGCCGCGGGAATCTTGTGACCGAGCAGCGCCAACTTGGGGCTGACTTTTTTGCGCAGCACGCCCTTGATCACCACCGGCAGCGAGCTCAGCAGCTCTTTGCCCGCGGCGGGGTGGAACTTGCCGAACCACGAGTTCCCGCCATAGGAGCGCGGCACCATCTCGGCCTCGTGCAATAGGCCGTAGTCATGGATCAGGCCGACCATCGTGGCCTCATGGCGCTGGCCGTTGTTTTTGTCGACGATCTTCTGGTCGTCGATCGCGATCCGTCGCAAGCGCATGATCTGGCCCATCGGGTTGACGTCCTTCGGGCAGGCCTCCACGCACTTGAAGCAGTGGGTGCAGTCGAAGATGCCCTGCGGGTCTTCGGCGAGGTCCTTCAGACGGATGTCCTGCTCGTCGTCGCGTGGGTCGCCGACGAAGCGGTAGGCCTTGGCGAGCGCCGCCGGGCCGATGAAGCCCGGGTCGACCTCCATCGCAAGGCAGTCCGACACGCACGCGCCGCATTGGATGCAGGCCATCGACTGGGTGATGTCGACCATGCTCTCTTTCGGCACCAGGTACTCGCGCTCGGGCACCGGCTGCTTGGCGATCAGCCACGGCGTGACCCGCTGCACCTTCTTCCAGTGCACGGCGTCCATGTCGACGATCAGGTCCTTGATCACCGGCATGTTGCCCATCGGCTCGACCTCGATCACGCCGTCGGGGGAGGAGGCGCGGGCGTGATCCAGATGGGTGTGGCAGGCGAGGCCCGGTTCGCCGTTGATGCGAACTCCGCACGAGCCGCAGATCGCGGCGCGGCATGAGCAGCGGATGCCGATCGAGCCGTCTGCATCGGCTTTGGCCTGGAGGATCCCCTCGAGCACCGAGCGGTGGGGCTCGAGCTCGATCGTATGCTCGTCCCAGTAGGGGGCCTCGCCGGACTCGGGGTCAAAGCGGCGCAGCCTCAGCGTGAATTTTTCTGGGGCCCCGGGCGGGCTGTCATTTATCTCGGCCATCAGTACTTCCT
>DASRKZ010000050.1:0-3222 GCA_035648675.1 Solirubrobacteraceae bacterium
GCCCTCCGCGGGCGCCCTCCGCGACGGCCGCCCGCGGGATTCCGGCGATCAGCAGCCCGCCGGGGCCGATGTAGGTGCCGATCACCGGGCCGACCTCCGAGACGAAGAGCGGCTCGCAGCCGTAGATCTCTCGCCCGCGCTCGACCAGGCGCTCGGCCTGATCGGGCGCCCTGATGTGCTGGACGGCCCAGCCGTCGGCGCCGTCGCGCCGCATCTCGCGCATGTACCCCACGAGGTGCTCGAACGCGCGGCCGGCGGTGCGCACCCGTGCGACCGGGGTGATCTCGCGCTCGAATGAGAGGATCGGCTTGATTTTCATGGTGATGCCGAGCCATGCCTGCGCCCTGCCGATGCGCCCGCCACGTTGCAGGTATTCGAGCGTGTCGATGCAGAACCGGATCTTCAGCACCTGACGCGCCTCGTGCACGCACGCCGCCACCTCCTTCAACTCGACGCCCGAGCGGGCGGACGCCGCCGCCGCGAGCAGCAGGCAGCCCAGCCCGCCGGCGCCGGTTTCACCGTCGATCACCTCTATGCGGTCTCCCAGGCCGCGCTCGGCCAGCACGCCGCGTGCCTGCCGCGCCGCCTCGTAGGTGCCCGAGAGGCCACTGGCGAGATGTATGGAGACGATGTCCCTCCCCGCCTCGATGAGCGGCTCCCACACCGCGAGAAAATCGCCGATCGAGGGCTGGGAGGTGGTGGGCATCTCCGGGTCGGTGCGCAGACGCTCGTAGAACCGCTCGAAGCCGCTCATCTCCAGCTCGCGCTCCAGCTCGTCTTCCCAGCCCACATACAGGCTGACCTGGTGGATTTCCTGCATGTCCGCGAGGGCTCTGGGGAGATAGTGGGTGGTGTCCGTGACCACGGCGACCGGTTGGGTCATCGCGCGCGGGCCCTAAGGCGACGATCGGCCGCAGCACGGTCGCACTCGGTGGGCGAGTGGATCGCCGACAGCGAGGCTCGCTCGTCGATGCTCACGCTGCAAGCCTGACGCAACGAAGCCGTGCTGTCACTGAGGCAGACCACCGGAAGTCGGCAGCCCTCCCCCCGGCGAGCAGTGGGGAGGACCGGAGCCGGCACCCAGCCGCGCGAGGCCGGCGAGAGGCAGGCCGGCGGGCGCAGAGCGCCATCTGGCCGTCCCGGCCGACCGCACATGCTCGCCACTCAGGCCGATGACCCACGGTGCGCTCGGGACCGTGGCTCAGGCGGCGCGTGGCGAGAACTGTAACGTGCGTGCGGCGATCAGCAGGGCGGCGGCGCCCCACGCGGCGACGATCAGCAGGTCGGTGGTAGAGATGCCGGCGCCGTGCGTCTGGATGAACGGCTCACGGACAGCGTGGGCGAGGTGCTCGATGGGAAAGACCGTCGCGATGTCGTGCAGGAACTTGGGGATCTGGCCTTCGGGCACGAACACGCCGGAGATGAAGTACAGCGGCAGCACCACGAGGTTGGTGGCGGGCGCCGCGGCCTCGGCCGTGCCGATGCGCGTGGAGACGGCAAACGCGATGCAGGCGAAGGAGGCGGCTCCCACGACGACCGCGATAACGAGCCCCGGTAGCGTCGAGGAGGGGATGGGCACGTTGTAGGCGACCCTGCCGATCGCCAGCAGCAGAGCCGACATCACGATCGCCACGACCACGCCCACCGTGGCGCGGCTACAGATGACGAAGCCCGTGGGCAGTGGCGTGCCGCGCAGGCGCTTGAGCTCGCCGCTCTCGCGTTGGGCCACCACGGCCTGGGTGAGGTTGACGAAGCTCGCCGAGATGATCCCCAGCGTCATGATCCCCGGGACGTAGAAGGTGGTGATGGTGATCCGCTGGCCGTCGACGATCGTGGTGCCTTTGAAGATCTCCTCGAAGATCACGAGGAACACGATCGGCAGCAGCACGGTGAAGTAGCGCGATTGGGGATTGCGCCAGAACCGCGCGAGGTCCGAGCGGAACTGGTGGGCGAACAGGCGCAGAGGGCTCACCGCGGATGCTCCTGGGCGTCGGTGAGTTGGAGGTAGATTTCCTCGAGGGTCGGGCGGCCCACTGTCAGATCGCCCAGCTCCCGGTCGTTCTCGAGCGCCCACCGGGTGAGCGCATAGAGCGCCCGGGCGGGCTCCACCGCGGCGATGTGGACCCGGCCGTCGCGCACCCGCGCCATCGATGCGAGCTCGTCTCCCAGCTCGGAGAGGGCTGTGCCCGCGGGGTGGACGAACGAGATGTCGCTCATCGCTCGATCGCGGCCACCGAGGGTCTCGGGCGTGCCCTCGGCAACGATCTCCCCGGCGACGATCACCGCGACGCGGTCCGCCAGCGTCTGTGCCTCGTCCATGTAGTGCGTCGTGAGGAAGATCGTCTTGCCGAGATCGCGCAGGTCGGCGATCACCTCCCACGCGTGGCGGCGAGCCGAGGGATCAAAGCCGGTCGTCGGCTCATCGAGGAACACCAGCTCCGGGTCGCCGACCAGCGCCAGGGCGACGTCGAGGCGCCGCAGCTGCCCGCCGGAGAGCGCTCTCGTGCGCACGTCGCGCTGCTCTGTCAAACCGACGAGCTCGATCGTCTCAGCCGTCGGGCGAGGATGGAGGTAGTAGCCGGCGTAGAGCTCGACGAGCTCTCCGACCGTCAGCTCGGCGGGCATCGTGCAGGACTGCAACACCAGACCGACCCGCGAGCGCCAGCGGCGATCGGCGGCGGCCGGGTCCTCGCCCAGCACGCTCACCTCACCGGCATCGCGCGAGCGATACCCCTCCAGAATCTCAACCGTCGTGGTCTTCCCAGCCCCATTGGGCCCGAGGAAGGCGAACACCTCCCCTCGGGCGACCTCAAGGTCGATCCCGCGAACCACCTCCTGCTCGCCATAGGCCTTACGCAGCCCGTGAACATGGATGACCGGCTCACTCACATCGGGCCTCTCGATCGACGCTGAAAGCACGGCCCTTGGGCTCGATTGCCGTGACCAACGTTAGGGTACCTTACTTAGGGTGCCCTAATATGAAGGCGTAGGGTGAAGGTGGCGCCGCATCCGATGCCTCCGCTGGTGGCGGTGATGGTGCCGCTGTGCGCTTCTATGATGGCGCGGACGATTGCTAGGCCTACTTGGGGGCCGGCACCACGACGAACGCCAGTGTGACGGGCACGGAGCGCCCGGCAGCGTCGCTTGCGCCGAGCACCGCCTTGTAGGGCTGGGGGCTGAGCGCCCGGTGGCCGAGGCGTCCGCTGAAGGCGATGCTGTCGG
>DASRKZ010000051.1:0-5086 GCA_035648675.1 Solirubrobacteraceae bacterium
CAACCGCTCCGGCCGCCCCCGGGCGGCCGGAGCGGTTGCGTCGCTGCCAAGCGGGTCGGCCCGGCTGACGATCGCGCGTCCCATCTTCGACCCGTCCGCGAGCAGGTCGAGCCATGCCACCGAGTAACGGTGGCGCTCGGAGCCGCTCATCAGCTCGAGCGTCTGCGTGAGGCCGTCGGTGCGGTCGACGTCGGCCGTCACCCATGGAGATGGGAGCGGCTCCGCGCGGAGTGTCGCCTCCACGATCACACCGGTGAGGCCCATACCTCCGAGCGTCGCGTAGAACAGGTCGGGGTCGGTCTCGGGTGAAACCTCGACCAGGCCGCCGGCGGGCGTGCAGAGGGAGATCGCTGCCACGTGCCTGGCCAGGGCGCCGTCGCGGTGGTGGTTCTTGCCGTGGATGTCGCTCGCGATCGCGCCCGCGAGTGTGACGTGCCGGGTCCCGGGCACGACCGGCAGGGTGAGCCCGTGGGGAGCGAGTGCAGTCATCAGCTGGGCCACGGTCGCGCCGGCCTGCGCGGTTATCAGCCCGCGCGCGCCGTCGATCGAGACGATCCGGTTCAGCCCGGTCATGTCCAGCACATCGCCACCGTCGTTCTGCGCGGCATCTCCGTAGCTGCGTCCCGCTCCGCGAGCTATCACGCCCCTCTCCGCGTGGGCCTCCGATGCGAGCACGTCCACGACGTCCTGCGGCTCACACGGCTGAAAGACGCGGCAGCGGCTACGGGCGGTCCTTCCCCAGCCGCACAGCGAGCGCTCGACGCGCGCCGTCGGGGTGCGCGTGCTCAGCTCAGTGACCGACATAGATGCCGCTGAGGAAGAGGAAGCTCCAGGCGACGGTGAGCGCCAGCAGCGTGCGGTCGCGCAGGATCAACTCCTCCGGCGCCTGACCGGCGCCAGCCCCGATCAGGCTCGCGTAGCGACCCAGCCACAGAACCAGCGGGGCTATCGACAGTCCGTACCACACGACATGGGACGGTCGTGTGAACGCCCATCCGGTGTAGGCGACTATGGCCACGGTGGCCGCTGCCAGGAGCGTCAGGCGCAGATGCCCGAGCGAGTAGCGGCGCAGGGTCGCCCGCACCGGACAGGACCCCGCGTGCTCGCGAAGCTCGGCATACCGCTTCCCGGCGACCAGATAGATCGCGCAGGATGCCGTCACGATGACAAACCAGCGGGACAGGTAGATGTCGGTCGCGACGCCCCCGGCGATGGCGCGCAGCACGAAACCGGCGGCGATCGCCAGGATGTCGAGGACGACCACGCGCCGCAACCACAGCGAATAGCTCGCTGTCAACGCGAGATAGCCGCAGGCGACCGCGCCCAGGCCGGGTGTGATCGCGGTGGCGGCAGCGATGCCCACGAATGCCAGCACCGCCGCGACCCGCAGAGCCGTTCCGGGTGAGAGTTCGCCGGCGGCCACCGGCCGTGAGCGCTTGCGTGGATGTAGGCGGTCCTGCTCGCGGTCGCGCACGTCGTTGACCAGGTAGGTCGCGCTCGAGATCAGGCACAGCACGAGGAACGCCCCCGCGACCTGCGCCGCGATCTGCGGCCGGTCGATCACCCCGGCGGCGCAGGGCGCCGCGAGAACGAGCAGGTTCTTGCTCCACTGGCGAGGACGGCAGGCCCGTAGCAGCACGCGGGCCGGAGATCGAACGGAGGGCCGCAGCTGGATCGGCGCCGGCACGTGGGCGTGCGGCTCCCCGGCACTGAACTGGGGTTGGGTTTCCTCGACGCTTGCTGTCGCTTGAAGTGGATTAATGTTCAATCTCCGATCGAGGAGCACGGTTGGCATAAAGATGTGACGGCGCTGCTCCCCATACGGTTCCACATGACTACTGCATCTCCGGCTCGATTGCGCCTTCAGAAGGTGAGACTTTTCTTAGTGAGAGTGCTCTAATTTGACGGCTGACCAGCGTGTGCTCGGACGCGGGGGCGCTTACAGTCTCGGGATGGAGCTCGCTAGCGCCACGCGCCGCACCCCTGCCCCGCAGAAGACCCGTCCGCCCGAGCGTTTTGACGGAGGAGGTCTGCGCCGGATGCGACGGATCGCGCTCGCCGCCGCGCTGATCGCGCTCGTCCCCGCCCCGTACTCCTATGTGAACACGATGGCTGAACCGTCGAACTCGAGCCTGGGCGTTCGCTCGGTGGAGTGGCTGCGCGATCACGGCGCGGCGGGGGTTGTGTCGCAGGTCGAGTCGATCTACTACTCGTTGACGGCGCCCAGCAAGGGAGGGGCCACGCTGCGAGCGCTGCCCCAGGTCGGCTACGGAGCGGCCGAACGGGCGCAGGCGCAGCGGCTGAAGGCCCAACGTTTGGCCGCCGCGAGCTACCGCCCTCCTCGGGTTGCTCCACTGCTCCATCCCGCACTGCCAGGCGAGGGCGTCTGGCGGGCCACCCGCCCCGGACTGGGGACGGGCGCCCCGCTGCTGGTCACCACGCTGCGTAACCAACCTGAATATCCGCGCGTGGTGGCCGGCGTGGCTTGGATCGATACCAAGCGCACGACATTGACCCTCAACCCCGGCCGCCAGGAGCCCTCGGTGTCGATCCCACGCGGTTCGATGGACGTCCCGCAGGCGCGCCGCGGCAAGCTGCTTGCGACGTTCAACAGCGGCTTCAAACTCTCAGACTCACACGGCGGGTTCGTCCTGAACGGCCACACCTACGCGACGATGCAAGACGGTCAGGCCACGCTGGTGGGCTACCGTGACGGGAGGGTGGACGTGGTCGACTGGCATTATGGCCCGCTCGCCACCAGCTCGGTCATGTTCGCCCGTCAGAACCTGCCATTGCTCGTCAACCAAGGACGGCCCAGCCCCAATCTCGAAAGCAGCGAATGGGGTGCGACGGTCGGCAACGCGGTCCTCGTATGGCGCTCGGGTATCGGCATTGACCGCCACGGTAACCTGATCTATGCCGCCGGCGAAGATCAGAGCGTGCGCAGCCTCGCCGACACGCTCGCTCACGCGGGCGCCGTTCGTGCGATGGAGCTCGACATCAACTCCTACTGGGTGAGCTTCATCGCCTACGGCGCTCCCGGCGCGCGCGCACCTGTGAACCTGCTACCCAGCATGGACCGCCCCGCCACCAGGTATCTCGAACCCGACGATCGGGACTTCTTCGCGGTCTACTCCCGCTAGCGTGGCCTCCGCCGATGGGCCCAGTGAGTCGCGATCCCCATTTCGCGACGAGTACGGCTGCCAGGCGGTCACGGATGATCGCTCCTAGCAGGTCCCCGAATAGGCCGAGGTGCCCTGACCCGATGCTGGGTCATCGACCCTGCCTGAATCGCTGGAACGTAGGATCGCGCCGAGGTGGATGACGTACCAGACACCTCGCCAGGAGATCATCGAAGCGATGCCGAACGAGCGGATCTGGCCATCCTCTTGGTAGACGACACGCGCGTTGGGCAGCTCGTAGTAGCCGATGCTGTTGTAACAGACGCCCGGCTGAATCCAGTGCCCGTAGCTGGAAGGGACATCGACCCTGATGAGCTGCGCGTGCGCGGCATTACGGCCGAGGAGCGCGTGCGCGGCGGCGATGTCGAGGCCGTAGTCGTGAACGAGGCGGTCGGTCCAATCGGAGCCGGCTGAGTTGATCGCCTTCAGCTGGAGGTAGGCGCCTCTCGGGAAGAACGCAGCCAATGCCGGGGTGACCGAGTCGCGCACGATGCCAGCCCATAGCGAAGCCATAAGCGATTTGAACTGAGCGCTCCTCCCGGAAGGATACGCACGGGTTTGCGGAAGCGACCCCGGCGAGGACACTGCCGGGCGAACGTGCGTGGTCGGGAGCGGGGCACTCGTTTGCGCCACTATGGTCCGCGGACCATAGGCGACGGAGTTCAGCCGAGCTGGGGCAGACCCGCCACTGATGCCGCCGATCCACAGCACCGCCGCCGCAACTACCGCGAGTATCGTCAGGCCCGCGACGCGACGCCGTTGTCGAAGCGCATGGCGGCGCGCCCGCTCACGCCGAGCACGGCGATAGTGGGCGTCGCGACGCCGATCAGCGTCCGAGTGCGCGACCGGCCTTGACAGGGTCATAGCTGGCGTTCATGGCGGGGTATCGAACTGTAGTCGAGCGCGTGTTTGGCGTTGCTAGGGCTCCCAGCGCGGGTAATGCTCGCGCGCCCATTCGCGATCGACCTCGCCGGTCAGTATCCCGCGCAGCGCGTGGCGTGTCGCGCGGTTGACGAGCGCCATGTAGAGATGCCCTGCGACAAGGACGCAGAGGGCGATCGTCGCGAGCTTGTGGCCGCCGAAGATCAGGTTGTGATGGGTGCCGGCGGCGATCGTGTCGACCCCTGTGATGTACAGGATGCCGACCAGGATGCAGACGAGGGCGAAGTTGACCTTCTGGCCGGCGTTGAAGCGCGCGGCTGGTGGTTCCGGCGCGCCGGAAAGCAGGCGTGCTGGAATCGCTCCGAGCCACTCGCGGTCCTCGACATCGAGACTGCTCAGTTCGTGCGCGGTGCCCCTGAGCGCCCGCCGGTTCCCCGCCACGACGATCAGCGCCACGCCACCGACTAGCACGCCGGCCGAGGCGAGGTGCAAGGCATACATCACGTCGTGAAAGGTTCCTCGGCGCCCGACGACGAGGCCGCTGATGAGCAGGCTGAAGAACGCGAGCGCCGTGAGCCAGTGGACGGCTCGCTCGGACACGGTGAAGCGCTTGACCATGGTGTTCGGCTCAGCCGCCGCCGCGGCTGAAGACAGCGAAGAAGTCGCGGTCGTCGGGTTCGAGGTAGCGAGTCGCTTCCCGGGTCATCCCGGGCAGTAGCTTCGAGGGTTCGCTTGCGCCGGGAGCGCCGTAAAAATTGAAGGTGACCCACTCAGAGTTGATGTCGAGCTCCATCGCCCGTAGCGCCCCGGCGCGCTGGAGGATCAGGGCGAGGCTTTCTGCTGTCTGGTTGTCGGCGGCTGCGTAGAGGAGGTCGCCGCGCGCGTCCACGCCGATACCGGAGCGCCAGACCCGGACCGCGTTGCCCAGCGTGGCGCCCCATAGCGAGCCATCGCTCAGGTTTGGGTTGAGTTGGCCATTCTCCAAGATCAGCGGCAGGTTCTGACGCGCGAAGAGGACCGAT
>DASRKZ010000052.1:0-7059 GCA_035648675.1 Solirubrobacteraceae bacterium
CTGCGCCTCAACGAGCACCCAGCGCATCCCCTCCGCGCGGCAGCGGGGATACAGCTCGATCGCCTGCGCGGCGAAGTCCTGCAGCTCGGCCAGCCCCTCGACGCCCGCATATCCCGCGCCGACGAACACGAACCCCAGGTACTCGGCACGCCTCGCCGGGTCCTTCAGCGACTCGGCGATATCCATGCAGCTCAGCACCTGGTTACGCAGGGCGGTGGCATCCGAGAGAGACTTCAAGCCGGTCGCGTGCTCGGCGAGACCGGGGATCGGCAGCGTGCGCGAGACCGACCCCAGCGCCACGATCAGCTGGTCGTAGCCCAGCTCGATCCGCTCACCGTCGATTCGCTTCACGCCGAGCGTCTTTCGCGCCGGCTCGCCTCCGGTCACCTCCCCGATCACCAGATCGGTGTGTCGTAGCTGCGAGCGCAACGGAACGACCACGTGACGCGGGTCGAGCGTGGCCCCGGCGGCGCCCGGGAGCAGCGGTGTGTAAAGCATGAAGTTCGCCTCGTTCACCAGCGTCACCTTGGCGCTGTTCGCGGGCAGCAATCGCTCAAGCGCGCGAGCCGTGTAGAACCCACCGAAGCCACCACCCGCGATCACTATCTCCCAAGCCATTGCTCAGAGGCTAATCCGGATCAGCCTTCGAGACCAATCACACGAGCGGGCGGCCGACCATGACACGAATCGGGCGAGCAGCTAATAGGGTGCGGCCCGTGAGCGCCTCGTCCCTCTACGCCGATGCCCTCGCTCCGTTCCTGGCGGAGGTGCAGAGTCTGCGCCCGGCCGACGCCGAGGTCTTCGATGCCCACACGCATCTCGGGCTCGACGAGGACGGGCGCTCGCTGTCGCTGCCCCGGCTGCTCTCGCTGCTCGACGAAGCGGACGCGCGGAGGGCCTGCGTATTTCCGCTACACGACCCCGAGCGCAGCCCCGCCTACCGCGTCCCCAACGATCGCGTGCTCGCCTGGGCGGATGAGAGCGAGGGACGGCTGATCCCCTTCTGCCGCCTCGACCCGGCCGAGGACCCCCTGGCCGAGGGTGAGCGCTGCCTCGCGGCCGGCGCACGCGGCATCAAGCTTCACCCCCGGGCCCAGGACTTCGGGTTCGACGGACCCGAGATGGAGGGCATCTTCGCGCTGGCCGAGGCGGCTCGTGTGCCAATCCTGATCCACGCGGGACGCGGGCTGCCACCGCTGGCGGATGACCTCGTCGACCTCGCCCTGCGCCATCCCGATGTGGTTCTGATCCTCGCCCACGGCGCGATCTGCGACCAGGGGATCATCACATCGCGCCTGGCCGACCACCCGGGTGTGCTCTACGACATCTCCTGCTTCTTCCCGCTCGACGTGATCGAGCTGCTCGCGCGAGCGCCGATCGAGCGCATCGTGTTCGCCTCCGACCCCCCCTATGGCCTACCCGCCACATCGCTGTACATGGCGCTGCGCGTCGCCGTGCACGCCGGTCTCGACGAGTCCGCCACGCGGGGGCTGCTCGGCGGGACGATCGCCGGGCTCTTCGACGGCCACGGCCTCCCTCCGATGACTCCCCCGCGACGCGGTCCTTCGATCACCCTCTCCGGACGCCTGGCGCGGGTATACGGCTACGGCAGCCTGACCGGTCCCGCCCTGTTCACCGGCATCGTCGACCAGGCCCAGGCGATGCTCGACATGGCCCTCGCGGCCTGCCGCGACCCCGACCCGGGAACCGTCGGCGAGGCGCTCGAGACGATTGAAGCGGCACTCAGCGCAGCCGGCGCCCTCCTGCTCCTCCAGAGCGAGGACGGCACCCGCGCGGCGATCGACCTCGTCTATCGCGCGATCGTACGCGCCGCCACCGAGCTGCCCGACTGAGAGAGAGACGGGGGCTATGTATAACTTTTTGCGGAGTGTATAACCATAGTTACACACTGGGCAAAATTTGTAGCAACGCTATCCGCCTGCTCCGTCTCCCACCAGCCATAGGACCGCCCACTCGCCGCGCTCGCGCCGCTCGCGCTCACGCAGCCCGAGCCGCTCGGCGAACGCCTGCGCGACCTCGTCCACCTGCTCCTTCAAGAGTCCCCCTGCGAGCAGATGCGCCGGGGCACGGGGCATCTCGCGCGCGAGATCGAGCAGCAAGGGCCGCAGCAGGTTCGCCGTCACCACGAGCGATCCCGCGGGCCCATCCGCGGCGTCCAGCCACGGCAGGGCCTGCGCGCGCAGGTCGAAGCGGCGGACATCGATCGCCACGCCGTTCGCTTCCGCGTTCTCCCTCGCGGCCGCGACGCTCTCGCGCTCATGGTCGAGGCCGAGCACCGGCGCGAACCCAAGGCGAGCGGCGGCGATCGCGAGCACCCCCGAGCCGGTACCGACGTCGAGCAACGACCCCGGTCGCTCCTGGAGCGCCCGCAGCTCGAGCAGCAGCTCCAGGCACAGCCGTGTGGTGGCATGGGCGCCGGTGCCGAACGCCTGCCCCGGGTCGATCACGATCTCCTCGGCATCCCCGCGATCGCTCGGAGCCTCCCACGGGGGTCGCACGTGCAGGGCGGCCACGCGCCCCCCTTCGTCGCTGCCGGATCGGGCGGGACTTCCCCGCGGAGACTCGATCAGGACAGGGCGATGAAAGCGCTTCCAGCGCTCGGACCAGTCGTCGGCGATCTCGGTGCTCGAGACCTCCACCGGCGTATCGCCCACGGCCGCGTCGAGGTCGGGGAGCTCCGGGAGCTCCCCCGGCGCCCCATACACGGCGTACTCGACCGTCTCCTCACCCAGCCGCACCTCCTCCACGCCGCCGGGCGCCAACTCCAACAGCTCCGCGAGGACGATCTCGGAGTCCTCGAGCCCGACGCGCACCGCGAGCCGAATCACGCGGCTTGGCCCGTTCCCTCGCCGCTCCGGCCCGGTGTAGGCGCGCTCACGCCGCTTCGCCGCGAAGCGTGCGACGGAGCTTCGTGAACATCGACTCATCCGAGCGCATGTTCTCCTCGGTGAGCGTTCCGTTGAGCCGCTCCAGCAGCTCACGCTGCTCCTCGTTGAGACGGCGCGGAATCACGACGTTGACCACCACGCGCAGGTCCCCGCGCCGGCCGCGATGCAGCGCGGGCATTCCCTCGCCCCGCAGCGTGAGGACCTCGCCCGGCTGCGTGCCAGGCGGCACCTCGACCGGCGCCGTGCCTTCCAAGATGGGTGTCTGCAACGTCGCGCCGAGTGCCGCCAGCGGAGCCGCGACGTCGAGCGTCGCGATCAGATCGTCGCCCTCGCGGAGGAATCGCTGATCCTCACGAACCTTGACGAGCACATAGAGATCACCCGCGGGAGCACCCATCTCGCCCGCGTGCCCGCGCTCGGCGAGCCGGATGCGCTGACCGTCGGAGATCCCGGCCGGAACATCCACGTCGAGCTCGCGTCGCACCGCCTTGCGGCCCCGGCCGCGGCACTCTCGGCACGGCTGCTTGGGCACGCGACCGTCGCCGTGGCAGACGTCGCAGACGATCGTGCGCGCCATCTGTCCGAACGGCGTGCGAGTCACCGCCTGCAGCTGCCCATGCCCACCACAGCGCTCGCAGGTCTCGATCGGCGTACCCGGCTCGGCGCCGTTGCCGTGACAGTGCTCACAGCGCTCGACCGCGTCGTAGGAGACCTGCACCTTCGCGCCGTTGGCCGCCTCGAGGAGATCCACCTCGACCGCCACCGCCAGGTCCCCTCCCGGAGCGGGACCCGCCCGCCCGGGGCGTCCGCCGAACGCGCCGCCGCCTCCGAAGAGCGCGTCGAACAGATCTCCGACCGAACCGAACGCGTCGAAGTTGGGGGCGTATCCCCCCGAGCGCAGCCCCTCGTGGCCGTAGCGGTCGTAGGTGGCGCGCCGCTCGGGGTCAGAGAGGATCTCGTTGGCCTCGGCGGCCTCCTTGAACTTCTCCTCGGCCTGGGGGTCGTGCGCGTTGACGTCCGGGTGCAGCTCCATTGCGAGCGCCCGAAACGCCTTCTTGATCTGCTGCTCCGAGGCATCGCGCTCGACGCCGAGCACCTCGTAGGGGTCGCGGGGTGTGGATGTCCGGCTCATGGCCTGTCTCGGTAGATGTGCTCGTGCATGGCAGGGTCAGACTTTAGGGACACCGGCTCTAGTTCTGGGAACACTAGTTCTCGGCGTATGCGTCTTCGACGAAGCGCGACAGCTCGTGTGCGGCCTCGCGCACGATGACGATCGCGTCGGCATAGTCCATGCGCACCGGTCCGATCACCGAGACGGCGCCCAGCTTGCGTTGGGCCACTCCATAACCGGTCGCGACGAGCGCGAGGGAGCGCATCGCGGGGATCTCATTCTCGTGACCGATCCTCACATACACCCCGGACTCACCGAGCGCCGCCCGCAAAACGCTGAGGAGCGCGACGCGATGCTCGAGCAGACTCATCAGCTCGTTGATCTGGACGGTGTCCTGAATCTGCCCGGCGGAGAAAAGCCGCGCCGTTCCATCCAGATACAGGGCGTCCTCCGCCTCGGAGGAGATGTCGCTGAAGGCCGCGGCCAGACGCGCGAGGAAAGCCAGCTCGGTCGCCGACAGACAGGGGTCGACCAGGCGCTGGTGGATCATCCTCGCCCCCAGCCCGAGGCCGACGAGCCGCTCGTTCAAGTACTCCCCCGCCCATGCCACGAGTCCGGGGTCGACCGCTCCGTCGAAGGTCACGAGCATCTTCGAGACGCCGCCGGTGGAGGTGATGATCACGATCATCACGACCTGCGGCTGCAGCGCCAGCACCTCGATGTGCCTGATCGTCGCGGTATTCATCGCCGGAGCCGAGACCACCGCCAGCAGGTTGGTCACCTGCGAGAGGGTCTCGGTGGTGGCGCGCATCGCCTCCTCCACCTCGCGCCGGATCAGCGACAATTCCAGTCGCCGCACCGGCACCGGACCCTCGCCGGAGGCGAGCATGCGGTCGACGACGTAGCGCTGGCCCGCGTCCGTCGGGACGCGACCGGCCGAGACGTGCGGGTGGGCGAGCAGGCCGTGCTCCTCGAGCAACGCCAGCTCATTTCGCACGGTCGACGGCCCGCAGTCGAGCTCCGTGTCGGCGGCGAGAGACCTCGACGCGACCGGCTGCCCGGTCTGCAGATAGTCGTCCACCACCTTGCACAGGATCAGCTCCTGTCTGGGAGTCAGCACGACTTTGATTCTACGAGCCGCGCGCGGGCGCCGGCGCCTATGCGACCTCGAGCTCCGCTTCGGCGTTGCGGATGATCTGCGTGCCGGACTGCTCGGCCAAGGTATCGACGATCACCCGTCCCCCGCCGGACTCGCGCACCGTGCCGCTCACCACGACCTCCTGCTCGGGCACGCCCATGCCCCGGAACTGCACCTCGAGACGCTTCAAGTGCTCGGGGCCACCAGCCGCCTCGGTCTGCGCGCGAGCCACCTGCGCCATCGTCCACAGCCCGTGCAGGATCCGCCCGGGTAGACCGACCATTTTGGCGAAGTCCTCGTCGATGTGGATCGGGTTGAAGTCGCCGGAGGCGCCGGCATAGCGCACCGTGAGGTACTTGTCCGGCGTCACTCTCACCTCGGGGATCTCTGCTCCCACAGCCAGATCTGCCATGCCCTCACACTCCTCGAACGATGTTCGTCCAGATGCCGCGACAGACCTGCTCGCCGCGCTGATTGGTCGAGACGGACTCGAATACGTAGTACCCCCGGCCGTCACGTTCGGAGATGTCCTTCACGCGCCCGACCGTCGTGATCTCATCGCCGGCCACGACCAGCGGCCCCCACTCGAACTCCTGGCCACCGTGCACCATCATCGCGAAGTTGAGCTCGATCTCGGGATCGAAGATCGGCGGGCCCATCGACGGGGCGCTGTAGACGACGACGAACATCGGCGGCGCCACGAGGTCCGCATGACCGGCCGCCCGAGCCGCCTCCAGATCGAGGTGGACGGGGTTGGTCTCACCCACCGCCCGGGCGTACTCCCTGATCTTCTCCCGGCCGACCGCGTAGAGCGTGGGCTCGTAGGTCTTGCCGACCGCCTGGCTGTTGACTGGCACCGGACTGGGCTCCTCGCGCGCGGAACGCTTGCTTGATTGCTCGGGATGCTGATTGCTCGGGATGCTGCGGTGGGCCAGTTTACGCCGCCGCGGCGTTCTCGGCGCACCGCCGCGGGACGCACCGGCCCTTTAAACGCGAAAAGACCACTCGGGTCAAATCGAAGACCGGCCTGGGGTCGCCGTTTAAATGTGGAAAGATCCCCCGGCTACGGCAGTGGGGACGCTGTTAGACGCCCCCACTGCCGCACTCGCCGAGAGACGGGCGGGATCCGATCAGAAGACGAGGTCGTCATCCTCGGCGCCCGCGCCGACGCCGACGAGCTCATGATCTCCGTCTGCCTCGAGGCCGTCGCCGGGCTCGCCGTCGAGCTGCCGGCCTGCCTCCGAGCGCTCGCCCGGGCTGTCCAGGAACAGGACGGTGTCGGCGACGACGCTCACCGCCTGGCGCTTCTGTTGCTCGGAGGTTTCCCACTCGCGCCACTCCAGTCGGCCGTCGACGGCGACGCGACTGCCCTTATGCGTGTAGCGACTGACGTTCTCCGCCGAGGCGCCGTAGACGCTCACGTCGAAGTAGTTCGGCTTCTCCGTGAAGTCACCGTCGGGGCTACGACGGGTCGAGTTGCAGGCGATCCGCAGACCGCACACGCTCAAGCCGGAGGGCAGCGTCCGCAGCTCTGGATCCTTGGTGAGACGTCCCACTAGAACTACGCGATTGATTGTGAAGCTAGACATTGGATGGTCTCCGTTCGTCGATGGTTGACCCCCCGCCGAAAAACCTACGCCGCGCTTGAGACGGTTCGCGCGATCGGCGTCCCCGAGACCCGAGCTAACCCCCATCCGCCGCCGGCAGGGCGTCGAGTGAAACGACCACGATCCGCTCTCCGGCCTCGGTCTGATCGATCGCACGGTGCAGCGCACGCTCCACCTCGGGCGGGGCGAGATAGAGCACGCCCGCCACGCAGCGACAGCGTGCCCAGGCCCGGCAGATGTCGAGGAGGCGGCGTGGCGCCTTGATCGTCAGCTCGACCTCGACCGGGATCGGGA
>DASRKZ010000053.1:0-6786 GCA_035648675.1 Solirubrobacteraceae bacterium
TTTCTCGACCGTGTCGCGCGTGACGACGCACTTCTTGACGTCACGGCGTGAGGGCAACTCGAACTGAACCTCGAGCAGGATCTCCTCGATGATCGAGCGCAAGCCACGCGCGCCGGTTTCTCGCTCCAAGCCCTTCTCCGCGACCGCCAGCAAAGAGTCCTCAGCGAACACGAGCTCAATCCCGTCGAAGGAGAAGAAGCGCTGAAACTGCTTGACAAGTGCGTTGCGCGGCTCGGTCAGGATCGAGACGAGGTCCTCGCAGGTGAGCTGATGGACGGCAGACATGACCGGCAGGCGTCCGATGAACTCGGGGATCAGGCCGTACTCGATCAGGTCCTCGGGGAGGCAGTGCTCGAAGACTTCGCCGGTGTCGCGCTCGGCCTTGGCCTCGATCGCCGCGGCGAAGCCGACGCCTTTGTGCCCGATCCTCCGCTCGATCACCTTGTCGAGGTTGGCGAACGCGCCGCCGCAGATGAACAGCACGTTGGTGGTGTCGATCGTGAGGAACTCCTGATGGGGGTGCTTGCGCCCGCCCTGGGGCGGCACCGAGGCCTGGGTGCCCTCGAGGATCTTGAGGAGCGCCTGCTGGACGCCCTCGCCGGAGACGTCGCGCGTGATCGACGGGTTGTCGGCCTTGCGCGCGATCTTGTCGACCTCGTCGATGTAGATGATCCCCGTCTCGGCCTTCTTGACGTCGTAGTCGGCCGCCTGGATCAGCTTCAGGAGGATGTTCTCGACGTCCTCGCCGACGTAGCCGGCCTCGGTCAGCGCGGTGGCGTCGGCGATCGCGAACGGGACGTTCAGGATCCGGGCGAGCGTCTGGGCGAGCAGCGTCTTGCCGCAGCCGGTGGGGCCGAGCAGCAGGATGTTCGACTTCTGCAGCTCGATGTCGGAGTCGCCGGACATCATCATCTGGACGCGCTTGTAGTGGTTGTAGACGGCCACCGAGAGCGTGCGCTTGGAGGGGTCCTGCCCGACGACGTACTCGTCGAGCACGTCGTAGATTTCACGCGGCTTGGGGAGGTTCTCCAGGTCGAAGGTGGGCGGCGCGGAGAGCTCCTCGTCGATGATCTCGTTGCAGAGATCGATGCACTCGTCGCAGATGTACACCCCGGGCCCGGCGATCAGCTTCTTGACCTGCCGCTGAGACTTGCCGCAGAAGCTGCATAGGAGCTGCTCGTTGGAATCTGTCGGCCGCGCCATTTTAGTGCTCGGAGATCACCCTGTCGATAATGCCGTACTCCTTGGCCTCCTCGGAGCTCATGAAGTAGTCGCGCTCGGTGTCTTTGCGGACATCGGCGAGCTCCTTTTTCGTGTGCTTGGCGATGATCTCGTCGAGGCGCATCCGCACGTCGATGATCTCCTTGGCGTGGATCTCGATGTCGGTCGCCTGACCCTGGAAGCTCGATGAGACCTGGTGGATGAGGATCTTCGCGTTGGGGAGCGCCATCCGCTTGCCCTCGGCGCCGCCCGCGAGGAGCAGCGCGCCCATCGACATCGCGATCCCGACGCAGATCGTCTGGACGTCGGGCTTGATGAACTGCATCGTGTCGTAGATCGCCAGGCCCGCGTAGACGGAGCCGCCCGGCGAGTTGACGTATAGCGAGACGTCCTTGTCGGGGTCCTCGGACTCGAGGTGGAGCAGCTGGGCGACGATCAGGTTGGCGATCTGGTCGTCGACGGGCGTCCCGAGGAAGATGATCCGCTCGTTGAGGAGACGGCTGTAGATGTCGAACGCGCGCTCGCCTCGCGAGGTCTGCTCAACCACCATTGGCACTAGTGGGCTCATCGTCCTCGCTTTGTTTCGCTTACCCGGCTGGATTCCTTCTGAAAACCCTAGCGCTCCGGAGTCCACAAGCCGGCGGGCGCCGCGGCGCCGGCCCGCTCGTCCGCCTGCCCCTGCTCGGGTGTCCAGAGCTGCTCGCGCGCGTGCGCCTGCTCGACCGAGATCGGTGTGGCCCGCTCGGCGATCCACTCGACGGCCTGACGCGCGGCGAGATCCTCGCGCACGTCCTCGAGGCGCCCGGCGCCGCGGAGATCCTCGAGCAGCTTCTCCGGAGGGACCCCCTCGCGCTCGGCTGTCGGTCCGACGGCAACGAGTAGGTCCTCGTCGGAGGGGACGATCCCCTCGGCGGCGACGATCGCCGTGACGACGGCCTCGCGGCGCAGCGCGAGCTCGGCGTCGGGCTGCATGTCGGCGAGGATCTCCGTTTCCTCGCGGGCGGCGATCTGGAGGTAGGCCTCGCGCGAGATGCCGCGGTGGGAGAGCGAGTGGAGCATCCGCTCCCACATCTCCTTCGCCCGCGCCTGGGCGAGCTCCGTGGTGACGGGTACCTGGGCTTGGGCCACCGCGGCATCGAGGGCGGCCTCGCGGAACTCGTCCTCGATCTTCTGCTCGTCGGCCTCGGTCAGCCGGCGCCGGATGTCCTCGCGGAGCTCCTCGACGTTGTCGAAGCCGGCGTCGATCGCGAAGTCCTCGTCGATCTCCGGAAGCCGCTTGCTCTTGACCTCCTTGACGGCGATCTCGAAGGAGGCGTCGCGGCCGGCGAGCTCCTCGCTGCCATAGTCGGCGGGGAAGGAGAGCTCGACCGTGCGGGTCTCACCGGCTGCGGCGCCGAGCAGGCCCTCCTCGAAGCCCGGGATCAGGTTGCCGCCGCCGAGCTCCACGAGCTGGTCGCGGCCCTCGCCACCGGCGAACGGCTGGGCGGGCTCCTCGGAGGAGGAGTCCTCGGGGGGCAGGTAGCCGACGTAGTCGACGACGACGTAGTCGCCCTGGGCGGCCTCCCGCTCGACCGTGTCGAGATGCGCGAGGCGCTCGCGCATTCCCTCGATCTCCTGCTGGAGCAGCTCGTCCGCGACGACGGGCGCGCGGCGCGCGACCTCGAGGCCCTTGTAGTCGCCGAGCTCGGCCTTCGGGAGCACGCCGATCTCGATCGAGAACTCGAGCGCCTGTCCCTGCGGCGGGAGGTCTCCGAGATCGACCTTGGGGTCACCCACGGGGACGATCCCGGCGGTCTCGATCGCGTCGGAGTACCAGCTGGAGAGCGTGTCGCGCACGGCTTCCTCGAGGACGGCCTCGCGGCCGACGCGCTGGAGCACGAGCGGCGCGGGCACCTTGCCCTTGCGGAAGCCCGGCAGCTTCAGCTCGCGGCCGAGCCGGCGCGCGCGCTGCTCGACGCGCTGCTCGACCTCGCCCGGCGGAACCTCCACCTGGAGGCGGACGCGCGACTCGGGGAGCTCGGTGAGGGTGGTCTTGAGGGCGACGGGCACGCCCGCCACGATACCGTGCCGCCCCGTGGCACCACGCCCCCGCTCATCGTCACAGCTGAAGCGTTTTGAGACGTGGCTGTGGACCGGCCCGGCCGGTCACCTCGTCGGTGGCGCCCTGGATTTCGTCCAGGCGCTCGCGCGCTACGGACTCGCTGGACGATCTCCCGATCGGTCGCGGGGACGAGACGCGCGTTAGGCGATCAGAGCGGCGGTCTTCTCGAAGGACAGCGCGACGCCCCGCGGCGTGACGAGCACGGGGCAGGTGGCGATCTCGATGAGGTGCGCGGCGGAGGAGCTGAGCGAGACCCGGCCCGGCTCGGCGTCGGCGCGCGAGTCGATCACGAGCAGGTCCGCCCGCTCGTCGGCGACGGGCACGACCTCGCCGGCGAATGCGGCCGCGAGCGCTTGGGCGGTCGCCTGGGCGCTGCCGTCACCACCTGCCTCGCCGACCGCGACGATCCGCTGTACGCCTGACTTTCCCCCGACGGACTCGGCGAGTCCCGCCGGAGCGATCCCGACCGCGACCGGACCGCCCTCGAGCAGTCGCTGGGCGGAGTTGCCGATCGTGATGTGACCGTGAGCGGTGTGGGAGTCCGAGCAGAAGACGATCGCCTGAGCGCCGATCTGCCCGGCGAGCGCGCGGAGCCCCTGCGGAGTCGAGCGGTCGGTGACGGCGTGGCTCGAGGCGAAGATGCCGTCGAAGAGCGCGGCGCCGCGGTCGAGCACTTCCTGGGCCTCCGCGTCGCTGACGGCCGCGTTGGTGTGGCGAACGTAACCGAGGGACACCTCGGCGCCGGCGCGGGCGAGTAGCGAGCCGTAGGCGATCGCGTCGTTCTCGTTGGCGGTTCCGTCGTAGGAAACGATGATCTTGGTCATTTTGTTCTCCTCTGTGTCTGATTGGTGCTGGTGCGAAGGCCTCGGCGCCATCTAAATAAAAGGGAGGCGCCGCTGAAGTTCTTTCGTTTCATATTGGCAGCAACCTGCCATCAGTACCAGTGATTGTTGTAATCGCTGCTATAAGCTCTTCTAATGCTAAACGTGGCTCGGCTGAAGGTCTTGAAGGAGGTCGCCCACCGCGGTTCGTTCTCGGCCGCGGCCGAGGCGCTGTCCTACACCCAGTCGGCCGTCTCCCAGCAGATCGCGGCGCTGGAGGCGGAGACGGGGATGACGCTGCTGGAGCGCCACCCGCGCGGCGTGAGCCTGACCGCGGCGGGCCAGACGCTGGTGGGCCACGCCGAGGGGATCCTGGCGCGGCTGGAGTCCGCCGAGGAGGCGCTGTCGGCGATCGCGGGGTTGCGCGGGGGGAGGTTGAGGATGGCCTCGTTCCCGACCGCCGGGGCGACGTTGATGCCGCTGGCGATCGCGACCTTCCGCGGACGCTACCCGGATGTGGAGCTGACATTGGCGGAGGGTGAGCCCGAGGAGATCGTGCCGCGGTTGCGCGCGGGCGAGCTCGATCTGGCGCTGCTGTTCGAGTTCGACGGGTCCCCCCTCGCGGAGGGCGTGGGGCGCGTGGAGCTGCTGGAGGACCCGCTCTACCTGGCGCTGCCCCGCGACCACAGGCTGGCGGGTAGGCGGAGGCTCCGCCTGGAGGACCTGAAGGGGGAAGCCTGGGTGCAGACCTCGAGCGAGAGCCCCTGCGCGCGCCATGTGGTGCGCAGCTGCCACGCGGCCGGGTTCGAGCCACGGGTGGCGTTTGAAAGCGACGACTACCAGACGGTCCAGGGCCTCGTCGCGGCGGGCGTCGGTGTGGCGTTGATCCCCGAGTTGGCGCTGTCGGTGGTGCGCGAGGAGATCGTCATCCGGGCGCTCTCACCGCATCCCCCGGCACGCAGGGTGATCGCGGCTACGCCCGCCGGGGCCAGGTTGTTGCCGGCAGCCCCGGCGATGCTGGGCGTGCTGGAGGAAGCGGCGGCGAGGTATGAGGCGCTCGGGACGCCTCTCGGCGAGCCCCTGTGAGGCCTCGGCCGGCGGCGGTTATCCCAGAGGGGTAGCGGATCGGGGCGTCATTTTGGGACGCATCCGCGCGGGTGGACTGGGTGGCCGACGGTGGTGGGCGCGGGGCATCCCGCCCCGCGTCGGCGCGCGAGCGGGGAACACCGGGTGGGCCGCTTGAGCGTCGGGTGGGCCGCGTTAAGCATCGGAGTGGGCTGCGTAGCATCGGAGTGGGCTGCGTAAGCATCGGAGTGGGTTGCGGGTCAGCTACGCCAGGACGGTGATGGCGACCCGCGCGTTGTTAGCTTGCCGGCGATGACGCTCTTCGACCGGACGGGATTTAGCCGCGTAAACGTTTCATCCGCTGTCGGGCTACCGAGAACCCTTCTTCTTCGCCCCCTTCTTCACCGGCGCGTAGCGCTTACGCACCTGGCGCACGCAGCCGGCGCGCTTGCCCTTCGCCTTCTTCCGGCACGCCTTCAGCGCCGCGGTGAGCTTCTGCGCCCTGGTCAACGCCTTCGCCTTCGCACAACCCGTGACGCCGATCTTCGTCGACTCGTGGATTTCCGCGCCGTTTTGCCCGACGAACGCTGTCGGCATCGCCAGCTTGCTGGTGCAGAGATTCCCGTTCGCCGCCAAGGCTGAGAACTTGCCCTCGGGCAAGGTGAGGTCGAACGTACTCACCGGAACGTCGGGGACGGCCTCGAATGTGCTGCTGGTGATCCCGGCCTTACTGATGAACGTCGTGCCGACGAGATCGACCGTGACACCGTAGCCCTGCAACACGACGATCAGGCTCGGGAACGCTTCGCCGCCGTGAGAGACGAAATACGCCGGGCCCATCAACGCCACCGGCAATACAGGCGTCGTTGCCTTCGCCATCCCGACGACTGATTCTTTGGGGCAGTTGGCGGGGTTCGCGTCAAATACCGCGGCCGTACACGCCTTCTGCAGCGTCGTGAGCCTGGAGGGGAGCTGTTTGGGTAGATCGACCTTGACCTTGGCGATATTCGCGTACCCCGCACCCGTGGGGTAGGTCAGCTTCACCGCGAGACTCGCGCCCTTCGCGCGGGACGTCTTCCCTGACGTGGAGACCGCGAACTTCGGCTTGAACGCCAAGCCAGCGCAACCATTCGCCGTATACGAGCTCGCCACCGACGCGCTCGAGCCATGCGTACCCGTAAAACCTTCCAGACCCGAGATCGACGCTTCGACCCTCCTCGTGGCGCAGTCCGTCGCGTTGAAGATGAACCCCGGACGATCCACGTCGACGAGCACCTTGCGTAGCCTGATCGGGACGCTGTCCACGACCTGCGGCAACGCATCGGTCGTGACCGTCAACGCAGCCGTATGCGGATCGACCGCGACACTCGCCCGCACCACCACATTCCCCAAGTGGAACGGGCCAGCGTTCGCCGGAACCACGATCGAGAGACCAAACGGGGATCCCTTATACGGGCCCGTGAGATACACCCGGCCACCCGTGATCGTAAACGGGTCTTCCCCCGGGCCCACGACAGCACTCGTGCTCCCGATAAGGCTCGCTTCGCCACACGCCCCCTGGCTTGCCTGGGGTTCTGC
>DASRKZ010000054.1:0-5353 GCA_035648675.1 Solirubrobacteraceae bacterium
CTTTGTGATAGGCGTCGGAGACATAAACATCGCCGCTGCTCATATCCACGGCTATCCCAACATCGGAAAAGTATCCGCCCTTTGTTTCGGCGCCGCTGAACTCGTATACATACTTACCGGCCGCGTTGAACTCATACACCAGATTGTTATGGCTGGTCGTGAACAGGTCGCCACTCCCGTTGACCGCGATGGCTGCTGCTCCTGCAAATCTTCCGTTGGGTATTTCGCTCGGCGTGATTTCCATCAGTGGGGTGCCGGTGCCAGAGGGGCCAAACTCGTCGATGACTTCGTCTCCTTCATCGTTGACATACACGTCGCCGCTTGCGTTGACGGCAAGGCCCGAGGGGCCGGAGAATCCCCCCGCCGCCGTTTCGCTGCCATTGGACTGCGAACGGTAGGCGTTGCCCGTCGCCGCCAGAGCCGGAGCGGCACTCACCACAAGCGCGCCCGTCATCGTGCAGAGAACCGCCAAAACCAGCCTACGAGCGTTCATCGAACCGTCTCCTCCAGGAAAGAGGGGACGACCCCTCGTGTGTTATATGGCGACACGCACAGAGCCGCGGAACAGCAGGAGCCACCGAACGCCGTTACACAGCAGGCGGTCGGGGAGCGCCGTGGCCCCGGATCAGAGCCACGGCGCTCAGCGCTGCAACCACCGCGTGAGGGAGCACGCGACGGAGCGGCGCAGGACCCGGACGAACGTCCGGCCGGCCCGCTTCGCGGGACTTTTCGGCTGGCCCGAAGCTCCGGGCCTACTTGGCTGATTTGGAAACGGGAACGACGAACACCACGCTCAGAGACGCGGCAGATGCTTCCTAAAGAGTGGTGGGCGACGCCAGAAAGGGCGCCGACACTAGCCTTTTTGGCTAAAAACCAGGGAGTAGAGAGAGAGAGAGAGAGAGAGAGAGAGATGTGTCAGCAGCGCTGACGCATCTACATACGGGCCCCACCGGGCACGCAACGATCCCCATCACATCTGTCCCCTGTGGACTCACGCGAAAACAACCCCTCATCATCCGATCCGGCCCTCTCCCCTACATCTCCCACAAGCGCTTGAAATCGACCAAGAAGACCGACCCAAACCCGATCTATCGTGCCCGGCAACTCACCCGAGATGCCATCGCCTATCCAACGTACCTCCCCGGTAAGCAGATGTCAAGCCCCAACCGCAAGAACGCGCTTTGGCGGGCCGAACAAGCTCTGTAGAGCCGACCTTGGGGTGCGCAGAAGGGCACGCAAGGACTTGGGGGAGCCAATTCCCGACAGCACATAGGATGCCAGGATGACCGTCACCCCCTCCCCCGACATCTTCAAGGCGTACGACATCCGCGGTCTCTACGGCGAGCAGATCGACGGCGAGATCGCCGAGCAGATCGGCCGCGCCTTCGCCCACGTGCTGGCCGGGCTCGCGGGCAAGCCCGTCTCCGAGTTGCGCGTCGGCCTCGGGCGCGACATGCGCCTCACCGCCCCCGAGCTCTCCGATCGCTACCGCGCGGGCCTGCTCGCGGAGGGGGCGAACGTGCTCGACGCCGGACAGGTGGGCACCGAGATGCTCTACTACCTCGTCGGCTCGCGCGGGCTCGACGGCGGGCTGATGTGCACCGCCTCGCACAACCCCGCCGCCTACACCGGCGCGAAGCTCGTCCGCGAGGGCGCGGTCGCGCTCTCCGGCGACACCGGCATCCAGGACATCCGGCGGCTGATCGAGTCCGGCCTGCCCACGGATGAGAGCCCGCCCGCGCTAGGCGCGATCGAGCAGGTCGACCTCTACGCCGAGTTCCACGCCACGGTCCTCCGCTTCATCGACCCCGCGGTCATCCGGCCCCTGAAGGTCGTCGTCGACGGGGGCAACGGGATGGCCGGCCCCGTCGCCGGCCCGCTGCTCGAGCGCCTCGGCCTCGACCTGATCGAGACCTGCTGGACGCCCGACGGAAACTTCCCCGAGCACGAGCCCAACCCCCTGCTCCCCGAGAACCGCGAGTTCATCA
This sequence comes from Solirubrobacteraceae bacterium, assembly GCA_035648675.1. Classification (GTDB taxonomy): domain Bacteria; phylum Actinomycetota; class Thermoleophilia; order Solirubrobacterales; family Solirubrobacteraceae; genus Palsa-744. Next base: position 1,989 of record DASRKZ010000054.1, read on the forward strand.
TCGACCGTGTGCTCGCCGAGGGCGCCGACCTCGGGATCGCCTGGGACGGCGACGCCGACCGCTGCTTCTTCATCGACGACACCGGCGCGTTCGTCGACGGCGACTTCCTCACCGCATTGCTGGCCGAGTCCCTACTAGAAAAGACCCCCGGCGAGGCAATCCTCTACGACGTCCGCGCCTCCCGCGCCGTAGCCGACACAGTCACGCAAGCCGGCGGCACCCCCCACATCAACCGCGTCGGCCACGCCTTCTTCAAGACAAGAATGCGAGCCGAGGGCTCCCTGTTCGGCGGCGAGGTCTCCGGCCACTACTACTTCCGCGACTTCTACTGCGCCGACTCCGGCACAATCCCCGCGCTTTTAGTCCTAGAGCTCCTCTCCCGCACCGGCAAGCGCCTATCCGAGCTCCTCGAGCCCTACCGCGCCCGCTACTTCATCTCCGGCGAGATCAACTCCGAAGTAACCAACCCCGACGCAAAGATGCAAGAGATCGCCACCCATTTCCCCGACGCCGACCAGAAACGCCTAGACGGCATCTCAATCGATTACCCCGACTGGCATTTCAACGTGCGTTCTTCAAACACCGAGCCCTTATTGCGCCTCTGCCTGGAGTCGCTGATCTCCCCCCAGGACATGGAACGCCGGAGAGACGAAGTACTAGCCCTAATCCGCGTATGAGGGTCCGAATCAGCAAAGCCGGTCGGTATCCGCACATGAAGGTCCGAATCAACAAAGCGGGGCTGGATCCGCAGTTGAAGTACCGAATCAGCCAAGCAGGTCCGCGACTTCGGGCCGACCGATAAGCCCGCGAAGTCGGGCCGGTCGGCCCGAAGGTCCGGATCCTGCGCTGCTTTTGGCACAGGCCGCCGCATCCGGCATCCACCGCCTAGCAATCCCCACCCCTTTCCAGGTAGGCCGAGTAAACGCCTACCTAATCGAGGACTCGCCGCTCACGCTAATCGACTCCGGCCCGAACTCAGGCAAGGCCCTGGACGAGCTCGAACAAGCGCTCGCGGCGCGCGGCCACGCGATCGAGGACATCGAGCTCCTGGTAATCACCCACCAGCACATCGACCACTTCGGCCTCGCCTCGATCCTCGCGCGGCGCTCCGGCGCCGAGGTCGCGGCGCTCGACGCGCTCACCCCCTACCTGCGCGACTTCTCCGCGGCGGCCGAGCTCGACGATCGCTTCGCCCAGCAGACGATGCTCACGCACGGGATCCCCGCCGACGTCGTCACCGCGCTGCGGGCGGTCTCCGCGAGCTTCCGCGGCTGGGGGTCGGCCGTCGATGTCACCCGGCCCTTGAGGGACGGCGAGGAGCTGCGCCTGCGCGACCGCACGCTGCGCGTGCTCCACCGGCCCGGCCACAGCCCCTCGGACACCGTCTTCCTCGACGACCGCTCGGTCGGCGACGGCCCGGTCGCCGGCGGCGGCCCGGTCGTCGGCGACGGCCCGGTCGAGCTCGGCCAGGGCTCGATCCTGCTCGCGGCCGACCACCTGATCAAGCACATCTCCTCCAACCCACTGCTCGCGCGACCGCTCGACGCCGGGCCCGATTTCTCCGGGCCCCGCCCCCGGGCGCTCGTCGACTACATCGCCTCGATGCGGCTCACGCGCGCGATGGAGATCTCGCTCGTGCTCCCCGGCCACGGCGAGCCGATCGCCGACCACGTGGCGCTGATCGACCGGCGCCTGCACCTGCACGATCGCCGCGCCGAGAAGATCCACAAGCTGATCGCCGTCCAACCGCGTACCGCGCACGAGATCGCGCTCGAGCTGTGGGGCAACATCGCCGTCACCCAGGCCTACCTGACGCTCTCCGAGGTGCTCGGCCACGTCGACCTGCTGCTCGCCGACGACCGCGTCTCCGAACAAGAATCCGACGGCGTAGTGCGCTTCGCGGCGGCGTAGAAACGCCCTGCTCCACCGATCCATTTCTCAGAACGGCGTTGGTACGGTAAAGTCTCTTTGTATTCATTGAGTCGCTGTCTATGGCATGTCATTGACAGTTATTTGGACGAGCTGTGAAACGGGAGGCAGGCGATCGGCGCTGTGGAGAGCATCACCTCGAATCCACACCTGAACGTCTTCGAGCCCTACAGCAGCGACCTCGGGCGCGGCCATGAGGACCAGCTGACGCGCGCGGCGATGATCGTGCTGCGGCTGGTGCCGCTCGCCCGCGAGACGCTCCTGCGCGAGATCGGCGAGCGCTCGCTGAGCCAGCTGCCGGACTGCACGGTCGATCTGCAGGCGAGCCACGTCATCGACCCCACCGAGGAAAGCGCCGCCAACGGGGAGGTCCAGCGCGGGCGCCTCGTGAGCGTCTTCCTGACCCCCGACTTCGAGCCCCCGGAGCTCGACGAGGAGGTCTCCGACACCGATCGCGGACAGCGCTTTGACGGTGTCCTGCGCTTCGACCCCGAGCTGGTGGTGCTGATCGAGAGCAAGGTCTGCCGGCGCTGGGCGCGGCGTAACGGACACCGCGTCTCGGAGATCAACCTCGACGGCGTGCGCTTCACCGAGCGCCGCACCTGCCTGTTGCGCTGGCACGACCTGCTCGAGTCGTGGTGGCGGCTGGTCGAGATCGGGGTGCTCGCGCCGGCCGAGCAGGTGCTCGTGCAGGACATCCTCAGCTACGCCCACCAGGACTTCGCCCAGCTGCTCCCGTTCGGCAGCCTCCGCCGCGTCGGCAAGGACCCGACCCGGCGCAAGTGGCGGCTGCGCTCGCTCCTGCGCGAAGCCACCGGCATCCAGCCCGAGCGCGTCGGGCTCGTCCACGTGCGCCTCGACGTCGCGCGCGGCGCCACCTCGCTGCAGCGCGCGGCGCTCGACATCGACGACCGGCAGCTCACGCTCCATCTGTGGCCGGGCGAGCTGAAGCCCCAGGCCGAACAGCTCTACACGGCGGGACACGCCGAGCGTCTCAGCGAGTTGCACGAAAACGACGGCGAGGGCCCCTGGCGGGTGGAGCCGCAGCCGCTGCTCGGCTTCCGGAACGCCCCCAAACGGACGCGCGTCTACCTCACGTGCACGCTCGACGCGACCACGTACGCGCGCCGCTGGCAGGGTGAGGACTGGTCGCACGTAGGCGCCCACCACCGCGAGAAGATCCTCCCCGAGCTGTGGCCGTGGCTGCTGGAGCGCGGCTACGCCTCTCCCCAGGACGCCGAGCGCCTGGAGCCGTTCATGCACTCGCTCGGCCGCCGCGCCGCGCATCTGCGCCCCTCGATGCACGTCTCGCGGGCGTGGTCGTTCTCCGAAGCGGAGGCGCTCGACGACGCCGGCCTGCTCGTCGGCGAGATCCACGAGGCGATCAACCGCGTCCTCGGCGTGCTCGAGGAGCCGCTCGTCGAGAGGCTCTCGAC
>DASRKZ010000055.1:0-2503 GCA_035648675.1 Solirubrobacteraceae bacterium
CTTTGTGATAGGCGTCGGAGACATAAACATCGCCGCTGCTCATATCCACGGCTATCCCAACATCGGAAAAGTATCCGCCCTTTGTTTCGGCGCCGCTGAACTCGTATACATACTTACCGGCCGCGTTGAACTCATACACCACATTGTTTCCGCTGGTGGTGAACAGGTCGCCACTCCCGTTGACCGCGATGGCTGCTGCTCCTGCAAAGCTTCCGTTGGGTATTTCGCTCGGCGTGATTTCCATCAGTGGGGCGCCGCTGCCAGAGGAGTCAAACTCGTCGATGACTCCGTCTCCAGCATCATTGACATACACGTCGCCGCTTGCGTTGACGGCAAGACCCGAGGGGTAGTAGAATCCGCCCGCCGCCGTTCCGCTGCCAGTGGACTGCGAGCGGTAGGCGTTGCCCGTCGCCGCCAGAGCCGGAGCGGCCGAGGACACAAGCGCGCCTGTCATCGTGCAGAGAATCGCCAAAACCAGCCTACGAGCATTCATCGAACCGCCTCCTCCAGAAAAGAGGGGACGACCCCTCGTGTGTTATATGGCGACACGCACAGAGCCGCGGAGCAGCAGCAACCACGAACCGCGGTCAAACAGCGCCCGCGAGCCGGTTGAGAACTACAGGAACCGCGCCCAAAGGCACGGCAGAAACCGGCTAAAAGATCGTGCTGGGCGCCCCGACGGGCGCCGGAACTAGGCTTTCTGCCTAAGAGACCCGGAGTAGAGAGAGAGAGAGAGAGAGAGATGTGTCAGCGACGCTGACGCATCTAGCTAAGGGCCTCATTGGGCGCAAAGCGATCCCCATCACATCTGTCCCTTGTGGACTCACGCGAAAACAACCCCTCATCATGCGATCCGGCCCTCTCCCCTACATCCCCTGCAAAGCGCTTACGTCGATCCCAAGAGACCAACCCAAACCTGATCTATCGTTGCCCGGCAACCCACCCTGGGATGCCATTGCTTGACCAACGTACCCCCATGCTGCGGAATTGTCAAGCCCCAACCGTGGCGTAAGGGACGCCACGCGCATCCGCCGATCAGGTGAACTCCTTACGGCTCGGGCACATGCGCGCCAACGCGCACTCCCCACAGGCGGGTCTCCGCGCGTGACAAGTGCGCCGCCCGTGGCGGAGTAGATTCACATGCAGCTCCAGCTCCTCTCCCGGCGGGGTGAGCGCGAGCATCTCGTCGTGGAGCTCCTCGAACGGCGCGCCCTTCCGCAGCAGGCCGAGGCGGGTGCCGACGCGCGAGACGTGCGTGTCGACCGGCACGTCTCGCAACCCGTAGGCGAACAGGAGCACGCACGCCGCTGTCTTACGACCGACCCCGGGGAGGGCCGTGAGGTAGTCACGGGCCTCATCAAGCGGCACGCCCGTGAGCCAGTCCAGTGATAGTTCTGGAGCCGGTCCGAGCTCGGAAGCCTGCCCGGGAGACGGGGATCGATCGTCGAGCGCCCTGAGAATCGCCTGGATACGCGCCGACTTCACCTTCGAGATCCCGCCCGGGCGAATCGCCTCCTCGACCTCGGAGACATCCGCGTCGCGCGCCCCCTCCCACGACGGGAAGCGCTCGCGGAGACGCAGGTAGGCGACGTCGCGGTTGCGGTCGTTGGTGCTCTGCGAGAGCACCGTCAGAACCAGCTCGGCGATCGGATCGCCATGCGGCGCCATCAGCGGCACGCCGTATACCGCGCGCAGGCGGTCGCGGATCCGCCGTACCCGCGCGCGTGTGGGAGGCGTCCAGGTGATCGAGGGCATCGGCCCACGGTATATATCCTCGCTCGGTGCCCCCCGTGAGCGAGAACACCGGCGATCTCTCCGGGCAGCCCGTGTTCTGGCGCAGCGCCCCCCCGCCGGCCTCGAGCACAAATGGCTCCTCGGCCGCGGATGAGGCGCCGACGGGCGCGCCGCCCCTCTACCTGCACGGCGTGCCGACGAACTCCGACGACTGGCTCGGATTCCTCGAGCGCTCCGGCGGCATCGCGCCGGACCTCCCCGGCTTCGGGCGCTCGGGGAAGGCGAACAACCTCGACTACACGATCGAGGGCTACGCGGACTTCATCGAGCGCTTCCTCGACCTCGTCGAAGTCGAGCGCGTGAGCCTCGTGATGCACGACTGGGGCGCGGTCGGGCTCGCCTTCGCCCAGCGCCGGCCCGAGCGCGTGGCGCGCGTGGTCGTGATCAACGCCGTGCCGTTCCTCCCCGGCTACCGCTGGCACCGGGTGGCGCGCGTCTGGCGCACGCCGCTGCTGGGCGAGCTCGCGATGGGATCGACCAACCGCTGGACTCTCCGCCAAGCCTCGAAGGAGTCCAACGTCACGCCCGGGCCGCTGCCCGAGGAGTGGCTCGACACCGTGCTCGACCACTTCGACCAGGGCACTCCGCGCGCAATCCTGCGCCTCTACCGCTCCTCCCCGCCGGACGTGCTCGCGGCCGCCGGCGCACGGCTGGACCGCCTGACGATGCCCGCACTCGTCGTCTGGGGCGCGCAGGACCCCTACATCCC
>DASRKZ010000056.1:0-10616 GCA_035648675.1 Solirubrobacteraceae bacterium
CGGCGCGGTCGATGCCGAGATCGCGGCCCGCGGCTCGGCGGCGAGCATCGAGCTCGGCCATGCTTTCAGCGCCGCGGTGCTCGCCCATCGTGGCTCGATCGCGCATCCCGATCCGGAACTGGCGGTGGACGTCGCCTTCAGGATGGTGTACTGCACGGTGGCGCGTCAGATCATGTATGGGCCGGTGTTCGAGTCCGATCGCCGCCTTGCCTGGGGCGCACTCGTCGAGCAGTTGAGTATCGCCTGCGCGAGCTACCTGCTCACTCCGGTCGCCGGCCTCGCGGCGGGTGGCCGCACCAGCAGCGGGCGGGGCTCCCCCCGCCGTGCTTGACGCCGAGAACGTCCGGCGCTAGGCTCGCACCCGAATCCGAACATTGATTCACAATGGAGGGGATCCCGTGTCGGGACGCGTGCTGTCGCAACTTGCGCATATCGAGCTCACGACCCCGGAGCCGGAGCAATCGCTCGCGTTCTGGCGGGATGTGGTCGGACTCGAGGTTTCGGCGGCTGTGGGTCAGTCGGTCTACCTGCGCGCCTGGGGCGAGCACTTTCATCACACCCTGGTTCTGACCGAGGGCCGCGATGTCGGTCTCGGGCACCTCGGATGGCGGACCGATGGCGCTGACGCGTTGAGCGAAGCCGTCGAGCGGCTCGAGCGTGCAGGCGTCGGCGAAGGCTGGCTCGAGGAGTCCCTCGGCCACGGTCGCGCCTACCGCTACCGGGCACCGGGCGGTCATCTCCACGAGGTCTTCTGGGATGTCGAGCGGTACGCGCCGCCGGCCGAGCTCGCCTCGCCGTTCCCAAACCGTCCTCAGCGCTTCGTCCCCCGAGGCATCGCCGCCCGCTGCCTCGACCACGTCACCATCTGCGCACCCGACCCGCGCGGCGAGGCGGGCTGGTACCGCGACACCCTCGGGCACCGCTTCATGGAGTACACGGTCATTCCGGATCGCCCCGATTTCGCGGTGTTCGCAATGACCACCGTCTGCGAGCGCGCCCACGACATGGGGATCGTTTGGGACCCGACGCCCGTGCCCGGCCGGATCAACCACATCTCCTACTTCGTGGAGTCGACGGACGCCCTGCTGCGTGCCGCCGACATCTTCCTCAACCAGGGGGTAGCGATCGAGTTCGGCCCCGGCATGCACGGCATGGGCGAGCAGCATTACCTCTACGTGCGCGATCCGGGAGGAATGCGCGTCGAGATCAACAGCGGCGGCTACCGCAACTACGAGCCCGACTGGGAGCCGGTGCGTTACGAGCCCGATCAGGGCTCCAACGTGTTCTACAGGAATCTCGCGATGCCCCATTCGATGTTCGAGTCCTTTCCGGCGGTCGCGCCGCCCGGGCAGCAGGCGGGCGCAGCGACAGCCGCCGCCGGACTGTTCACGTAGGGGATGGCGGACCTGCTGCCGCTCGGGAACTTCGCCCGGGACGGGCGGCGCTTCGCGGGCCTGGTATCCGGAGAGAGCGTGATCGAGCTGGACGCCGCGTCGACTGCGGAGCTCCTTGACGACTGGGACGCAACGGTCATGCGCCTGGCGGCCGGTAGTCACGGCCCCGAGCACGAGCTCGGAGGCCTGCAGATCCTGCCACCCGTCCAGCCCCGCCAGATCCTCCAGGCCGGCGCGAACTATCGCAAACATGTCTTGGAGATCCTCGTCGCCCAGGGCCAGTACAGCCGCGAGCAGGCCGCCGAGATCGTGGACGCGCGGGCGAGCTCCGGCCGCCCCTACCTGTTCGTCGGGCTGCCCAGCTCGCTCTGCGGCCCTTACGACGATGTCGTGCTCCCTCCAGAGGGGACTGAGCACGACTGGGAGCTTGAGCTGGCGGTCGTGATCGGCCGCCGTGCCCGCCGCGTGAGCGTCGAAGCGGCGATGGCCGTCGTGGCCGGATACACGATCTGCAACGACCTGACAACGCGCGACCTCGTGTTCCGTCCCGACGTGGGGGCGCTCGGCGCGGATTGGGTGGGGAGCAAGTGCGCTCCCACCTTCCTTCCGACCGGCCCCTACGTGGTCCCCGCCGGGCTCGTCTCCGATCCGAACGATCTGCGGATGCGTCTCGCGGTCAACGGCGAGGTCATGCAGGACGAGTCGACGCGCGACATGCTCCACGGCGTCCCCAGCCTGATCGCGTATGCGTCCAGCTGCGTCCAGCTGCTTCCCGGCGACCTGCTCCTGACCGGCTCGCCTGCCGGCAACGGTGCGCACTGGGGGCGCTTCCTCAAGCCCGGCGACGTAATGGAGGGCGAAATCGAGGGAATCGGCCTCCAACGCAACCGCTGCGTAGCTGAGAGCGACCGGACCGGTTGAGGTGGTCTTTACACGCGCTTCCACGCGCTGGCAGCCGTCGGCGCCGGCTCCGACACGATCGCCGCCTGAGACGCCGTCGACTCAGAGATCGTCAGCGAGCGCACCGAGTTGCGCCCGCACCGGCAGCGCAATGGGGTAAATCGCCGTCGGTCGGGGCGAGCTGACCTGCCGGCCCGCACCCACCATGCTCGCAGGGCCAGGGTTCGAGTTCCGTCGCTCCGCTTCGGGACGGGCCTGCCGGGGCGGCGGTTTTGCGGCCCGTCGGCCTCGACCTTCGAGTGGCCGGTCTCGGGCTCTCCCGCCCGCGGCAGCGCGGGCGCGCCGCTCGCGACGAGCCTCGGGAGCCATGTGGGCTGCGGGGCGGATCAGCTGATCGGACCCATCAACCGGCCCCTAAGATCATCCCGTGAGCGACGAGCGACATCCCCAGCTCGCTGCCCTCGACGAACTCCTCCAGAAAGTGCAGGAGACGAACGCCTTCCAGCGCGCAAAGCTGCTGGGGGCGCGGGTCCGCGTGGTCGACGACCTGCGGGCTCTGCCGTTCACGACGAAGCATGAGTTGCTGCTCGATCAGGCGGCTACGCCACCTTACGGCACCAACCTGACATTTCCGCTCGAGCACTACACGCACCTGCACCTGACGAGCGGGACCGTCGGGGATCAGCTTCGAGTGCTCCAGACGGCAGAGGACTGGCTGACCACGCGGCGATGTTTCGCGCTCGTGCTGCGTGCAGCGGGGATCGCGGCGGCCGACCGGGTGGCGCTACCGTTTCCGTTCGGCGCCTACCTGCAGTTCTGGGCCGCCGCCGCGGGCGTCGAGGATGTCGGCGCGCTGGCGCTGCCGCTCGGTGGCCTCGAGGGCCGTGAACGACTGCGCGCGATCGCCGAGTTTGAGGCGACAGCGATCGTGTGCACGCCCACCTACGCCCTATCGCTGATTGACGTTGCGTTCGAATCGGGTCTCGAGGAGGCGTTCGCGTCGGTCAGGGTGGTGATCTGTCAGGGCGAGCCGGGAGCCTCGATTCCGGCCGCCCGCGAGCGCATCGAGGCCGCTTGGGGTGCGCGCGTATTCGATCACGCCGGTTCGACTGAGGTGGGGGTGTTCTCCTACCCGTGCGCGGCTGGCGGCGGCCTTCACGTGAACGGGCTCGACTTCCTCTGCGAGATCCTCGATCCGCTGACCCGCGAGCCGGCAGCCCCAGGAACGCAGGGAGAACTCGTGCTGACCTCGCTGACGCGCTTTGGCTTTCCGGCAATCAGATTTCTCAGCGGCGACATTGTCGACGTCGGCGCGGCGTGCCCGGGAGGTCACGACGACGTGTGGCTCCCGAACGGGATCGTCGGGCGTACTGACGACATGGTCGTGATCCGCGGCATGAATGTGTTTCCGTCTGCGATTGAGCAGGCGATTCGCGAGGCGGGTGTGCTCGGGGAGTACCGGATCAGGTTCTACACCGAGACGACCGAGCGCGACGAGATTCGCGTGCTCATCGAGGCAACCGACCCAACACTCGTGCGAACCATCGAGTCGCGGATCTTCGACCGGCTGAGGCTTCGCGTGCGCGTTGTCCCAGTAATGCCCGGCGTGCTCAAGGCGGAGCGGCTGAAGGCACGTCGTGTCGAGGATCAGCGCGGACGGTAGTGGGCTCAGTCTCGGCCGCCGCGGTGCGGGCTGGACCTCAGCGCGGACTAGCGTGGCTCGAGATCAGGCGTTGATCCCGTCGAGCGGGGCTCCACCGCACCCACCGTCTCCAGAAGATCGGTGAGATACCGCAGGTGAACGCGCATGGCACGTTCGGCGAGCGCCGGGTTGCGCGCCTCTATGGCTGTGGCGATCTCGCGGTGCTGATCGCGTGCAACGGCCTCCACTATCGCCGGGGCGATCAGATCCTTCAGGCGAGGCTGGAGCACCTCGGAGGACCAGGCGCTCAGCGCATAGGTCACGCGGTTGCCGGTTGCCTGACCGATCGCGCGGTGAAAGCGGACGTCGGTCTCGCGCTGTACGCCCTCGTCGTCCGCCTCGCGCTCAGCCTCCTCAATCGACCGCCACAGTGTCTTGATCGTCTCCGCCGTCGCTCGCTCGGCGGCAAGTCCCGCCAGGGGCACCTCAAGCAGGGCGCGCATTTCGATCAGTTCGCTCACCGACGCGCTGCCCGTGGCGAGCATGCCGTCGATCGCCTCGCTGACCGTACGGGCGAGGCCGTGGTCGGGGCTGCGAGCCACGAATACGCCGCCGCCGGGACCTCGCGCCGCGCGCAGAACGTTTGCGCGCACAAGCACCCTGACCGCTTCTCGAACGGCGGGGCGCCCGACGTTCAGCTGCAGAGCGAGTTCGGCCTCGGTGCCGACGCGGTCGCCGGGGAGCAGCGAGCGGTCGACGATCGTCTGTTGGAGCAACTGGGACACGTGATCGCTGGACGACGCGAGGCTCATGCGTACACCATAAAGATCGATCTTCTTCCCTCGCTCGAAATGACAGCCTAACGTCCCCGACGGGGCAGCTCTCGATCGGCCGGTTACGTCGTTTCTCGGACGTCTCACGCAAAAGATCATGCTTTTATAGATGCCTTGACTTCACCAGATGCGCTATCTAGCATGCCCGTTGGCGCCCGGAGGGGGGCGCAACACCCAGCGGGAGAGGAGACGTGATGTCCCAAGAGACGACGCAGGCTGCGGACGGGCTGAGCCGGGGAGACTTTCTCAAGCGCACGGGCGCTGCGGTTGGAGGTGTCGCGCTCGGCGGCATCGCAGCGACGCCGGCGTGGGCCCGCGGGGGGGCGCACGACGCCGCAGCGACTATCAACATCGGCATCGTCAGTCCGCTGACTGGCCCCGAGGCCGGATTCGGCGAGCCCGACCCCTACGTGGTTGGTCTCGCCCGCGCGGCGTTCGCGAAGGGCCTCAAGGTCGGCGGGAAGAGCTACGCCGTGAAGATCATCGAGAAGGACTCGCAGTCAGGACCGGCTGCGGCATCGTCGGCTCAGGATCTGATCAACAGCGGCGTCGATCTAATGCTCGCGACGTCGACACCGGAGACGGTGGTTCCCGTCGCTGCTGCGTCCGAGGCCGCAGGCGTGCCGTGCGTCTCGACCGTTTGTCCGTGGGAGGCGTTCTGGCTCGGACTCGGCGGGAAGCTGTCGGCGACCGGAGCGCCGACGTCGCCAGCGCTCCAGTGGGCCTACCACTTCAGCTTCGGGGTACCGGACTTCGCCGCCTGCTACCTCTCCATGTGGAAGCAGATTCCCAACAACAAGAAGGTCGCCGTCATGTACCCCAACGACGACGATGGCAACGCGATTCGTGCTGCGCTCGAGCCCGTCCTCAAAGGCGCCGGCTACACGATCGTCGATCCTGGCCCCTACCAGGACGGGACCAACGACTACACGTCGCAGATCACGATGTTCAAGCAGGAGAACTGCCAGATCTTCAACACCTTCCCGATCCCGCCGGACTTCACCACCTTCTGGCGCCAGGCGGCGCAGCAGGGCTACACCAAGATGGTGAAGATCGCGCAGATCGCGAAGACCGGGCTATTCGCCTCGCAGGTCGCCGCGTCCGGCGGCCTGGGCTACAACCTTGCCAGCGCCGAATATTGGGGCCCCACGTGGCCGTACAGCTCATCGCTGACCGGAATCAGCAGCGCGGCTCTGGGTGCGGGCTATACAAAGCACACGGGCCGTTTCGTCAACCAGCAGGCCGGAGCGACCATGGCGCTGTTCGATGTCGCCGCCGCCGCGCTCAAGGCCAGCGGCAATCCGAAGGACAAGGCCGCGGTCGCTGCTGCGCTCGGCAAGCTCAAGGTGCAGACTCCGATCGGAACGCTGCACTGGGGCGCGGGGGGCGCGAAGAACCCGGTCGGCAACATCGTGAGCACCCCGATTCTTGGCAACCAGTGGCGGAAGGCGCCGAAGGGCAGCAAGTTCAAGCTCGATCTGGTTGTGTGTGACCATGCCGACGACCCCAAGGTTCCAGTCGCCAGCAAGCTGATTCCCTACAGCTAGCGGCGACACACCCCCGGGCATGGGACTGCGGCCAGTGCTCGTCGCTGTCGAGGTCCGCAAGCAGTTCGGTGCGCTCGCGGCCCTTGACGGCGTGGATTTCGCGGTTGGGTCCGGCGAGGCCGTTGGCATCGTCGGACCCAACGGGGCGGGCAAGACTACGCTGCTCAACGTTCTGGCCGGGACGCTCAGGCCCTCTGCTGGCTCGATCGTCTTCAACGGCACGAACGTCACGAACGCTGGCGTGAGCCGGCGCTCAAGGCTGGGTATCGCGCGAGCTCATCAGGTGCCGCGTCCGTTCGGCGCCATGACGGTGTTCGAGAACTGCTTCGTCGGTGCGACGACGGGAGGAGGGCTTGGGCGCCACGATGCCTACGAGCGCTGCGTCGAGGTGTTGGACCTGTGCGGGCTCGCTCAGTTGGGGAATCGCCGGGCCGACGCACTCGGGCTGTTGGGTCGCAAGCGTCTTGAGCTCGCGCGTGCGTTGGCCACCAATCCCTCGGTTCTGCTTCTGGATGAGATCGGCGCGGGGCTCACCGAAGCCGAGGCCGACGAGCTCGTCGCGATGATCAAGCAGCTGCATGGCTCGGGGATCGCGATCGTCTGGATCGAGCACATCGTGCACGTGCTTGTCCAGGTGATCGGGCGGCTCGTCTGCATGGACACCGGCCAGGTGATCGCGGACGGCGATCCGAAGGCCGTGATGAGCGACGCGCGTGTTGTGGACGCCTATCTCGGAGGTGCGGCCGCATGAGCCTCCTGGAGCTCGAACATCTCGAGCTGCGCCACGGCCTGCTCGAGGCGGTTCGCGATTTCTCGCTCTCGATCGCCCAGGGAGAGACGATCGCGCTGGTCGGTGCCAACGGCGCGGGCAAGACAACGCTGTTGCGGGCAATCGCCGGAGCTCACCGGCCAAGCTCCGGGACCATCACCTACGACGGCGCCGAAATCACACGCGTCGCAGCGTTTCGGCGTGTGCAAATGGGGATCGCGCTTGTGCCCGAAGGACGCCGCCTCTTCCCCGGTCTCACGGTGGAGGAGAACCTGCTCGTCGCGGCCCAGCCCAAACGGTCGGGCCGATGGACCGTGGAGAGCGTGATCGAGGCCTTCCCGATGCTCGCGCGCCTGCGCCATCAGCGGGCGTCGACCCTCTCCGGCGGCGAGCAGCAAGCGACCGCGATCGGTCGCGCGCTGATCTCCAACCCGCGCCTGCTCCTTCTCGATGAGGTCTCCCTGGGCCTCTCTCCGCGGGCTGTCGACGACGTGTACGCCTCACTGGCGACGATCATCCAGGAAGGCGCGACCATTCTCCTGGTCGAGCAAGACCTCAGTCGCGCGACAGATGTCGCTCATCGCGTCGTCTGCATGCTGGAGGGGCGGCTCGTGCTGGAGGGCGCGAGCGGGTCGTTCACCCGCGAGCAGATCACCGACGCGTACTTCGGGCTCAGACAGGCACCGGGTGTGGACGCGTGACCTGGGTCAACGCTGTCGTTCAAGGCATCATGCTCGGCGGGTTCTACGCGTTGATCGCCTGCGGACTGTCGCTGATGTTCGGCCTGATGCGAATCATCAACCTCGCTCACGGCGACCTCGCGGTGCTCGGTGCCTACCTGACCTATCTGCTGCTCGAGCACTGGAACACCTCGCCGTTCCTGGCGATCCTTCCGGTGATTCCGGTGATGCTGCTGATCGGCTACGTGTTGCAACGCGTCCTGCTCGAGCGCAGCCTGAGATCGGGGCTCCTGGTGCCTCTACTCACGACCTTCGGACTCTCGATCGTGATCCAGAACCTGCTGGACCAGGGCTTCTCGGTCGACGATCGCTCTCTGGGCGCCCAGGCCGGATCGATCGCGACGTCGAGCTGGCAGATCACAAGCCAGCTGTCGATCCCGGCGATCGGAGTGCTCACCCTCGGGCTCGCAATCGTGATCTACGGCGGCCTGCAGATCTTCCTCTCGAAGACCCGCTCAGGACGCCAGATGCGGGCGACGGCCGCGGACCCCGACACCGCCGAGCTCGTGGGTATCAACTCGCGCGCCGTATACGCACGCGCGACGGCGATCGCCGTCGCGATCGCCGCTATCGGCGGGGTGTTCCTGGCGATCCGGTCGAGCTTTTCTCCCTACACCGGACCCACCTACCTGATCTTCGCCTTCGAGGCGGTCGTGATCGGCGGCCTCGGCTCCTCGCTGTGGGCCACGCTAGCCGGCGGGATCGTGTTGGGGATCGCCCAGACGATCGGAGGCCAGATCAACACCGAGTATCCGGTGCTCGCTGGTCACATCGTCTTCCTCGCGGTGCTGCTCACCCCGCGCGGCGGGCTGCTCAACCTACGCCGGAGCACCGCATGAGCGAGCAGCCGCTCCGAGGCTTCCGCGGCGCGCCGCGCCTGATCACCCGATGGACACGACTATCGGCCGGCTTCACCGCCGGGTTCGGCGGTCTGATCGTCGCGCTGGCATTCGTTCCGGCGCTCAGTGCGGGCGTCGTGCAGGACATGACCGGGCTCCTGATCCTGGTGCTGATGGCCGTGACCTGGAACGCGCTGGCCGGCTATGGCGGACTCGTGTCGATCGGGCAACAGGCCTACATCGGCCTCGGCGCCTACGCGACGGTTTGGCTGTGCAACCACAGCGTCAACCCGTTCCTCGCGATGGTCGTCGCGACCATGTTTTGCGGCGCTGTCTCGATCCCGTTGTCATTCCTGTTGCTGCGTTTCCGCGGGCCTCAGTTTGCGATCGGCACCTGGGTCGTCGCCGAGGCGCTCGCGATCTGGGTGTCATTCGACAGTGCGCTCGGCGCAGGCACCGGCACGTCGTTGAGTCAGATCGACTCCTATGCCCCGACGTCGCGTGAGCACTACATCTACTGGCTCACGCTCGGTCTCACGGCGGTGCTTCTCGGCTCGCTGTTCCTGTTGCTGCGCAGCCGCCTCGGATCGTCGCTGCAGGCGATTCGCGACGACGAGGAGGCAGCAGCGTCCGTCGGCGTGCGAGTGGTGGCCGGCAAGCGAATCCTGTTTTTGCTCGCGGCCACCGGCGCCGGAGCGGCGGGCGCGATGACGCTCGCCAACACGCTGTTCATTGCGCCGTCGTCGATCTTCAGCGTGAACTACACGGCGCTGATGATCTTCATGGTGCTGGTTGGTGGTCTCGGCACGTTCGAGGGCCCGATCATCGGGGCGATCGTCCTCTACATAGTGCAAAAGGAGTTCGGTAACGACGGCGTCTGGTATTTCGTCGGACTCGGCGGCGCGGCGATCCTGTTCGCCATGCTTCTCCCGCGCGGCCTCTGGGGGACGCTCGAGGAGCGCACCGGGTTGCGATTCATGCCGCTCGGCTATCGCTTGCGCCGCCCGTCGCCGCCGCCGGCCGAGGACCCGGTATGAGAACGGAGCACCTATGAGAATTTCCGCGGCCGTCACCGAGGTGCCGGGAGGGCCGTTCGTACTGGACGAGCTCGAGCTCGACGATCCTCGCGATGACGAGGTGCTGGTCGACGTCAGCGCCGCCGGAATCTGCCACACGGACCTGATCTGTCGCGACCAGTGGCTCCCGGTGCCCCTGCCCGCCGTGCTCGGTCACGAGGGTGCCGGCGTCGTGCGGGCGGTTGGCGCAGCTGTCACAAAGATCCACGTCGGCGAGCGAGTCGGGCTCACGTTCGATTCCTGCGGGGCCTGCCCGTGCTGCCTGCGGGCCAAGCCGTCCTATTGCCACCTCTTCTTCGAGCACAACTTCGCCGCCGAGCGGGCGGACGGGACCACAGCGCTCGCGCGCGGCGAGCAGGAGATTCACTCGCACTTCTTCGGACAATCGAGCTTTGCCACTGCGGCGATCGCACGCGAACGCAACGTTGTCGGGATCGAGAGCTCCATACCGCTCACGATCGCTGCACCTTTCGGTTGCGGCATCCAGACCGGCGCGGGAGCCGTCCTCAACACGCTGGCGCTTGCGTCCGGAAGCAGTCTGGCCGTGTTCGGCACAGGCGCGGTCGGGCTCGCCGCGGTGCTCGCCGCTGTGATCGCCGGCGCGTCCACGATCATCTGCGTCGACCTTCACCCCGCACGCCTCGAGTTGGCACGTGAGCTCGGCGCGACCCACGTCATCGACGCGCAAGCGACGGACGTGCTCGAGGAGATTGGGCGCCTAACCCGTCACGGCGTCGACTTCAGCCTCGATACCACCGGCGTGCCGCAGGTGCTTCGCAGCGCCGTGGAGTGCCTCACGCCGCTGGGCACCGCCGGGGTGATCGGAGCACCCAAACTCGGTACCGACGTCTCGCTCGACGTCAATCAGCTCCTGAC
>DASRKZ010000057.1:0-10362 GCA_035648675.1 Solirubrobacteraceae bacterium
GGGCGCGGTCGATCCCGAGGCGCTCGGCCTGCTGGAGCGGCGTGAGCGGGCCCGCGAGGAGCGCGACTTCGAGGCGGCCGACCGCCTGCGTGAGGAGTTGAGCGCGCGGGGCTGGGAGATCCGCGACGGACCGGGGGGCTCGGAGCTGATCCCGATCGCCAAGCCGTGATCGTCTACGGACGCAACCCGGTGAGGGAGGCGCTGCGTGGGCGCCGCCGGCACGCGGTGGCGGAGGTGTGGGCGACGGGGGGCGCGGCGCATGAGCCCTGGCTCGAGGGCGTAGGGGTACGGAGCGCCTCCGCCGAGGAAGTCCAGGAGCGCTGCGGTTCGACCGCGCATCAGGGGATCTGTGCGGAGGCCGGCGGCTATCCGTACTCCTCGGCGGGGGAGCTGCTCGCGGGCGAGCAACCCTTGGTGGTGGCGCTCGATCAGGTGCAGGACCCGCAGAACCTGGGGTCGATCTGCCGTACCGCCGAGTGCTCCGGCGCCGCCGGCGTGGTGATCCCGGAGCGCCGCGCGGCCGAGGTGACGCCGGCCGTCTGTAAGGCGTCGGCGGGCGCCGTCGAGCATCTGCGGGTGGCGCGGGTGCGCAACATCGCCGATTTCCTGGCGGAAGCCCGCGGCGCGGGATGCTGGTGCTACGGCGCGAGCGGGGAGGCGAGGGTGGCCTACGACGCGCCCGACTATGGCGGCGGCGGGGTGGTGCTGGTGCTGGGCAGCGAGGGGCATGGCCTGCGTCCGCGGGTCGCGGCGGCATGCGACGAGCTGATCGCTTTGCCCGTGCTGGGGGCGGTGGAGTCGCTCGGCGTGAGCGCGGCGGCGGCGGCCGTGCTGTACGAGATCTTGCAGAATCGGGGACGCGGGTCTTGACAAGGTTCCATAACTGTGAGAGGCTCGCGCTCACATAAGGCTGAACCTAAGGTTGATGAAGCCTTAGAATAAAATAGCTTTGGCGCCAGGGGAGGAGTGCGCCACTGAGCAAATTCGGGCTGCATGCAGCCCGAGAAAGGATCTGCTCGTGGCACGAATCACCAGTAACTCTAACTCTGAAGTGAAGGTCGAGGATAGCTTTCTGATCGTCCTCGCCAAGCAGGGGGACCGCAATGCGTATGACCGTCTCGTCAGGCGCTACCACGGTTTCGTGCGTCTGAAGGCCTCCTCCTACTTTCTGGCGGGCGGCGACTCCGAAGATCTGATCCAGGAGGGGTTGGTCGGTCTCTACAAGGCGATCCGCGACTTCCGCTTCGATCGGGAGTCGAGCTTTCGCAACTTCGCGGAGCTCTGCATCACCCGCCAGATCATCACCGCGGTGAAGACGGCGACGCGGAACAAGCACACGCCGCTGAACCAGTACGTGTCCTTCTCCTCGACCCCCGCGGGCGCCGGCGAAGACGTGCCGACCCTCGACCAGGTGCTTCCCGGCCCGAGCGTGCACGATCCCGTCAACCAGGTGATCTCCTCGGAGGAGCTCCGTTCGCTGGTCGGATGCCTGTCCACGGCGCTCTCAGAGCTCGAGAGTCGCGTGCTTGGGTTGTATCTGGACGGCTACTCCTACGAGCAGGTGGGCGAGCGCCTGGACTGCGACACAAAGACGGTCGACAACGCCCTGCAGCGGGTCAAGCGCAAGGTCGGCGCGCACCTGGACGCCCGCGCGGTGGCCGCCTGAGCGAGGCGGACTGCCGCGGAGCACCGAAGAGGAGCGTTCGAGCGCCGAAGAGAGGCGTTGGTAGGTGCGGCGGATCAGAGCGTCGGCAGCGTCAGGCGGTGTGAGCGGGCAATCTGCTCGGCCAGCTGCTCGTCGACGCCGACCTCGCCGGCGATCTCTCTCCAGCCGGTGATAACGGCGCCGACCTCCGCGAGGATGGCCTCGGCACGGCCGCGCTTCAGACCCGCCACGCCGGCGACCTCGCGCAGGTCGGCAACTGTGAAGCCGGTGCGCTTGCCGTTGATCGACATCTGGTGACTGTCGAGCCAGAGGTTGCCGGGCTTCCAGGCCCAGATCACGTCGTAGGCGGGAGCCAACGACCAGGCGCCTTGGCGGTCCATGAGGAAGGCGATGTTCTTTACGTGGTCATCCTGATTGCGGGCGAGGACATTGAAGACCATGCGCCGGAACTGCTGCTCGACGACGGGCGTCCCGAGCCCGAGCCGTCGGATCAACAACAGGACCTGCTCGTAGCTGTAGGTGCCCGGCTCGTTGTAGCTGACGTGCTCCAGCGCGCCGACCGTCTGCATGTGCAGCTTGTCGCCATTGTCGGGTCGGTCAAAGCGACGGGTCATGAAGTGCCTGCGGCCGTTCTCCTCCAAGAGCCGGCACTCGGTCATGCCTATCCCGGCCGCCCGTGCCATTTTCGAGTACGCGTACTCCACCGCGCCCCAGCCCTGGGGATCGGTGAGTCCGTGGTCGCCGGACCGCGAGACCCCGTCGAACTTCAACAGCCAGTGTCGAAAACCGGCACTGACCTCCACTTGCCCCGAGCGAACCTGGCCGGTTGCGTCGTTGTAGGCGATGAATGCCTTCGGGCGCGCGCCACCTGCTGAGCTGCCCACGGCGAGGATCGCCTTCATTGCCTGCTCGTCCGGGTTTTCGCTCAGCTCGGCCACAAACTCCGCACGTTCGGAGAGCACCTCGCTGGCCAGACGCACGAGCGCGTCGACTTGGAGGTCGGCCTCGCCCGAGACGTCCGGCTCCTGAGCCGGCTGGAACTCCAACGCACCGACGCCGCGGGTGCCGACATAGCAGAGTCGTTGAACGACGTCGAAGCTCGACTCCTCGTGCCCTTGAGCGGCCAGCCAAGCGTTGACGAGTGCTGTGCCCCAGCGATCGGGCAGGGAGTCAGCCAACAATCCAGGCAGGCCGCTGAACGCGTCCTCGGGCAAGCCCGGAAACCTGTACGGCTGCGCGCGCAGGGGCATTTGCACGGGCGCGATCTCGATGCCGCTGCGGACGAACGACGGGTCGTACTGGAACGTCGCGTAGCGTGCGCTCGCGTCGATCGAGACCGCGGCGATCCGAGTTCCCCACAGCGTCACCGCCGCGACGGTCACAGCCCCGACCCCGGCTCATTGCCCCAAGTCCACGGCTCGTCGGCGGACTCGGCGGGCGGACCGCCGCGGCGGCCGCGGGCACGCCGCCGGATCTTGCGCTGCTCGCGCTCCAGTTGGGCGATCGGGAGGTCGATGGACTCAGGTACCGCGAGGTCCAGCCCCGCGAGCAGTCCGAGCGTCCGCAGCAGCTTGATCATCGAGGTCATCTGAACCGACTTCCCCCGCTCTGCGCGCTGCACAGTCGCCTGACCAATCCCGGCCTCGGCGGCCATCTCGGCTTGAGTCCAGTTGCGTTCGCGGCGGTGACGCTCCAGCCTGCGGCCGAGCTCGGCGAGAACAGCAGCGTCAGTGATAAGTTCCTCGAAGTGCATCAGTTCTGATGTGTTAGGTGCCGATGCGGTGATAATACATCGGATCTGATGCAGAGCATAGCACAGTCGATGCGTCGGAAGCCATCATTTATGATTTCTTATACCGGATTTCCGCGATAAGACATCGTTACTGATGTGTCTTGCTCGGCGGGAAACTCGGCGCGGACGCGGTCAAATGTAACGTCCTACGCCGCAGAAAAGACCTGTTGCGTGGGACCCACGTTATGTTACATTTGTTGTCGCCATGGATGCACATTCCCGTCGCAAAGCTGCGCTCGACGCAATCGCCGCGGTCGCTGGCGGAGCTAGGGCGGCGGATGTTGAGAGCGAGATCGTGGATTTCAAGGAGGAGGCCGGCACGGTCCTCGCCGGCGGCCAGAGGGTAGCCATCGCAGCACAGCACGAACCGGCCGCCCAGGCGCTCGCAGTCGAGGTGGCATGCATGGCCATGAGCGATCGCGGGGGCGCGATCGTGGTCGGCGTGACCGACAAGGCGGCCGGCACGGCTGCTTTCGTCGGTAGTTTTCTAGACCTCGACTGGCTGCGCCACCGCATCTACGTCCTGACGCAGCCGCACTTTTCGATCGATGTGATCGAGGAGCTCTTCGAAGACGGCAAGCGCCTGTATTTGATCAACGTCGCCCCGGCGCTGAGCGAGACACGCAGCGGGGGGAAGCTCCGAGCCCGCTTCGGCACTGACTGTTTGGAGCTCGACGGCGACCGCGCCCGTGAGTTCCTGGAGCGTTGGCGAAGCTACGACTGGTCGGCCGAGGGCTCGTCGGAGCGCCTCTCGACCTGCGATCGCGCGGCCCTGGAATCGGCGCACGGCCACTACCTGGCCGCGCAAGGGCGTCCTGCCGGCAGTGATGTAGAGCTGTTGCGCCGCCTCGGCGTGGCCATGGAGGATCAGGACGATCCGCAGCTGAACCGGGCCGGTGCTGTGCTGCTTTGTCGATACGAGACGGACGTCGAGCGTCTCGATGTGCGCGCCCTCGACGTCGAGGGAGCCGCCTCCGCCAAACGCGAGATCCTGAAGGCGCCCGTCATCACTGCGTTCGATACCGCCTGGGAGATGATCGATCAAGCGTTCCCGGCGCGCCCGGTGATCATCGGCGCGCAACGTAGACCAGAGCGCTCGATCCCCGAGCGGGCGTTGCGCGAGGCCTTGGGCAACGCGGTCATGCACCGCGACTACCGTATGCCGCGAGCGTCGATTATCGCTATGGCGCTTGGCCGACCCCCGGACACGTTCAAGGTCGTCTCCCCCGGGGACTTCCCCGAGGGCGTCGACAAGGACCGCCTGCTGGCCACGCGCTCCCAGCCTCGTAACAGAGCGCTGGCCGAGGCGATGCGTGTGCTAGGACTGGCCGAGCGCGAGGGCGTCGGCATTGGGGCGATGTACCGCACCATGCTCCGCGACGGTCACGCCGCGCCCGACATCTTTCCCGAGGGAGGCGACGTCGTCTGCCGCTTGCCCGGCGGCCGCGTGGACCCGAACGTTCGAGGCTTCTTTGACAATCTCGTGGCCACTGACGATCGCTTTGCTGAGGATGTCCGTTCACACATCGCCATCACCGAGCTGCTCGGCAGAACGCCTCTTCGCGCCGAAGGCCTTGCACGCACGGCACAGTGCAGCGAGGACGAGGCCTTTGAGGTGCTCGGCCGTCTTGCCGACGCGGGAGCCGTGGAGCGTCTGCTCGACGGAAGTCGATCGTTCCGCCTGACGCAACGGTCGCGGACGGCGCTCCACGCGCGGATCACCTACCGGCAGCGAACCACCGCGGATCAGCAATGGGAGCTCGTGCGCGCGTTTCTCGACGTCAACGAGGAGATCGGCCGTGCGGACGCGGCGGCCCTACTTGGCGTGGGCGAAGGCCGCGCATCCAACATTCTCAGCGACCTCTACAACGATCGCGGCGTCCTTGAGCCCGTCGGTGCACCACGCGGGCGGGGAGTCCGTTACAGGCTCGCGAGCTGACCCGCGTCTCTGCGTTCGGCTGCAATGTGCATCAACTTGCCCACTCGGCAGACACTCGCTCTCGGACATACTATTTTCCAAAGGGCTTTTATGAGAGCCGGAGAGGGGACTCGAACCCCTGACCCCCTGTTTACAAGACAGGCGCTCTACCAGCTGAGCTACTCCGGCGCGACGGTGATGGCGTGCTCGAGGTTGCCGTGGCCGTTGGTGGACGCGATCGGCATCGTGACCGGCGGCGCCCCAACCGGCGCTTGGGCGTTCAGGCGCCGCTCGATCTCGCCGAGGAGCACGCCGAAGAGCAGGTGCCGCCAGGCGGATTGACCGAAGGCGCGCGGGTTGGTGAGGAGGGTCGGCAACTCCTTGCGAGCGGGGTGGAGGCGATCGGTGAGGGCCGTGAGCGGCCAGGTGAGGAGGTTCTCCGCGCTCGCCGCCACGGGGCCGCGGGCCCACGAGGGCAACGGCAGGCGCGGCGCGAGGTTGGCGTAGGCGGCCCCGAAGAGCGCTCCGTTCTGCAGGTGCAGCGCCCAACCGGCGACGGGCCAGGCGTCCCCGCGCGTGAGTCCCTTGCCGAGCAGCGCGACGTCGTCGAAGTCAGATCCGAAGGCGCGCTTGTCGAGCGGCATCTGTGCCGCCCACACGCCGGCTGCCAGGGCGCCCGCGATCGCTCCGCGGAGCGTCTTGCCGTAATCGATTCCCATCGTCGGTCAACTGTAACGGGGTCCCCGCGCGCGGGTATCCCAGGGTATGGATTCCTTGCACATCGAGCGGGCCCGATCGGGCGAGCGGACGGTGGGCCTGAGTGGCTTCCGCGAGCACACGCTGAAGCGCGGCGTGAACCCGATCCTGTACTGGACGCTGCGGGCGATCCTGGTGCCGTTCTTCCTCCTCTACTTCCGTCTGGCGCGGGTCGGTCGCGAGCATCTTCCGCGCCGGGGCCCGCTGCTGTTGACGTCCAACCACCGCAGCTTCCTCGATCCTTTCGTGATCGGCACGCTCGTGCGGCGCCCCGTCTACTACATGGCCAAGCGCGAGCTGTTCGAAAAGCGCTGGCAGGCATGGCTGCTGAACGGTCTCGGCGCGTTTCCGATCGACCGCGGCGCCGGCGATCGAGACGCGCTGGATACCGCCCGCGCGATTCTCGAGCGGGGTGACTGCGTCGTGATCTTCCCCGAGGGCACCCGCACGCGTCCCGGACCGCTTGGCGATCCGCACCGCGGGGTGGGTCGCCTGGCGCTCGA
The DNA here is from genome assembly GCA_035648675.1 of Solirubrobacteraceae bacterium. Taxonomy (GTDB): domain Bacteria; phylum Actinomycetota; class Thermoleophilia; order Solirubrobacterales; family Solirubrobacteraceae; genus Palsa-744. Next base: position 6,636 of record DASRKZ010000057.1, read on the forward strand.
GACCGGCGTGCCCGTGGTGCCGATCGCGGTATTCGGCACCGAGGACGTCCGCCGCGGCTGGCGGGTGCGCCCGCGCAAGGTACGCATCCGCGTCGGTCGCGCTCTGCGCTTCCCCACGGTGGAGCAGCCCTCGCCCCGCCTCGCCGTGGCGGTCACCGAGCGCGTCTGGGCCTGCGTCAGCCTGCAGTGGGACTGGCTCGGCGGTGCCAAGGCTCCATCTCCGGAGCTCCCTCGAGCGTCCTCCGAGCGCGAGCTCTCTCGCGCCGCGTGAGCGACTGCCGATCGGTGCGAGGGTAGTGTGCGATGAGTGAGTCAGCAAGTCAGCGAGCAAGTCGGCGAGAAGTCCAAGGCACAGCTCGATGCGGAGTTCTCCGATCTCTACCGTGCTCACCTGCGCGACGTCTACAGCTACGCCTACTACCGGATCGGCAATCATCACGACGCGGAGGACTTGACCGAGCAGACGTTCCTGCAGGCCTACCGCCATTTCGAGCGGGCGCAGCGCGAATCCCGGGGACGGCCGCTACGCCCGTGGCTGATTCGGATCGCGCACAACCTGGCGGCGAACCTCTATCGCGACCGTTCTCGCAAGCCGGCCACGCCGATCGACGAGAACACCACGCTCGCCGCGCCCCACACGACCGAGCAGCTGGTCGAGGGGCGCGAGGAGCTGACGCGCGTGCTCGGCGGGGTACGCCGGTTGCCGGAGGATCGGCGCGAAGCGCTGATCATGCGCTTCGCGCTCGGCATGGACAACCGCGAGATCGCCCGTGCGCTGGGTCGCTCCGACGGCGCCACGAAGGTGCTCATCCATCGTGCGATCAAGCAGCTCGAGGGGCTCGTGAAGGATCCCGGCGAAGAGGAGGACTCCGATGAGTGAGGCGTTTCCCAACTTCGAGGGGTTGCTGCGCGAAGCGCTCGCGCCCGTGGAGCCGCCCGAGGACTTGGCGCGGCGCCTGGAGAGCACGCTCACGAGCATCACCGAGCTGGCCGCGGACGAGCTGGAGGCGTGGGAGCTGTCGGCGATGCGCGACCCGCGCAACTGGGTCCGGCCGGCGGCGGCGCTCGTCGCGGGCGGCGGCGCGGGGGTCGCGCTGGTGCTCCTGCGCGCTCGCCGGCGGACGCACGGATCCTCCGGTGGTCTCGGTGGTGCGCGCCAGTCGGCCGAGCGCACCGCTCGCGATCTCCGCCGGGAGACGCGCAAGCTGCTCGGTGACCGCTGATCCACCGCGCCCTCCGGTGATCGTCGCCTCGGTCTAGAAGTCCGGGAGAGGCACATCCGTGGAGCGAGGCGGAGCCCGGATAGGCTAGGAGCCCGGACATGGCCACCTGCTATCGCCACCCCTCGCGCGAGACGGGGGTCTCGTGCTCGAACTGCGGGCGACCGATCTGTCCCGACTGCATGACCACCACCTCGGTCGGCATGCGCTGTCCGGAGTGCTCGCGTGAGCGGACCCCGGTGAAGACGCTGCGCAACACGATTCGCCGGCCCGAGGTCACGGTGGCGTTGATCGCGATCAACGTGTTGGCGTTCCTCGCGGAGGGCAACATCACGTTGACCGGCCAGCCGACGAGCAAGATCTACGAAGAAGGCGCGCTGGTGGGCAGCATCCGTGGATTCCCGACTCTGGGCGTGGCCCACGGCCAGTGGTGGCGAATCGTCACGAGCGGCTTCCTACACGAGAACATCCTCCATATCGGCTTCAACATGTACGTGCTGTACATCCTCGGCCAGATGCTGGAGCCGGCGTTGGGGCGCCTGAGGTTCGGGACGATCTACGGTGTTTCGCTGCTGGCGGGCTCCTTCGGTGCGCTGCTCGTCACGCCCCATTCGCCCACGGTCGGCGCCTCGGGGGCTGTGTTCGGGGTGATGGGGGCGGCCGCGGTGGAGATGCGGGCCCGCCAGATCCCGATCATGCAGAGCGGCGTGGGCGGCCTGATCCTGATCAATCTGATCATCAGCTTCACGCTCCCCGGCATCTCCTGGGGCGGGCATATCGGCGGCCTGATCGGTGGGGCGCTCGTGGCGCTCGTGATGCAGCTCGGCGATCGCTACCGCTCCCAGGCACTCGCGCTGGCCGGCTGCCTGGCGATCGGCGTAGCGGCGTTCGCCGGATCGATCTTGATCGCGAAGGCGACCGAAGCGCCGGCGACGGCTCCCGTGCAGCTCGTCGAACCCGGTCAGTGAGAGATGCGCCACGACGCCGTGCTCACCGACCCTGAGATCGAGCGATGGCTCGCCCCGTGCCCCGGCCGACGATGGCATCGTCTGGAGGGCTTACCCTTATCCGGATGACAGTGCTAACCGACCAGGAAGTCGAAGAACGCCTCGCGGGCGGTCAGTGGCGCCGTGACGGCCAGGCGATCGTGCGCGAGTGGACGTTCGCCGACTTCGAGGGCGCCCTCGCGTTCGTCAATCGAGTGGCCGAGGCCGCCGAGGCGGCCCATCACCACCCAGACATCCTGGTGCATGGCTGGAACAAGGTGCGCCTGGAGCTCTCCACTCACTCGCTGGGAGGCCTCTCCGAGGCCGACTTCGAGCTGGCAGCGCGCATCGACCTGCTCGCGTGAACGGCCTGAAGCTCATCTTCACGATCGTCCTGGTGGCGATCAACGCGTTCTTCGTGATCGCCGAGTACGCGCTCGTGCGCTCGCGCCGGGCACGCTTGGAGGTGATGCGCGAGGAAGGGGCTCGCGGTGCGGCGCTGGCGCTGAAACAGCTGGCGAGCATCAACGACTACATCTCGGCCGTCCAGATCGGGGTCACGATGACCTCGATCGCGATCGGTGCTCTCGGCGCGCCGGCCCTGGCGGAGGTTCTGAAAGGGACGCTGGGTAACACGCTCAGCCACGGCGTGGCTGTCGCGCTCTCGGTGGTGGTCGCCTACCTGATCATCACCTCCGTCCAGCTGGTCGCCGGCGAGATGGTTCCCAAGTTCTACGCGATCGACCGCGCCGAGGCCGTGGCGCGGCGGGTGGCGCGCCCGTTGCAGGCGTTCAGAGTCCTGTTCCACCCGGTGATCGTCGTGCTCACGGCGCTCTCCACCCGCATCCTGCGGCTGCTCGGCGTCGATATGACCCGCCAGCAGGAGGGCGGCTCACCGGACGAGCTCAAGCGCCTGATCGCCGAGTCACACGCCGGCGGGCAGATCGACCCGGGCGAGGCCGGGATGCTGACGGGCGTGTTCCACCTGCACGAGCAGGAGGCCCGTCAGGTGATGACCCCGATCCCGGCGGTGGTCACCGTGGACGTCTCCCAGGACGCGGAGACGGCGTTGAAGCTGTGCATCTCCTCCGGGCACACGCGGCTGGTCGTCACCGAGGAGGACAACCGCGATCGCGTGCGGGGGCTGGTGCACGCCAACTCGCTGGCCCGCACGCTGATGGAGGAGGGTCCGCACGCGACGCTCGAGCCGCTCGTGCACGACGCTCCGATCGTGCCCGAGACGAAGCCTCTGGACGACCTGCTCGCCGACCTGCAGCGTCAGCGCACGTCGCTGGCGGTGGTGGTGGACGAGTACGGCCGGGTGGTGGGGATCGTGACGGTCGAGGACATCATCGAGGAGGTCGTGGGCGAGATCACCGACGAAACCGACCCCGCCGCCGGCGAGGTCCGCCAGCTCGCGGATGGCGACTGGTTCGTGCGCGGCCACGTGGCGGTGACCGATCTCGCCGACTATGGCCTGGATCTGCCGGTGGACAGCGACGCGTACAACTCCGTCGGGGG
>DASRKZ010000058.1:0-19789 GCA_035648675.1 Solirubrobacteraceae bacterium
GACTGCTGCAGCGCTCGCCGGACGTCCGTGGCGAATCCGTCTCGATTCAGCTGGTGGGGCGATACTTTCACCGAGATGCCGAGCCGGTGACCCGCCACGTCCCACGCCGCGGCTCGTCGGCAGGCCTCTTCGAGCGCCCAGCGACCGATCGGCACGATCAGGCCGGTGTCCTCGCTCAGCGGGATGAAGTCTTGGGGTGGGAGGACGCCCTGCGTGGGATGCTGCCAGCGGATCAGCGCCTCCAGACCCGCCACCCGGCGGGTGCCCAGATCGTAGACCGGCTGGTAGAGGAGGAAGAACTGTTCCTCGTGCAGCGCGGTGTTCAGCTCGGCCTCGAGTACCGCCTGCCCCTCGATGACGGTGCGCATGTTGGCGTTGAAGAGCGTGTAGCGGTCTTTGCCGGCGGCCTTGGCCGACACCAGGGCCAGGTGGGTGTCGCGCAACAGGTCATCGGGAGTCGCGTAGCGGCCGAAGGCGACGCCGATGCTCGCGGTTAAGACGAAACTGGGGCCAAAATCATCGAGCTCGACGGGTTTGTGGAGAGCCTCGATCATGCGTTGGGCCAGGGAGTCGAGCCGCACCCCACGGGCTGCCGATTCGACCAGCACCACGAACTCGTCTCCGCCGAGGCGACCGACGGTATCTCCAGTTCGCACCACGTCCTGCAGCCGTTCTCCGACGATTCTCAGCAGCTGGTCGCCGGCGGCCTGCCCGAGTTTTTCGTTGACATCCTTGAGTCGGTCGATGTCGACGAATAGAGCGCCCGCCAGCATCCCCGAATCGCGTCCGGCGCGCGCGACCATGCGCTCGGCCCGGTCGAGCGTGAGCATGCGGTTGGGTAGCCCGGTAAGGGTGTCATAGAGATCTTCGTTGGGTGGCGCCTCGGTCTCCTTCGGTGGCGCCGGCGGGGTCGTCGCTACCGGTGTCGGCGCCAATGCCGACGGGCGGCGGGTACCGAGAACGAATACCAGCAGGCCGAGGAGCGCGCTCAGCAGGATTCCAGCGATCAACAGGACGAGCGCGCGCCCGTCGGCGAGCACGCCCGTGCCGGCCGGGGCCGCGAAGCTCTTCACTGTCCATCCGTCGTTGAGGCTGATTGTCGCGCTCTGCGCGCGTGACGGCGGGGTGCCGCTGGTGAATAGGACATTCGAGGAGCCGGTCCGGTAACGCAGGCGCAGCGCGTAGCCCGGGTGGCCCACGAGGACCTGTTGGAGGAGGACCTGGGGTACCAGCACCTCGCGCAGCCACCCCACGGACGCGGCCCCGCGCCCGAAGACGCTGTGCGGCGTCACATTTCCCCGGTACACGGGCGTCTCGACTGCCAAAGCCTGAGTCCGCCCTGCCGAGATGGGCGTGTAGCTGCTCACCCCGGAGTCTCTGGCCAACAGCAGGGCGGGCGTGAGCGCGCAGTAGTCAAGGCCCGCCGGTGGAGTCTCGGCGGGGTTCCTCACGAGCGAGGCGACGGAAAGGCAGTAGTAAGGATGGTTGCTCGCCGGGACGACCCGAAGGCTTGCGAGGGCCGGTGGCGTCGATTTGGCCACGGTTGTCACAAGTGCTTTCGTCGGCTGGGCTGATCCCGCTGTCGGTGAAACCGTCGCCGCGCGCGGCTTCACCGACAGCCCGGCGACCTGTGCCTGAAACGCGGCGAGTTGCGATGGCTGGACGACGGTCAGGAGAGTGAGGCTGTCGAGCTCTGGGTAGCGATGCAGTGAACGCGCCCATTTGACCCAGGCGGCGAATTGCGCGCGCGATGCCTTTGGGTTATTCGCAAAGAAGGTGCCGGCGCTGACGGCGAGCTCTTCCTCGCGCTGGATGGCCAGCTTTGACGTCGAGGCGATCGCTCGCGAGCTCTGCTGAAATGCCGCGCGTGCGTTGGTGGTGTCGTTACGCGCCAGGGCGTGCGCTCCGAGCACCGAGCCGACCGTTCCCGCGGCGACACATAGAATCGCCACGGCGGCCCACGCGCCTCTCCGGCGGTGTGCCGCGGGCTTTGCACCCTCGGCCTCGGGCCCGTCCGTGCTTGAACCCTCGGGCCCGTCCGTGCTTGGAGCAGGCGACGACGCCGGCGGAGTGAGATCGTCGGTGCTCCGCGGCTCGCCCGCGGACGGATCTGGGCCCTGATCGCCGTCCTGAGGCGAACCGTTCAGGGGCCCGCCGTTCACTGGCCCTGCCGCGGGAGAGCCGGGGGTGGGGTCGGGCTCGTGGTTATGTTGGGGATTTTCGTTATCTGACATGGCGATCTCGTCCGATCCCAACATGTAGGTATGCGCTTCCTGGCCTGATCGAGCCTGAATGGCGAGACCTATCCGAGTTGTTCACCGATCTCGACAAATAGCTGATGGGCTCTGCTGATGCGGATAGGCATATCCGGGCCGCCAAGGGATCACCAGGCGCAGACACCGGCGGCGCGGTTCGTGTATTCATAGCCGGCGAGAAGCGATGACATAGCCGGCTCCTTGACTACCCCGGAGGGCGTTTCAGATGACACTTGATCAGACCAAGATTGGGCAGGTGGTGGCGGCGCAGATGGAGGCGCTGGAAGGCGACTACGGCGAGGACTGCGAAATCGGGGATGTCTGCACGATCGTTGAGGTCCTCGGCCCGCACGGCTCTGCTGTGAGGGTACGCACGAGTGAGATGCGCCCGCATACGGTCATCGGCCTGCTGCGCCTGGCCGAGGCCATCCATATCAGCGGCATACGAGGAGAGGGCGTGTGACCGCTGTGCCAAGATGATCCAATGGTCCATCAGGAGTCCCACCTGCGCTCCGCCTACCGCTCGTGTCGGCGCATGCAGTGGCGCCACGATCCCACCTATTACTGGGCGACGCGCTGGCTACCGCGCGATGTGCGCTCGGCGGTGCACGCGTTGTACGGCTTTGTGCGGGGCGCCGATCAACTGGTCGACGGACCCAGACGAGCCGCGACGCCCGAGGCACGGCGCTGTGCGCTGGACGACTGGCAGCGGGAGCTGGAGCGAGGGTTGGCTCGCGGCTCCTCCGAGCATCCCCTGATCGCGGCGCTGGTGGACGCCGGTCACCGCCATGACCTGCCGCTCTCGGAGCTCTCGATCTACATGGACTCGATGCGCATCGACTGCGGACCGGTGCGGCTGGAGACGCGTGCCGATCTCGACCGCTACATGCGCGGGAGCGCCGGCGCCGTTGGCCTGATCATGGCGCCGCTGCTCGGTGTCCCACTCGAGCTGCACGAGACCGTGGCCCGGCTGGGGCTTGCCTTTCAGCTTACGAACTTCATCCGGGACGTCCGCGAGGACTACGCGCTGGACCGTGTCTATCTGCCCGGGGAGGAGCGCGAGCGCTTCGGGGTCCGCGAGCAGGACATCGCCCAGGCCAGGGTCACCCCCGGCTTTCAGTCGCTGCTCGCCGGCGAGGTGGCTCGTGCACGCGAGCTGTTCGCGGCCACCGTGGAGCTGCCGGGCGCCCTGAGTCCGAAGATGCGTCCGGGGATTCACCTGGCCCGCAACGTGTATCTGGGCGTGCTCGATCGCGTGGAGGCACTCGGCTTTGACGTACTGGGGCGTCGTGTCTCGTTACTGCCCTCGCAGATGGGCTCGATCGCGGTGGCGACGCTGGCGCAGGCAGCGGGTGGTCATCCGCGCTATCGCCTGCGGGCGAGCGGGAACCGCGCCTGAGAACGGCACGAGGCGCGGTGCTCACCCGCGAGGCGGGGCCTCGCGGGAGGAGGCCCGTCAGCGGACGAGGAGCGCCCGCGACGCCGATTTGGTCCGCGGGCCGCTCCCGAGCCCGGCGGCGAGCTGCCGGCCGTCGAAGTCGGCGGGCGCTGCGTTCTGCTGGGGCGGAGACTGTGGCTGGGGCTCGAACATGCCGGCGTTGGGAAACACCGCGAGCGTCCGGCTGGAGGCGGTGGCGAGGTTGACGAGCTCGAGCAGCGCCTGGGTTCCGGGTCCGGGGCCCAACGCGACCCACTGTCCGCCGACGGGACGGAGCGAGCCGTCATAGAAGCAGCCGAGCTGGTGGGCGACGGGGCTGGCCGGTGAGAACCACTCAGCCGGATGGGGCGCTTGCGAGCGCACGTTGGGTGCGACGCAGGTCGAGGTGCCGGCTCCGAGGAGCACCAGCGTCCCGTCTTCCTGGAGCGCGATCGTGGAAGAGCTCGCCTGCGCCGACGTGGGTACTTCGTAGCTGACAGTTCCCGTCTGGCGGTTCTCGACGACGATGTGACTCGATCCGAGTGGTGCTCCGGTATTGAAGGCGGCGTAGTTGCCTGAGAGCTGAAATGGGGGATCGACCGGGGCGATGCTCTGCGGGGCGATGGCAGGCGTGGTGAGGTCACTCAGCGCCAGATATGACGGCGAGACCCCTCCCGCGGGAGCTTTACCTTCCGGCGGCGTCCCTTGACAGATGTAGGCGACGGTGGCGCCCGCCAGCGAGACGAAGTAGGCGTTGAAGAACTGCGCCTCGGTTTCCTTCCCGCACGCGAGTAGCTGCGTTTGCTGGCCGTCGGCGCCGATCACGCCGCGGTGCGCGATCGAGGTTTCGTAGGGGAGTGGGGGAGTGGCGACGTTCTGGTCGCCGGGACCCATCGGGGGCGTCATGTCGTTGGCCTCTTCCCAGCCGTATGCAAGCGCGCCGCTTCCCCCGCTCGAGCCGCCGCCGGGAGTGGCGGTGCCGTTCGCCCCGCTGCCGCTGTCGAGGGAGAAGTCATAGGTGAACCCGAGCGGGCGAAAGGAGACAAGCCGGCGCGGTGGTGAGCCCACGGTCGCGGCGCGGACGCCTTCCGTGTCCTGCCAGGCGACGCCTCCATTCCAGAGCACCGGGGCCGCGGCCCCCAGCGGGTCGACCGCGACGACGGCGGCCTGCGCGCGACCGGCGGGCAGACCGGCGGACGCGAGCGCCAGCGCGACCAGCGCCGGCCGCCAAGCCGGAACGGACCACTCGGGGAAGGGACGGCGCTCCACTCGTGCATCGTATGCCCCGACGGAGGAGATTTTTATAGAGCCGCCTACCGGCGGCCGTGTTGCGGTTCGTCTGGGATACACACGCATGGCTCGGCCTCACAGGGTCCGGGCAGACTCGATCTTGTGGCTAGCGCGCCGCGGCGGAGCGGCTGCGTCGGGTGAGCTCTTTGACGAGCGTCTCGACCGAGCGCTCGAGCTGGGGGATGCTCGCCGTCTCCACGCGCTCGACCCCGACCGCGCGGTTCAGCCAGGCGTTGATCTCGCGGTGGCTGCGCCCGTCGCGGCGATGGAGATCGGCCACGAGGCGGCTGCGCTCTTGACGTAAGCCGTCGCGACGCTCGAACGCCGCCGCTGGCGCGGGTTCAGGCATGGGGGGCCGGACGGGGCCGGAGGCAGGCGCCTTCTGGGCCGGGCCGAAGAGCGTCATCTGGGGCGCGAACTCGGCGCTGAGCGGCACGAACTCGGCGTGCTCGGATGGCTCGCTCGCAAGCCGCTCGGGTGCCTCCTCCTCCCAGCCCTCCTCCAGTGCGGGGTCACGTAGCGCGTGGCGCAGCTCGCGCTCGACCTCGGCCGCGTGGCCGCACAACACGGGCTCGGCGGGCAGGTACAGCCAGCTCGGCTCGGGCGGGCCGGCCGATCTCCGATCGGCCGGGAGCGTGCGCACGAAGCGCCCGACGATCTGGCGGAAGATCAACGGCGTTTTCGCCGCCGTGGCGTAGACGCCGACACGCAGCCTGGGGATGTCGACCCCCTCGGAGACCATGTTGACCGCCACGATCCACGGCTCGCGGGAGTCTCTGAAGGCGGCCAGCTTGTGTGCGGCGCGCGCCTCGGTGTGCAGCACGACCACCGGCGCCCGTCCGGTCGCTTCGTTCAGCAGTTTGGCGATCCGACGCGCGTGAGTCCCGTCGGCGGCGACCGCGAGCGCGCCCGCGTCGCGATGGCCCTCGGCGCGGAGCGCGCGCAGCTTCCGGTCGGCCTCGCGCAGGATCCTGGGCAGCCCGTCGGGGAGCTCGGTGGAGATCGCGGTGCGGTAGCGGCGGCTCGCCTCGCGCGCGCTGAGCACCGTCTCGAAGGAGGACTCGATCACGTCCTCGCCACTGCGCCAGGAGAGCGTGCCGTCGAACGTCACGAACGTCACCGGGCGGCAGATCCCGTCGGCCACCGCCTCGGCGTAGGTGTAGGAGACGTCGGGGATCGCAAGGCGCTCGGCGTCATAGCGCACGCCGGGAATCGGGGTGGCGTCCGAGCGAAACGGGGTCCCCGACAGCAACAGCCGCCGTGGCGCCGCCGCGAACGCCTGTTGAAAGCCCGTGCCCCAGGCGAGATCCTCGCCGAGGTGGTGCGCCTCGTCGAGGATCACCAGCGTGTTCCGCTCCATCTTGGCCGCCCAGCCGCGCGGGTCGGCGGCCACCCGCGCATAGGTCACCGCGACGCCATCGAAGTCGCGCGGCGGGCGTGGCCCCGGCGCATCGGGCTGCAGCTGCACGCCGAGCGCGGCGGCGGCGTTTGCCCACTGACGTGTGAGCGGCGTCGTAGGGCACAGAACCGCGACCCGACTGACCGCCTGACGGGCCAGCAGTCGCTTGGCGAGCTCGAGCGCGGGACGTGTCTTGCCGGCGCCGGGCGCCGCCGAGATCAGGAACGGGCCGTCTTGCCAGTCGGCAAGGCGGTCGAGCGTCAGACGCTGCCATGCGCGGAGGGATGTCGAGTTGGCGAGCGTCAAAGAGCCCGGCATCCTGCGACATGGGACGGACGGATAGAAATGCGGGGGCCGCACGTGCCCACCACGCTGAACCGTTCCAAGCTGTGTGTATCGTCGGATGGATTGGAAATCGGGTGGACCGGCGCGACTTCAGACGACGGAGCCCGGCACGAAGGGAGTGGTTTCCGTGGACACAGAATCGAAAGGGTCGCGCGTTGCGGACGGCTCGGGACTCGAACGGGCGATCGTCCTGCAGCTGCTGCGGGACGACCGCGAGCGGATGTGGTCCCATGCGCAGTTGCTGGGCGAGCTGGAAGCCGACCGATCGGAGATTGGCGGAGAGGCTGTGGTGAGGGCGCTACGGCGGCTGGAGCGGGAGGGCGTGCTGGGCCTCTCTGAGGAGACGGCATGGGCGTCGAGTGCCGCACGACGGCTGGACGAGCTTGGGCTGATCGGTGTCTGAGACCCCGCGCGGGGCGGCGTGACGCCGGGGCAGATAGGGTGCTGGGATGAGCAACAATCGCGTGCTGCTCCTGTCGTGGGAGTACCCGCCCGTAATCGAGGGTGGCCTGGCGCGGCACGTGTGCAAGCTCGCCGAGGCGCTCGTCCGCCAGGGAGTCGCGGTTGACGTACTCACGCGCGGAGCCGCCGACCGATCGGAGCAGGTGCCCTCGCAGTCGGCGACGGAGGTCGCCGTCGCCGACCCGGCTCTTCGGGTTGCGTACCCCGGCGCCCAGGTCGTGGAAGAGCGCGGCGGTGTGAGCGTGTACCGGGTGCGCGAGCCGAGCTGGCCGCGCGATCTCAATCGCTTTGTGGCGTGGGTGGAGCACATGAACGACGACATGCTCGCTGCCGGGCGGGCGCTCGCCGAGGAACGCGACTACGACCTGGTGCACGGCCACGACTGGCTCGTCGCCCACGCCTCCGCCGCGCTCGCAGACAGGCTGGACGTGGGATACGCGACGACGATCCACGCCACCGAGCATGGCCGCCACCAGGGCTGGGTGGAGGACCAGCCGCAGGCGCATATCCACTCCGTCGAGCGCTGGATGGCGCAGCGCGCGGACTCGGTGATCGTCTGCTCCTACTACATGCGCGGACATGTCGCCGACATCTTCGACATCGACGAGCGACGGATTGCGGTGATCCCAAACGGGATCGACCCGGACGAACTGCGGCCGGTGGGGGATCTGCAGGCGCTGCGGCGCGAGTTCGCCCAGCCCGAGGAGAAGCTCGTGTTGCTGGTGGGACGGCTGGTCTACGAGAAGGGCTTCCAGCTGGCGCTCGACGCTCTGCCGGGCGTGATCGAGCGGGTCGAGAACGTGCGATTCCTCGTGGCCGGGAGTGGGACGCACGAGGGTGAGCTGAGGGCCCAGGCGGAGCGGTTGGGGCTCTCCGAGCACGGCGTGTTCCTCGGCTGGATCGGCGACGACGCGCTGCACTCGCTCTACCGGATCGCCGACCTATGCGTGGTCCCCTCGATCTATGAGCCCTTCGGGCTGGTGGCACTCGAGGCGATGGCCTCAGGCTGTCCCTGCATCGTTGCCGACACGGGTGGGCTGCGTGAGGTCGTACCGTCGGGTGAGCGCGTCGGGTTGCGCTTCAACGGCGGCGACGCGGAGCACCTGGGGGTGATGATCGAGCGGCTGCTCGTCGACGGCGAGCTGCGCGACCGGCTCGTGGCGGAGGCCTCCGAGCACGTGCTGAGCTTCGACTGGGACGACATCGCCCGGCGCACTCGTGCGATCTACAGCGAGCTCGCGCCAGACGAGAGCCTGCGAGCGGAAGGAGTGAAGCGCGCATGACGGAGATGCTGGAGGGCCTGATGCAGGACGACTTTCCGCTCAACCTGCACCACATTCGCCGCCGGATGCGCGACGTCCACCCGCACGCGGAGGTCGTAACGCTGACCGCGCCGGGCACCGTCGAGCGCGCCACGTTTGGCGAGATATCAGGGCGCGTCGACCGGCTCGCCCGCGTACTAGGGAAGCTCGGTGTCGAGCCCGGCGACCGCGTGGGGACCTTCGCCTGGAACAACCAGCGCCACTTCGAGCTGTACATGGCGGTCCCCTGCGTGGGAGCGGTGTTGCACACGCTCAACATCAGGCTGTTCGAGGAGCAGCTCACCTACATCGTCAATCACGCCGACGACAAGGTGATCTTCGTCGACGATTCGCTCGTGCCGCTGCTCGAGAAGCTCGCGCCCAGCTTTCAGAACGTCCAGCACTACGTATTGATGGGAGGTCCAACCAACCCGTCGGATCCAACCCAGACAACGAGTCCCGCAGACACCTCACTGCCGAACGCGCTGAGCTACGAGGAGCTGCTGGAGGAGGCGGGATCGGACCCCGCCGAATCATTCGACTACCCCGAGGTCGATGAGCGCCAGGCGGCAGCCCTGTGTTACACGAGCGGGACGACCGGCAACCCGAAGGGCGTGCTCTACTCGCACCGCTCGATCAGCCTGCACTCCACGGCGACGTTGATGAAGGACGCGCTCGGCCTGTCGAGCGTCGACAAGGTGCTGGCGGTGGTGCCGATGTTCCACGCGAACGCCTGGGGATTGCCGCACGGAGCGGCGCTCGCCGGCGCCGATCTGATCCTGCCCGACCGCTTCCTTGGAGCCGAGCCGCTGGCAAAGCTGATCGAGGCCGAGCGACCGACGCTGATGGGGTGTGTGCCGACGATCTTCGCCGACATGCTGCGCTACGCCGACGAGCACCCCGAGGTCGATCTCACATCGCTCCAAAACGCCGCCTGCGGAGGCTCGGCGGTGCCGAAGCAGCTGATGAAGGATTTCGAGGAGCGCCACGGGGTGCGCATCTTCCAGGCGTGGGGAATGACCGAGACGAGCCCGGTGGCAACCTATTCACGTCCGGAGGATGAAGCACCCGCCCACCCCCACGACGACGAATACTGGGACGGACGCGCCAAGCAGGGCAAGCCGCTGCCGTGGGTGGAGTTGAGGCTGGTCGGAGACGACGGCGAGGAGGTCGCTTGGGACGGGGACGGGACCGGCGAGATCGAGGTGCGCGGGCCGTGGATCGCCGCGCGTTACTTCCACGAGGACGACCCAGAGAAGTTCGACGCAGGCTGGCTGCGCACGGGTGACATCGCCGCCGTCGACAGGCAGGGCTCCGTGCAGATCACCGACCGCGCGAAGGACGTGATCAAGTCCGGTGGCGAGTGGATCTCCTCGGTGGAGCTCGAGAACGAGGTTATGGCCCACCCCGACGTGGTCGAGGCGGCGGTGATCGCCAAGCCGGACGAGCGCTGGGCCGAGCGTCCGCTGTGCTGCGTGGTTCTGCGTGAGGGGGCGAGCACGAGCGCGGAGGAGCTCGTCGAGCACCTGCGCGGGCGCGTGGCCAAGTGGTGGCTGCCGGACGAGTTCGCGTTCATCGGCGAGGTTCCGAAGACGAGCGTGGGCAAGTTCGACAAGAAGGTGCTTCGCGGCAGGCTGACGGAGGGGACGCTCGAAGGGCGCGTGCGGGTCTCGTGAGCCGGGCCGTGCCGGCTTGGTGATCCCAGGCTTCTGCTGACCGTCGTTGGTGATAGACCTTGTGGTTAAGAGGAGGGCTCTCCCAGGAGGGAGTAGCTCAGAAATGGCGAACACAAGCCAGAAGACGGCATTTTGCCAATAGAATCAACAGGCAATCATGGAACAGGCCCTGACGAGGGGTCGCAGCGCTCACCAGACCACGAACGGGAGGTTGGCATGACTCGGACCAACGTCATGGCCTCGAGCAGGCCACAGACAGCAGATACAGCAGCGACGAGGAGCGGATCGTCCCGTGCGCGGCGCCGGCTGACGATCCTGCCGGTCGTGCTGGCACTGGCAGTGGCGCCCGTGGCCCCGGCTCTTGCGGCGAGCGGCGGCAGCACAACAAGTGGCTACGCAACCCCACCGCCAAAGCCAACGCAGAAAGAACCCGGCAGCGGTACGTCGCCGTCGAAATCAACGAAGTCGCCCGCCAATACGGTTGCGCCTGCGACCACGAGCAGCACTCCGACCACGTCGACGCAGCCCGCAAAAGCAAGCGCGACACTGCCGTTCACGGGCTTTGATCTCCGCTGGACGGTTGGCGTGGGGCTGCTCTTGGTGTGCGCAGGCGGCTCGATCATGGTGATGCAGCGCAGACAGCGCCGCGACGGCGGCCTGTAAGCCACAGAAGATCTGCGGAAACCACACGAGAGGTGCGCTCGCCGGGTTATGCCGGCGAGCGCGTCGTGCGGGAGGCGTAGGTGGTAGTGCTTACGGTAGATCGCGATGCTTCCCCTGCGGTAGCCGGCAGACGGCCGGACAGCGGCGAGGCTGCTCCCAAAGTCCACGAGCAGCCTCGTGTATCGGGGCTGCTGTAGATGCGGATGAGAGGACTCGAACCTCCACCCGGTTTCCCGGACACGGACCTGAACCGTGCGCGTCTACCAATTCCGCCACATCCGCGTGGTGCTGGGCAAGCGAAGATATCGCACCGGCCGGGGACGGGTCCGATCGGCTCGGAGCGTGCCACCCGAACGGTGCTCGAATCGGCTCTCCGGGGGGACTTGGGCCGAGCGCTTTGCTAGCCTCGGCCACCGTAGATCGCGCGCCGCTATCGTCCAGGGGACTAGGACGCCGCCCTCTCATGGCGGAAACCCGGGTTCGAATCCCGGTAGCGGTACTCGCTTGCGCCCCGTGTTTACGGGGATTTTGTCGTTTAGGAGGCCGCTCGGGCCAGGATTTGGGCCAGTCGCGCTGACGAAAAGCTCGCTCAGGGCGAGGTCGCCAGGCTGCTCCGCAACGTGAAGCCAGCTCGGTAGTACAGGTCCAGAACTGCGTCGTGCCATTTAGGCCCCGAGCCGTTCGTCGCCTTGCCGTTTGAGTAGTTCTCACGGAACGCGGCGTGGGAACCACCCCCGGCCATGTGGCTTGTGTCCTTGCGGAACAGACCCTCCATATATGGAGGGTCGAGGACCAGTGCATCCAGGCTCAGGTCTGCGTAGGGCAGCGCGGTGGCGTCTACCCCCATTTGGAGATCGGTTGCCAAGAGCTCGTAGTCCTGGCGCGGGACGTTCTTCCAGAACACGCCCTTGCCGTAGGTGACATCGGCGATCCGCGAGCCCTTGGGCACGTGGAGTTGCAGAACGGCGGGGAAGATCTCGGCGTTACCCGCAACAGATGCGGACATCACGATGTCAGATTTGGCGACCCTCCCTGGACACGCTGTCCGTTTGTCGTGGGCTCCTTGGGAATGCCGATGACCTTGGTCCGGTTCACGTTCACGAGTAGCCTACGGGGCTCAGCGGCAGGAGAGCACTTCACGGGCCTCGCGGAGGGTGACCGCGACGCGCGACTGTCCCGTTTGCCCTCGGCGGTCGGAGCAGGGATACGAGGTGCTCCGCTTCCTGCTGTGGCGAGTCCTGGGCCTGCTCGCCGTCCTCGTGGCCCTTGCCCTGACCGGGTGGCTGCTCGACGGCGGACTCGGGACGGCGCTGCGGGGATCCGCGGCGTCAAGCGGCGCCCTACGGGGATCCACAGCCTTGAGCACTAGATTGCCGGAGGCGACGCCGTCGAGCGCCACACACCTTGAGATCGACTCTCTCACGAGCGCCCTCGGTGTGGAGATGCGTGCGATCTGGCGCTGGGCTCCCGGCGGGGTCTCGCTGATGAGGCTCTTCGTCGTATCGGTCCTCCTCCTGGGAGTATCGGTCGCGATCTCACGCTGGTCCGCCCGACGCCGGCGACAGTACGTGCGGATGCGAGTGGAGACGTATCGCACCGACACGGCAAGCGCGGAGGCGGTGGTGGGGATGTTCGAGGCGCTGCACAAGCGGCTTTTGCGTCGCTGGTGGCGACGGCTGCTCTCCGGCCAGCCGTCGGTTGCGCTGGAGGTGCACCACGCGGGCGGGACCGTCTGGATGGCGGTGACGTGTCCGACGGGATTGGAGGGAATGGTCGAGGCAGCGTTGCGAACCGCCTATCCGAACTGCCGGCTGATGGGAGAGCGGCAGTTGATTGGGTTGGCCCCGACGGTTTTGCGGCTGAAGAAGCACGCCGAGCTGATCAAGCGCGCGAAGGTGCTCGACCACTTCGAGCACGAGCGCGAACCCGCGATGAACCGGCTGATGACGGTGATGGGCGCCAGCGGCGGTGAGGCGTTTGTGCAGGTCGCGATGACGCCAACGCCGGCGCTGTTCGAGCGCCATGCCAAGCGGCTTTACAAGCGTCACGAGGATCGTCTCTCGCGTGAGCGCCGCGATCACATCGTGATGCGCGACCGGTCCTTGGTCGAGGACATCGAGCTGCGCGGTGGCCTGGACGTGCAGCACCGTCCGCTGTTCTTCGTCGACCTGCGCGTGATCGCCTCTGATCGCGGTCAATGCGAGCAGATCGCCTCCGAGCTACGCGCCGAGGGAGAGGAGAACCGCCTGGTCGAGCGCGGCACAGGCGTGCGGCATGGTCTATTCGGTTTGTACGGTCGCCGCGTGCAGCGTGGGGAGGGCAATCCGCTGCCGTCGTTTCATAAGGGCGTGTTCGCCTCCACCGAGCTGGCGGCCGTCTGGCATCTGCCGTCGATCGACTATTCGACCGTGCCCTTCGCACGTGGTGTCCTGCCCTTGGCGCCTGCCCCACCCGCGATCCTGCGTCCCGTGGACGGGGTGGGCACCCTGCGCGATGCATTGGGGTCGGTGTCGATTCACGCGGGGATGCGCAAACAGAACACCGCCGTTTCCGGCACGGTGGAGCAGGGCAAGTCCAGCTACCTGGCGGCCACCGTGGCCGAGGATCTACAGCGCGAGCACTGCTGCGTGATCGTGCTCGACCCGAAGGGCGACGCGGCCGAGGCGGCGGTGAGCCTCGTGCCGGAGGGGCGGACGTGCACGCTCTTGGATCTGGCCCATCCCACATGCGGGTTCAATCCCCTGGCGGTGGATGCCCCGGCGGACGTGATTGCCGATTACGTGGTGGCGGCGCTCAAGAATCTCTTTGATGACGCCGACATCAGGGCATCGTCGGACCGATATCTGCGCAACGCGATCATCGCGGTGCTTGCGTATGACCGCTCCTCGACGCTGTGGGACGCGGCGCGGCTGCTGTCGGTCGGCGAGGAGGGCTACTCATACCGGGCTCGGGTCGGCGCGCGCATACGGACGCTACCCGAGTTCAAGGAGATCTCCGAGTTCTTCACCGCCGAGCTCACGGCCCAGCTGGCGGATGCGCGCAGCATGACGACCGCCAAGTTGGACGCCCCGGTGAACAAGCTCGCGCGGCTACTCAACTCGCAATCGATCAAGCGGGTGCTGCTGAACGACTCGCTGCGGGTCGACCTCGATCGGGTGATCGCCGGGGGAGAGGTGCTCGTCGTAAAGGGCGCGCTGGGCGTGATGGGCGCGGGTAACACCTCGGTGCTGATGCAGCTGCTCGTCGGCATGCTCGATGCGGCGCTCGCCCGCCAGCAGGACCTCGTTCCAGAGGCGCAGCGGGTGGCGGTCGCGCTGAAGGTCGACGAGGCGCCCCTGGTGCTCAACCGCGGCTTCGCGGAAACGATGGCCTTGAAGCGCTCCGCGGGCTTGGAGACCGTGGCGTGCTGGCAGACCGAGGCGCAGTGGACCGAACGCGAGGTGCGCGACCAGCTCGATGCGTTGTTCGCCCATCGCGTCTACTTCGCGACGGCCTCCGTGCGCGATGCGCGGGCGGGGGTCGAACTGACGATGGCCGAGTTCTCGGACATGGTGCGCCCCGGGATTGAGCATCTCTCCGCGCTCGGCCACCCCGATGCTCGACTGCACCTGCCCCGCCACCACGCGATCGTCAGCTGGAGTACCCCTGAGGGCCGGCAGTCCCCGTTCATCGCGGAAACGATCCCGCTGCGTGTCGACGTGGAGCGGGTGGCGATGCATGCCGCGGGCCAAGCCGAGCGCGGAGGTCGCTACCGTACCGACCTGCGCCAGCCCCACTGGGATCCCGAGCGCCGGGGAAGGGGCAACGGAGGAACCGAGGGCGACCCGGCTGGATGGAGTGTCGATGAGCGCGATGGGTCCCAGTCAGATTCAGCCCAGCGAGGCGCATCTGCGCAGGATCGATCCCAAAGCGCTCCGTCGCGGCGCCCGGGAGCTCCCCCCGACACTTACCGCGAGTTGGTCGAACTCGACGGCGCGCACAGCGTCCGCTGGGCGAAGCGGGTGCCCCAAGCGCAAGCGCTCGATCCTGAGCCGCTCGACCTGGAGATCCTGACGCTCGTGGCCTGTATGGGCCACGTGCTGAGCAGCCAGATACATCGCCGCTTCAACCCCAAGCGGGCGACCACGACGACCCAGCGTCGGCTGAAGCGCTTGTCGGACTCTGGGCTGGTGCGGCGTTTTCAGTTCCATCGCCGCGACGGCGGAGGGGTACCGATGTGTTACTCGATCACAGTTGCCGGTCTCCAACTGCTGCGTGCCTATGACCGTGTGACGACGCTTCAGGATGACGATGTCGAGCCGCTGTCTGGTCCCCCATCGCCGGCCGCGCCGGTGGCGGGCGATCGGCTGCTGCGAAAGGCGCGCCACGACGTACACGTGGCCGGCTGGGTGCTGGCGCTGGAGCGCGTCCTGGACGGTGCTCCGCTGGCGCTGCGGGGAGCTCGAGAGTCGGTGCTGTCCCCACCGCTGCGTTCTACCTCGGAAGGGCGCACGGCGCTGGGGCCGGCTAACCTGAGCCTGCCCGGTGGGCGGGCACCACACGAATTCCTACGGACAGCTCCGACGGGCGAGCGGGTACCGGTTGAGCGGTTTGAGACGGTGCGCCCTGACGTGACGATCGAGCTGCCCGGACGGCTGCGAGAGCGCATCGGCATGGAGGCCGGGGCCACCGAGGTTGATGCCGTGAAGGGCACGGGTGCGACGGGACCGGGAGGGACAATCGACCTGCTTGTCGAGTTCGATGATCGCCTACCCACCGGTCGAGTGGTCGGCAAGCTAGAGCGCTACGACCATCTCCTGGCGGGCTGGGCGGTTCACACCAACCGCTATGGCCGGCGACTCGGTGTGCCGCCCTCAGTTGTGTTCGTGTGCCGCGATCGAGCCCGCGCACGGGAGTGCGCACGGAGGGCAGACGCCGTGCTGACCGCCTGCCGCGCATATGCCGGCGAGTATCCGGCCGACTGGGAATACCCGGGGCGGGAGGGAATCCTGTTCGTCGCCGAGCGCGACGCCCACGAGGGGCTCCTGCGTGGGTACGGCGTGCCGCGGCTGCCGCCAGATGTGCGTACGTCCGTCGCACACGGCGATCCGCGTGCCCGCGAGGCCACGGCAGAGTCGCGGGACCTGTTCGCGTGACGCCCAAACGCTCACGCATTCGCCCGGCGTGGAGCGCTGTTGCCCCCCGCGGATGTGCAGTTGCCGCCGCTTCCAAAGGGCGTCTGACGCAGTCGCCCTCGCGCTGAAAGCACGCGCAACGGCAAGTCGGGGCGCCGCAATTCGGCTTTGCAGAGCCAAACTGCGGCGATCTTCACGAGCGCCGTCGGCTGCGCAGGAGTGCAGCGCGGCGATGCGACTTGACGGCCGCCGGCCACCAGCTACTATCGCCGCCTCTTCTTTTTCGCTTACCCAAGCCGTTCGGCCTCCGCCGACCTCCTCATAGCTCCTCGCACGCGGGCATCGCAGTAGATCTCCCCTCGCAAGAGGTCGATCCCACAGCGCCCACCTCTGAGCCTCACCCGCCACCTGAACCACACCTCGACGGTGAGCGTTTTCGCGCCAACTTTGACGCGCAAGGAGAAGCCTGAAGGAGATCTCCGAGACCCCCTAAAGGGGGATCTCGGACTACTGAGTCATGCCGCTCACGTCCGAGCGCGGCCACTTGACGGAACTCAAATCGGCTCCTACAAGGCCTCCAGACAAGTTCCCTCGGGCAGCCGCCCGACCAGACCCGGCCAGGAGACCAGCCATGACCCTCACCATCTCGCCCCCGCCCTCCCCGGCACGCCGAGCGACTCGGCCAGAGACCCGTGCCACCTCGCGCACCGGGCAGGCCGGCGTGCGACCCAAGAACGTCCCCCCTACGCGACCCGAACGTGGTCCGAGGAGGAACGAGTCCGGCCTGTTAGGCCGCTACCTCGATCCCGAAGGTCGTCTCCACCAGGTGGTCGCTCTGCACGGGGCTGGAGGAAGCGTGCTCGTTATAGATCGTGACGCCATCACTCTCGGGCACCGCCGTCTCGTGGCGCATCTCGCCGCTGATGAGCCAGGGGAGAACGCGACCCTGGTATGCGAGCACTACCTAGGAGATCCGGCGGCTCGCTGGTGCAGGCCCGTTACGCCGGAGGATCTCGAGCTCCTGCCGTTCGCCGAGGCGGAGGAGATCGATGCCCCTCCGCTGGAGGTGTCGAGTGCGACCGCGCTCACCGACAGGCAGGGACGCGTCTATCGCCTGGAGCTCCGCTCTGCCGGAATGTCGATTCCCGAGCTGCGCTGGTGCCGGCGCTCACCCGCCGTGGAGGAGCAGCCAGCGGAGCTCGTCAGCATGCGCGCGGCGATCGCAAGCCTCGAGAGCTACGAGCCCGTGCGGACCCTCACTCACAGGGCACTCGCGCGGCACCGCGATGACGTCGCGGTCTCGATCGCGGTGCTTCGTGCCGAGCGCGCACGAATGGAGGTGAGCCAGATCGTCCTCAATCGAGGGCTGCGGCGGGCTACGCTCGCTGCCGCCGCCACGCAGGGTGTGAGCATGAGCGAGATCGCGGCGCGCTGCGGGAGGGTCAAACACGATTCGAGAGGTAGGGAAAGCGGCGAGACGAGCTGGTTGGCTCGACGCCTGGGGATCGTTCCAGAGGGCGGCGAGAGCACGCCGACGCCGTGGATCCACACCGATGTGCTGGCGCTGATCGCGCGCTGCGGCCTGGGGATCAGCCCGCGCGAGGTGGAGCTCGGATGACAGCCCAAGCCGCGCTCGTCGAGCTCGTCGCCAAGGACTCTCCTCCCGCGGCGATCCTCGTGGTCGAGTCCGATGTGGTGCTGGGTGGGGCGATCGTCGAGCAGCTCACCGCCGACGGCTATCGGGTCGAGCTGGCGCGTAGCGCCGAACACGCCCGGACCTTGGCCGCGCGGCGCGTGCCGGAACTGGCGATCATCGGAAGTCTCGGCTCACCCCGCGGCTCCCTGGATCTCCTGGGCGAGATTCGCAACGCCGATCGGGAGGGTGCGCCCTGGACGCGAGAGCTGCCGGTCATCGTGGTCTCCTCGCAGACGCAAGAGCTGGACATGCTCCGGGCTTTCGAGGCTGGGACAGATGACTTTCTCGCTCGCCCTGCTCGATATCTCGAGCTGCGGGCGCGCTTGCGGGCGGTTCTCCGCCGGTGTGAGAGCGCCGCCGGAAGCAGGCGCCTGCTTCAGGTAGGACCGCTTGCCGTCGACCTGGACGCTCACTCCGTGAACGTGCACGGCCGGCCCCTCGATCTGCGCCCGCTCGAGTACGAGCTGCTCATCCAGCTCGCCCGCGCCCCGGACCGCGTGTTCGGCAAGGACGAGCTGCTGCGCTCTGTCTGGGGGTACCAGTCGAGCGCGGCCACACGCACCGTCGACAGTCATGCCAGCCGCCTGCGCCGCAAGCTCGACGTGGACGGCAGCGGACGCTGGGTGATCAACGTGTGGGGGGTCGGCTACCGGCTGATCTGAGCTTCGGCGGCTTGCCCGAGCTGTGGCCGCTCCTACGGACTGGCCGGGCCAAAGGCGGAAGCAAATCTTGACGGGCTCGAACAGCCCGCCATGCAGCACATCGCGACGGCGGTACCTCGGGTCCGCCGTCGCTCGTTAACCACCACGACCGCCTCTCCGGGCGGTCTCTACGGACCCATCCCTCCGGGTGGATCCTCCGAAAGGAGCGGCGAAATGCCCTCATCTAGCCAATTCCCCGAACCGGCGCCCAGCGCGCCCAACCCGCTGGAGCCACTCGAGCAACTCGCTCACTGGCTGACAGTCACTGCCGTGCACGGCGTGCTCGGCGTGGCGATCGGTCTGATCGTCGTGCGGCTGATGCATCATCGGCACCTGCGCTGGAGCTGGGCCGCCACCGGACTGGCCGTTGTCGTGATCGCGCGCCCGGTGCTCGGCGGCTGGGCCTCGACATTGGGCATTGCCGCGCTCTGTGCGACCGTGCGCGGCCGGCGCTGGCACCGTGAAGAGCTCGAGGCGGGCGCCGACCTGGCAGAGATCGCGGCGAACCGGCGCGGTCCGCTTGACGCGCTACGCACCATCGTCCACCGGTTCCTTCCGAAGCTCGCCGGATGGGTCTCTCAGAGTGCGATCGCCGCGGGCGCGAACGACTGGTTTCGCGGCAACCGGCTGATCGTCGGTGAGGAGGCAAGTGGCCGTCCCGTCTCGATTCCGCTCGGCGGTCCGACCGGAGGTACGCACTCACTCGTGGTCGGCGCCACCCGCTCGGGCAAGACGGTCACGATGACCTGGATGTCGGCGCGTGCGATCGAGCACGGCATGGGCGCGATCGTGGTCGACCCGAAGGGCGATCGTGACCTGTGTAGTGAGCTGCGCAATGCGGCGCAGGCCGCCGGCAGGCAGTTCATCGAATGGACCCCGCAGGGCCCAGCCGTATACAACCCCTACGCTCGGGGCAGCGCGACCGAGATCGCCGACAAGGTGCTGGCCGGCGAGCGCTTCACCGAGCCGCACTACCTGCGTCAGGCCCAGCGTTACCTCGGCCATGAGGTGCGCGTGCTGCGCAAGGCCGGGCTGGAGGTCAGCCTGGATGCGCTCGTGCGGCATCTCGACCCGATCCGGCTGGAGGTGCTCGCGCGGACGCTGCCCGAGTCGGGGGCGCAGGGAGTGCACGACTACCTGGACTCGCTCACGACGCGCCAGCAGAGCGATCTGGTGGGCGTGCGCGATCGCCTGGCGATCATGGCCGAGACCGACATCGGACCGTGGCTGGATCCCAAGACGGATGGCGTGCAGCGGCTCGACCTGCTCGAGGCGGCGAAAGCGCAGGCGGTCGTGTACTTCAACCTGGAGGCCGACCGCCGGCCGCTGCTCGCCCAGATGCTCGGGGCGGCGATCGTAGGAGACCTGCAGGCGATGGTCGCGGCGCTGCAGGGCCGGGCGGTGCCGACGCTGGTGGTGATCGACGAGTTCTCGGCGATCGTCCCGGAGCGGGTCGTGGGTCTGTTCGCC
>DASRKZ010000059.1:0-3036 GCA_035648675.1 Solirubrobacteraceae bacterium
GGCCTCCCCTACCGCCGGCCCGTCGCCGGCCTCGCCTACCGCCGCCCTCGCGGGCCGGCTGAACGCGCCGCTGGTGGCGCAGTTCGTGAAGTTCGGGATCGTGGGCGTGTCGAACACCCTGTTGACGTTCGCCGTCTATACGCTGCTGTTGAAGGTCTTCGGCGTGTGGTACCTGGCGGCGTCGGCGATCGGCTTCGTGGTGGGCGCGGTGAACGGCTTCCTGCTGAACCGGAGGTGGACCTTCCGCGAGCACGTCGGCGACGCGCTGACCCCGGTGAGGTGGACGGTGGTGCAGGGTTGCGGCCTGCTCGTGAACCTCGGCTTGGTCTACACGTTCGTCTCGGCGGTGGGCCTGGATGAGCTCGTGGGCCAGGCGTGCGCGACGGCGATCGTGGTGGTGGGGACGTTCCTCGCCAACCGCGCCTGGACCTTCAAGATGCACCCGTCGAGGCCGCCGGGATAAAACGACTTTCTGGGAGACCCTTAGGCGTCGCCCGCGCAGTCTTGTGAGTGTCGCCGGTCACCGAGGATGCTGGCCGACCCTCGAGGAGGGCTCGGCGGAGTACGACGTGCGGGGAGAGGTCCGCGGAGATCGGGCTCGGCGGAGTACGACGTGCGGGGAGAGGCCCGCGGAGATCGGGCTCAGCGGAGTACGACGAGCAGGGAGAGGCCCGCGGGGATGCGTGTGCGACGGCCGATCAGAGTCGCCTCTAGAGCGAGCGGTCGTTCGAGCAACCAGTTGAGCGCGGGGGGCGGCACCCAGAGGTCGAGGCTCGACTCGGTGGTCTTCGAGGAGAAGCGGTCGAGCACGCGAAGCGCGATCGCGACGGGGAGCAGGAGCGAGTTGAAGTAGGTGGTGCGCACGGGCTCCCAGCCGGCCTGCTGGGCGACGCGGAGGAGTGAGCTGCGGGTGTAGCGACGGAAGTGGTGGTTGATTTCGTCGTGGCCGCTCCACAGCCACTTGTAGGCGGGGACCGTGATCAGTAGGGAGCCGCCGGGCGCGACCACGCGGCGGAGCTCGCGGAGCGCGGCGAGGTCGTCCTCGAGATGCTCGATCACGTCGAGCGACGCGGCCAGCTCGAAGGAGTCGGCGGGAAACGGCATCTCGAGCACCGAGCCTTCGATCACCTCGCCGACGTGGCGCTCGCGGGCGAGGGAGACGCTCGTCTCGGAGAGCTCGATTCCGGTGACGGTGCCGTGGTGGGCGAGCTCGACCATGTTCCGCCCGCTGCCGCAGCCGGCGTCGAGGATCCGCGCGCGGGCCGGCAGCCGCAGTTGCTCGACGACGCGCTCGAGCACGCGTCGCCGCCCCCGGTACCACCAGTGGCGATCCTCCGCGCGATGCGTCTGTAGCTCGTACTCCCGCTCCATCCCCGCGCATCTTCTCTGATGGGCGGGTCGCGACGCGGTGCGACCCCGGAAGGCTCGCCCTACGCGACGCCCCCCGCCCTCCGAACGCGGGTCGGCCCGCGAGTGCGGTCGGGCTCCGCGAGTGCGACTGGGTCCCGCGAGTGCGACTGGGCTCCGCGAGTGCGACTGGGTCCCGCGCGTGTGGCCGGTTTCCCCGTGGGTGGTCGGCTCCGCGTGGGTGGTCGGCTCCGCGTGGAGGCCGACCGTGGTGTGCATGTTCCTCTTTACGAGGGGTGTATAGCCATGGTTGGACACCACGCGTAACGGGATATATAACTATTCCCACCTGCCCACGCCTTGAAAAAAGATTTGGTATGCCATAAGATAAGTCCATGTCGACAGTAGAGCAGGCACGGACGCCCGCGGTTGAGGACTACTGCAAGGCGATCTTCACGCTCGAGTCGCGCGCCGAGGAGCCCGTCTCGACGAACGCGCTCGCCGAGCGGCTGGAGATCACGCCGGGGTCGGTCTCGGCGATGCTGAAGAAGTTGGGGGAGCTCGGCCTGATCGCGCACCACCCCTATCGCGGGGTGCGGCTGACGGAGGGGGGGCGGAGGGTGGCGCTCGAGGTGATCCGCCACCACCGCCTGCTGGAGCTGTTCCTCGCGGAGACGTTGGAGATGCCGTGGGACCGCGTGCACGCCGAGGCGGAGGTGCTCGAGCACGTCCTCTCCGACGACCTCGAGGAGCTGATCGCGGCAAAGCTCGGTGATCCCACACTCGATCCCCACGGCGACCCGATTCCCAGCGCGGAGCTCGAGCTGCGCGAGCCCGAGACCTTCCCCCTCGACAGCCTCCGCGAGGGTGACAGCGGGGTGTTCGTGCGCGTGTCCGACGCCGACCCGGAGATGCTCCGGTATCTCTCCGAGCGCGGCATCTCCCCGGGCGAACGTCTCGAGGTGCTCGAGTGTCAGCCGTTCGGCGGCCCGCTGCTCGTGAGCTTCGCGGGCGATGCCCCACCGCACGCGCTCGGCGGCCAGCTCGCCGGCGCGATGCGTGTGGAAGTCGAGCGCCGATCCCAAAAGCCTGCGGTCACCAGCGCAGAGGGCTCGCCCGATGAGCGCTCATCCCGGCAGCCTGCAGTCCCCGGTACAGAGGGCTTGCCCGATGAGCACGCCTGAAGTAGCGGCCTCCCCACTTCTCGGCCGGGTGGGTGGGCCGCAAATCACCGACGAGGACCTCGCGCGCTCGCGCGACCGCTCGCGCGTTCATCACGCTCGCAGGCACAGCAAGCGCTGGCGGCTTTTGTGGCTGCTCGTCGGCCCCGGGATCCTCGCGATGCTCGGGGAGAACGACGGGCCGAGCATGATCGCCTACGCCGCCGATGGCGCGCAGTACGGGCTCGGGTTCTTCGTGCCATTCATCCCGCTCCTGTTCGTGATGGCGTTCATCTGCCAGGAGATGTGCATGCGCGTCGGCGCCGTCACCCACCGCGGCTATGGCGAGCTCGTGCTGCAGCGCTACGGCCGCGTGTGGGGCTGGTTCGGCGCGGGCGATCTGACCCTCACGAACCTCGTCACGCTCGTCGCTGAGTTCGTTGCGATCCGCGTCGGGCTTGCCTACTTCCATCTCGGCGCCGGCGTCGCGGTCGCGCTCGGACTCGCGCTGGTCGCGTTCACGCTCAGC
>DASRKZ010000060.1:0-15786 GCA_035648675.1 Solirubrobacteraceae bacterium
CATGGCAGCCGAGCCGCCTCCTGGGCCGCCTGACGATCTCTCGGAGCGCGAGGTCGAGGTGCTGCGGCTGATCGCGCTCGGACACACGAACACAGAGATCGGCGAGCAGCTCTACCTGTCGGTGCGAACGGTGGAGACCCATCGCTCGCACATCCAGCAGAAGCTCCGGCTTTCAAGCCGCGCGGAGCTCGTGGGCTACGCCCTCGATCGCGGGCTGATCAGCGCCGAGCGCGAGCGCACGACCTGACCTACGCGCTTTGCTGCGCGTCGTAGTGCTCCTTCCAGATCAGCTTGTAGATCGGGATCTTGCGCGGCAGGCTGTTGACGCCGGGGATGAACGGGATGCAGATGAAGGCGACGCTGAGCAGGCTCATGATCAGCAGGACCTCGATGTCCGCGCTCGACGAGGACTTCATCGGTTCGACCTGGTACCAGAGGGCATACAGCCACAACCACGGCTGGCCCGGGTAGCTACCGGTCTCGTTCATCAGCCCCCACTGCTCGCCGAGCAGATGCTGTTGTTCGGCCCGTTCGTCGAGCAGCCCGCCGTCGGCCATGAACAGCAGCGGCTTGGTGTAGTCGGTCTGGAAGAACTGCTTGCTGGTGAGCAGGCTGCCGTCCACGCCGCCGCTCTTGGCGAGCGCGAGCAAGCTTCCCATCAACGCCGGCACGGGGCCGGCGTTGCCGCTGGTCTTCACGATCACCGTGCCATTGCTTTCGCTGACGGTATTGGGCGCCGTCTTCTTTTCTTCTTCGGCGGTTGCGGTTTCTTCAAGCGGCTTGGCATACGCTTCGGCCCATTGCTTTTTCTGCGTTGCCGGGGCTGCCTTGTACTGCGCTAGCGCGGCCGCCAAGGTGGGGTCGTTGGGGATCGTTTCCAGCGGACCCACCACATAGTCCTTTTCGGTGTCGATCGGGTGGCTGACGCCGAGCCAGCGCTGCGGGTGCAGGAAGAAGAAGTGCTGCACGCTGCCCGAGTTGTGGTTGTAGGGCGGTCCGTATTCGGCCGTCGGGCTGGTGCCGTCGAGCTCCTTGACGGCCGCCGTCACGAAATCCGCGGGTTTCTGCTGCGACCACTGCGCGATCGTGCTGGGTTTGTCGTCGGGCGAGGAGAACAGAACGGTGAGCAGCACCGCGAGCAGCCCGACCACCCCGACGGCGATGCACAGCTCTTTGACGAGGTCGTACGGGTAGTAGCGCCCTTTCCAGGGCTGCGTGTCGTCCTCGCTACGCAACAGGCTCATGACTGTGCACCCCCGTCCGCGCCGGCTGGGGAGCCGTCGCTGCCGGCGCTCGCCGCCGTGGCGAGAGCGGCTTTTCGCCGCGCGAGCTCAAACGGCGGCACCACCCCGTGCTTGCGCACGAGCAGCACGTGCGCGCCGACGAGCGCCACCACCGCGATCGGCAGCAGCAGCACGTGGTAGCTGTACATCTGGCCGAAGTTGGTGAGGTTGAAGAACGCCCCCGCCCCGACGGAGTTCATCGCGTCCTTGGCCTGCGTGGAGATCCACTGCGCGTCGAAGTTCTGCTGGGAGACGTAGCCGGTCAGCGCGCAGGGAATGGCCACCAGGAACGTTACGGCGCCGGTGATCCACACCCGGGAACGCCCTCCGCGCCAGGAGGCCATCCAGTACTTACCCCACAGGTGCACGACCATCGCAAAGAAGAACAGCTCCACCGACCACAGATGAATGCTGTTGAAGAAGTGCCCGACACCCGTGTAATGCCACCAGGCGGGCCCCTTCAGCGCGAGGATCGAGCCCGAGCCGATGATCACGATCAGCGAGGCGATGCTCGCCACCCCAAACATGTAGATCCAGGAGGCGACATACGTCGGCTGACCGTCGGGCAGCAGCTTCTCGGGCGGCAGCGCCGCGACGCCCGCCTCCCGGACCTTGACGGTCCACGATTTCTCCGGGGCGTGCGTGACGGGTGGGTCCGGTGCGACGCTGCTCATGAGGAGCCACCGCGCCTGCGCGCCACCCGCCGGCTGGTCGCGCCCGGGAACGGAAGCAGGATCGCCAGGAAGAAGACAATGAACATCAGGACGATGACCACGACGTTGGACACCGACAGGTGGATGAATTCCCAATCCACCGTATGGGCCGGGTGATTCAGGTTGAAGACCGCAGCCATCACGCCCACAGGACTCAAGACCAGCCCCCTCTGTTCGGTTTGCACACCATCCGCCGGGCAGCCTACAGGCACACCAGGCTCGTTTACATCCGTACTTTTCAGCAATCGATGTGCGGAAAACCCACGGACATCCCGCGGTTCTCACTCCTGTAGCGCTTGCACGCCCGAAAGCGCCAGGCCCTGTAGCAGCTCGAGCGTGGCGTCGCAGCGAGAGGCATTCATCACGGCCGATCGCGGACCCCGGGGTGCGCTAAGGCGGATAAGCGGCCATAACATAAACCGCTCTCGCCAATGAGGGTGAATGCCACACGCATGGCTTCGCCGAGGGGCGATCACCGCCTCCCGCCGCTGGCCGTGGCGAGCTGGCTGGACATGTGCTCGATGTTCGGCAGCCTGCGGTCCAGCCAGGCGGGTAGCCACCAGATGCGTGGGCCGACCCTCCGCATGATCGCCGGCAGCAGCACGAGCCTGACGATCGTCGCGTCGAGCAGGACCGCGATTGTCAGCCCGACGCCGAACTGGCGCAGTGGGATGACGTCGGCCGCGGCGAACGCGAGGAATACGGCCGTCATGATCGCGGCAGAGCCCCTGATCACTCCGGCGGTGTGTCGCAGGCCGTAGGAGATCGCGCCGTTGGAGTTGCCCTGCGCGACCCACTGCTCGCGCATGCGTGTCAGCAGGAAGACCTCGTAGTCGATCGACAGGACGAACATGATCGAGAGGATGCCGGCGCCGGAGGCGGCATCGATGTAGCCAGGGCCGCCGAGCACGTGCTCCTCGGTGAGCAGCTCCAGCGCTCCGAGCGCTACGGCGATCGTGGCGAGGTTCAGCGCGACGGCGATCAGCGGCAGCAGCAGCGCCCGCAGCACCACGATCAGCGTGAGCACGGCGACGATCGCCAGGGCGAGCACCAGCCACGGGAAGCGGGTCGTGTTCGCGTTCGTGTAGTCGAGCAGGTACTGCGCTCCCTGGCCGATCTCGACCTTGCTGCCGGTCGCGGCGGCAAGCGCGGGAAGGCTGCGTTGCAGCCTTCCGCTGAGGGCCGCGGTCGCGGGGGAGTCGGGTGGACTTGAGGCGATCACCATCACGCGCGCGGCCTGGCCACCGCCGTCGACGTTGACCAGCTGCGCGACCTGTTCGCGCATCGGTGAGACGGTCCCGTCGAGCGCGGTGAGCACGAGGTAGCCGGAGTCGAGCGCGTTCGGCGAGTCGGCGTGCAGCAGCCGGTAGTCCTGCTGGTAGCCGTCCAGCATGCTCGCGTAGCTCTGCAGCGGCCGCTGCGTCCCGGACAGTCCGGTGGCGAGCGCTCCGGTGCGGCTGTCCGCGGAGGAGAGGCCGCCCGATAGCTGTGCGTTGCCGGCAACGAGCTTGCCGAGCCCACCGGCGAGCTGGGCGTTGCCGCCGGTGAGCTTGCCGAGCCCGGTGGCGAGCTGCTTGTTGCCGTTGGTGAGCTTGCCGAGCCCGCCGGCGAGCTGGCTTGCGCCGCCGCTCAGCCCGGCGAGCCCGTCTGTGAGGGTGTGTCCGCCTGTGGCCAGGCGATGCAGGGTGGAGTCGAGCCTGAGCGCGCCTTCTTCGGATTCGCTCGTGCCGGTGGCGAGCCGGTCGGCGCCCGCGCGCAGTTGGTCCAGGCTGGCGGTCAGCTGGGAGAGCTCGGCCGGCAGTTCGGAGAGTCGTTCCAGGCCTACGATCAGCTGCTGCTGGATGCGGGCGAGCTGTGAGAGGCCGTTCTGTTCGGTCAGCTGGGTGATGGCGGCGAGGTCTTGCGCGAGCGCCGGATAGCGTGGGTCGCCGCGTGCGACGGTCATCGCGTCGAGTTCGTGCGTCGCTTCGCTCAGCCGGGTGCGCAGCTGCTGATCGGAGGCTCGCAGCGCGGCGATCCAGCCGGCCCAGGTGTGGAGCTGTTCGGCGAGCAGGTCGATCGGCGCGAGGATCGTGTGCACGGTGTCATCGAGCGTGTTCATCCCGTCTGCCAGCTGCGCTGCGCCGGCCGTCAGTTGGTGGTCGGAGGTGGCGAGAGCTTCCGCGCCGGTGACAGCTTCGTCGATCCCGCCCGCGAGCCTGGCCGATCCCGCCGCCGCTTGGGCGATGCCCGTCTGCAGCTGATTCGCACCGTCCCCGACGCGGCCGGCTTCGGTTGTGAGTCGCTTGGCGCCTGCGTGGGCGCGGCCCGTTTCGGTTACGAGTCGCTTGGCGCCATCGTCGGCCTTGCCCGTCTGATCGGCCAGTCCTTCGGCGCCGCTCTTGGCGCGTCCGGCGCCACCGCTGAGCGATCCTGCGCCGGCCGCGGCCGAGGCGAGGCCGCTGCGCAGTTCCGCGACGCCGTCGCTTGCGTGGCTCAGTCCGGAACGCAGGCCCTTGATCGCGTGCTGGGCGCCTTCCAGGCGCTTCGGTGCGGATGCGAGCGCGGCGTGGGTTTCGGCGAGCTCGCGTTGCGCCCCCGCGACCGATGCCGGGCCGAGCACCGCCGCTACATCTGGCTCGTGGACGATCGTTTCCTGCCACCGCATCAGCGCCCGCAGTCGCTGGGGGGTGGTAATCGCGCCGCTGTGGGCGCTTGCGACGATCACGAACGGCGCCGACCATCCGGGTCCGATCGTGCGTTCCACCATCTCCACCGCGATGCGCGCCGGGCTCGAGGGGGGAAGCTCTGAGGCGTCCGGTGGGCCCATACGCAGCGCGCCGGCGGGGGCCGCCAGCGCGAGCATCCCGGCGAGGATCAGCGGGACCGTGATCGCGGGATGGGCGATCAGCCGTTCGGCCAGCGCGCCCAGGCCGCGGCGGCGCTCCTCGCTGCGGGAGCTTGGGAGCCGGATCTCCCAGCGGTTGAGCGAGGGGCCGAGCAGGCGCAACAATGCCGGCATCGCTGTAAGCGCCAGGGCGACGCTGAGAAGGCCGGAGATGACTACCCCGACCGCCACGGGGCCGAGCAGCCCCGGCGTCGCGACTGCGCTCGCCGCGAGCATCGTCAGCGCGAGCGTCCCGCCGGCCGCGGCGATCGTGCGTCCAGCGGCCCTGGACGCGATCGCCACGGCCGCCTCGTGGTCCCATCCGTCAGCCAGCTCCTGGCGCACGCGCGAGACCATCAGCAGCGCGTAGTCGACTCCGAGGGCGAGGCTCATCATCGCGGCGATCGCGATTCCCAGCGAGTTGATCGGTGTCAGGAAGCTGGCAAGCCACAGCAGCCCGCGCCCGGCCATGACGGTCGCGCCGCCCATCGCTAGCGGTACGGCGGCGGCCACGGGCGAGCGGAAGACGAGCAGCAGCACGAGGATCAGGATCGGCAGCGCGATCATCTCGGCCTGCTCGGTGTCCGCCATCGTGGCGTTCTGAAGCGCACGTCCGATCACCGCGACGCCGGTCAGGTAGCTGTGCACCGGCCGGCGGACTGTGCGCTCGATCACAGCTTCGGCGTTCGTCACCACCGCCATCGCGCGGCTCGCGGGCCGGGTGTAGTTCACGAGCACGAACGCAGCCCCGGGGTGGGGGCGCAGCGAGTGCACCGTGACCGCCCCATCCCAGGGCGAGAGCACCTGGACCTGTCTGATCCCTCGCAGCGCGGCCACGAGCCGCCGCCCTTGGCGGTCGACTTCCCCGGGCGGGCCGCGCAGCAGGACAGCGATCGGGACCGTGCTGCCGAACTCGGTGGCCAGCATCGCTTCGGCGTGCGCGGAGGGCGTGCCGGGCACCGCCAGGGACATCGGCGTGAGGCGACCGGCGACACGAGCACCAAGGACAGCAAGGATGGCGATCACCAACACCCACAGCCCGAGGGTGCGCCAGGATCGTCGCGAGGACGATTTCTCCGACGGCGACGGGCGGAGCCGGCCATTCAGTGCGTGCGCGGATCGCCCGAACCAGCCCTTCGTGGCTGTGGGTGGGTCGAGCTCCGTCGGACTCGTGGCCGCGGGCTCTGTCTCCACCTGAATCTTCGCCATGTCACCGCCGTCCTTCTAATGCGTGAATGTCCGGCTAACTGGCCGTACGTACGTACAATACACACGTGCGGACAGGAACCAAGCTAGGATGGTCCGGACCATGGCCCGAGCCAACCACCGGGACCAGCTGCTGCAGGGTGCGATCGAGTGTCTACGCACCAAGGGCTATGCCCGCACGACCGCGCGGGACATCGCTGCGGCCGCCGACGCCAGCCTCGCATCGATCGGCTACCACTTCGGCTCCAAGGACGCGCTCCTCAACGAGGCGATTGCTCGCACGAGCGAGGAGTGGACTATCCGCCTGGGCGAGGCGGCGTTCGCTGGTAGCAACGCCTCACCACTCGAGCAGATTACGGCGGCATGGGTCGGGGCGCGCGGCTCATTCGATGAGCTACGCCCGGTGCTGACGGGCTTCATCGAGGCGCTCGCCCAGTCTGCCTGGTCGGAGGAGCTGCGCGAGCAACTGGCGGCTCACCGTCGGGAGATCCGGCGCGCGGTGACCGATATGGTCGGCGCGAGTCTGGGAGAGTCGGCGGCGGAGGTCGGCGCGGACCCGAAGGTCGTGGCGACGTTCGTGATCGCCGTGGTTGACGGGCTGGTGGTGCAGTGGCTACTTGATCCCGAGGAGATACCGGATGGGGAGGAGCTGGTTGCCTCGTGGTGGCCGGCTTTGCGCCTGGTGCTTGAGGGTCAACCGGGCCCGACCGGCGTGAAGGGCGCCAAACCCTGATCTGACCTGAGCGCCGGCCCGCGCCTGCCCCTCACTTGAACACCATCAGCACGAGGATCACCAGCACGATCACGAGCGAGCCATAGTTCGAAGCGCGCGAGAGAGGGTCGTCGAGCAGCGTGCGCAGCTCGGCGCTCACGGGCATCTGCTCGGCCGCGAGCTGAGTCGCTAGCCTCCGTGCCTGCTTCGGCCGCTGGCCGCCGAGGCCGCCGAGCGCTAGCGCGACGAGGTAGAGCGCGATCGCCGCGTCCACCCAGCCCGAGCCGTAGCCGAAGCCGCCGAGATGGACGAGCCACAGGCCAAACACCGCCAGCAACAGGCCGCCAACGGCCACCAGCACGACCCCGATCCGCGTCAGCCCCAGCAAGAGCGTGATCTCGGCCGGTCGCTCGCGCCGGCGCGCGACCTCGAAGGCTGTGCCGGCGAGGATAATGCCGGCGACGAACAGCAGCGCGCCGAGCAGGTGGAGGAAGAGCGCTACGTCATCCATGCGGCGGAGCTTGACGGATCTGGATCGGCGTGTGCTGTCCTACGCGACAGGCGCGCGGGATCACGGCGACGAGGAGGCCGTCGGGACCGATGTCGGTGTCGATCACCGGTCCGACCTCCGAGACGAAGAGTGGCTCGGAGTCCTAGACCTCTCGTCCGCACTCGATCAGCTACGCGTGCTCGCCGGCAGGTATGGGCAGCTCGGGTCGGCGGCGAGGTGGTCGCCGGTCACGCCGTAGGCGCGGGCGCGGCTTCCGCCGCAGATCTCGCGGAACTCGCAGGCGCCGCACTTGCCCTTTAGCGCGGTGGGGTCGCGGAGCTCGCGGAACAGTGGCGCGTTCCGGTAGATGTCCACCGGGTCGCGGTGGCGCACGTTGCCGGCGGACAGGGGCAGGAACCCGGAGGGCATGACCTCGCCGGTGTGTGAGATGAACATGAAGCCGCGCCCGTCGTTGGCGCCCTTCGCCGGGCGGTCGAGCCCATCGGCGAATGCGAAGCCCGCGCCCGCGGGCGCGCCCGCCTGGCGTTGCAGGACGATCCGGCGGTACTGCGGCGCCGCGGTCGCCTTGATGTCGAACGGCGCCTTCAGCGAGAGCTCGTGGAGCCAGCTCAGCACGCGCTCGTGCTCCTCGGGCGAGAGCATCGGCAGCGTCGCGCCACGGCCGGTCGGGACGAGGAAGAAGACCGACCACTGCACGACTCCCCACTCGGCGAGGAACGGGACGAGATCGGTGATCGCGTCGACGTTCAGGCCGCAGACGGTCGTGTTGACTTGGAGCGTAAGCCCCTCCTCGTGGGCCCGCGCCATCCCGTCGATCGTTCGCGCGAAGGAGCCCGCGAAGCCGCGGAAGCGGTCGTGTACCTCCGCGTCGGCGGCGTCGACGCTGAAGGCGATGCGGCGGATGCCCGCTTGGTGTGCCGCGCGCATGCGGCCCGGGGTCGCGAGCGCGGTCGCCGTTGGGGTGAGCGCGACGCGCAGCCCGCGGCGGTCGGCGTGCATTGCGAGATCGAAGAGGTCGCGCCGCATGAGCGGATCGCCGCCGGTCAGCACGAGGATCGGCCGGGTGTCAAAGCCGGCGAGCTGGTCGATCAGCCGGCGTCCCTCCTCTGTCGAGAGCTCGCCCGGATCGCGGCGCGGCTGGGCGTCGGCGCGGCAATGCAGGCAGGCGTACGCGCATGATCGCGTGACCTCCCACGCGATCGTGAAGGGAGCGGCATCGAAGTCCAGCCCCCTGAACCGCTCGTCGCGCTCGGCGCGGGCCGCGCGAGCATCGGGACGGAGGGAGGAGCCCGAGGCCGCTGGTTGGTCCATCAGACAGGGAAGCGTAGGCGCGGCGTCGGCAACATCCATCCGCCCTTACTACGGTCTTATTGACGTATCGACTACCGACCAAGGTCAGGTATAAACAGCGGATAGCGCACTCGGATCGGGCGTTTAGCTTATGGCTGGTGCCAATCAGGGCTGCCACCGGGCTGGGGGCGCAGTTGCCTGCGTCTGACTGCGAGTCGTTGCTGTTACGCGCTTACGTGGTGGTGGGTTGAGCAGCGAGCCTCACATCGTCGTCATCGGCGGCGGGATCACCGGGCTGGTGGCGGCGCGCTCCCTATTGCGCGGCGAGGGCCCTGAGCGACCAAGGGTCACCGTGCTCGAGGCGGATAAGCGTTTGGGCGGCAAGATCCGCAGCGTGTCGATCGCCGGTCAGACCACCGACGTTGGCGCCGAGGGGCTACTGGCGCGTGTCCCTTCGGCGGTCGAGCTATGCCGCGAGCTTGGCCTGGAGGACGAGCTCCTCGCCCCGGTGCAGACGACGATCAGCGTCTGGACGCGTGGGCGCCTGCGCGAGCTCCCGGGCGGCATCCTGAGCGGGCTACCGGATGGCATCCGGCCAGTCCTGCGCTCGGGCATCCTGTCGCCCGCGGGAATCGCCCGCGCGGCGCTTGACCTCGTCCTGCCGGCCACGCCGGCGAACGGCGATCGCGCGGTAGGCGAGCTTGTTCGCGGCCGCCTCGGGCACCAGGCGCTCGAGCGGCTCGTCGACCCGCTACTGGGAACGATCTACGCCAGCGACTGTGACCACCT
This sequence comes from Solirubrobacteraceae bacterium, assembly GCA_035648675.1. GTDB lineage: Bacteria > Actinomycetota > Thermoleophilia > Solirubrobacterales > Solirubrobacteraceae > Palsa-744. Next base: position 9,371 of record DASRKZ010000060.1, read on the forward strand.
GAGCATGCGTGCGACCGCACCCCAGCTCGATGCGCTCGCCCGCGAGCACCGCAGCTTGATCCGCGGCCTGCGGGCCGCCAGGCCGGTTACGCAAGCTGGGCCCGTATTCGTGACCCTACCCGGCGGCCTTGAGCGAATCGTCACGAGACTACGCGACGAGCTGCGGGACGCCGAGATCCGCTGCGGCTCATCCGTAACGCTGGTCACGCACGCCGAGAACGGCCGCTACCGGGTCGAGGTTCCCGGCAGCGAGCCGCTGCTCGCCGATGGGATGATCGTCGCTGCGCCCGCCTATGAAGCATCTCGGATTCTGCGCGAGCTCAGCCCAGGCGCCGCGAGCGAGCTGCATGGCATCGGCTATGCCTCGATCGGAGTTATCACGCTGGTGTATCCCGCCGATGCGACCGCGCTGCCGCTGCGCGGCAGCGGCTTTCTCGTTCCACAGACAGAGGGGCGCCTGCTGGACGCGTGCACGTTGTCATCGGTCAAGTGGCCACACTTCGCTGGGACCGGCGAGGTGCTGGTGCGCTGCGCGGTCGGTCGAACGGACGCCGCGAGCGTCCTGGCGCTCGAGGACCACACGCTCGTGGAGCGCGTGGCGGGGGAGCTGCGCGAGGCGATCGGCTTGCGCGGGCCACCGGTCGCCTCGCGTGTAACGCGCTGGGAGCGCGCGCTGCCGCGGTACGAGCCGGGGCACATCGATCGCGTCACCCGTATCGAGGATGCGCTCCCCGGCCTCCCCGGCGTAGAGCTTGCCGGCTCGGCCTATCGCGGCATCGGTGTGCCGCAGTGCATCACACAGGGGAAGAGCGCCGCGGAGCGCGTATTGGCTGCCGTCGGCGCCCCCAACCGACAGTCGCAGATCCCTGAACGCGCTTAGCGTGAGTGCTTGCGGGCGGACACGAACTGCGCGAGACCAGTGACGCGCTGCTCGATGCTCGTCAGGCCGCGATCGCGCAGCGCCCCCGTCAGCTCGTCGCGAGCGAAGATTCGCACACCGCTCAAGCCGCGTACGACCGCACTGGTTGTCCCGGCGGGCAGTGGGCCGCGGTTGCAGCTGGACAGCAGCGCCACTCGACCGCCCGGAGCGAGGACGCGGGCGATCTCGTCGAGCGCTTGCATCGGCCTCTCGATCAGGTACAGCGCAGCGAAGCAACAGATGGCGTCGAAGGAGCCGTCGCGAAATGGCAGCGCGCAAGCATCGGCGCGCACATAGGCCGCATTGGCGTTCCTGGTCTTGCGCACAGCGAGGGCGAGCATGGTCTCTGAGGCATCGACGCCCACGACGAGACCGTTGCCTGTGGCACTCGCGAAGCCGCGCGTGAAGTTGCCTGGCCCGCAGGCGACGTCCAGCACTCGGTCGCCGGGGGAGAGGGCCAGCATCTCCAGGGCGATGCGGTGCTCATCGCGCATCCCAGGACCCATCGCTCCCATCAACAGGCGTCCGCCCAGCGGACGCCACCAGCGCTCGTAGATCAGCGGCAGCACGCTGCTGAGCATCAGCCGCTGACCGGGATGCGATCCGGTGGGATCCTCATCGCCGAGGAGATCGAGATAGCCGTTCTCGACGTGCATCACCTCCGGCTGACGAGCCGGCTCGAACAGCGCGAGCGCCTGCTCAATCGCGGGCACGGGCGGGACAATGGTGGGGTTCATCGGAGCACCGCCTGGGCGAACACGATCGACCGGGGGCCGTCGATCGCCTCCGCGGTCACCTCCTGGCCGCGGCGATCGCGAGCGTGATCTTCACCTTGTTGCCGAGTAGTGCTCCGCCTGTCTCGAGCGCTTGATTCCAGGTGAGGCCGAAGTCTCTGCGGTTGAGCTCTCCGTGCAGCTCGAGCTCGATCCGCTCATCGTCGTCTGCTTCGTGTCTCGTGTCGTTGAGCTGCGCGTCGAGCTCAATCTTGCGGGTGACGCCGCGCATTGTGAGGTCGCCCACGATACGGAGCCGCCCGCGGTCGAGGTAGTCGATCCGGGTCGAGTTGAAAGTGATCTCCGGATAGCGCTCGACGTCGAAGAAGTCGGGCGAGCTCCGTAGGTGCTCGTCGCGCACCGACTCGTTCGTGTCGATCGAGGCGGCCTTGACCGTTCCCGTCGCCCGCGGTGCGCCTGACCCTATCTCCAACATCCCATCGAACTCGCGGAAGTGACCCTTGACCGTCGCGAGCATCATGTGCTTCACGGCGAATGTGACACTCGAGCGCGAGGCGTCGACTGACCACTTGCCCGCGGGAACGACGTTCGTGCCACTGGTCTCATTCACGACGGACATATAGGCTCCCTGATCGGGTGACGATGCTCGACAGGCAGGCTCGTGCCTGCGCCGCGCCGGGGCATCGGTAGAAGACCCCGTTGTCGGTCAGTGATTCTCCGCACGGCAGACGCCTCTAGCCGCGTTTACAACCGTGTTGCTCATCGTGGACGGCTGGAAGTGTTGGGGAGGTTCACAGCCGGATGACGGCATGCAGCCCGTTCGCCGTGGCCGACAGTGTTCCACGGACCAGCTCCAAGCGCGCGCTCAGAACCGCCAGCCGCTCACGGGCGATCGGACGCGCGCCGCCATCAAGGACGATCACCAGCTCGCGTTCGGCCGGCTCGGCACGGACAACGACTGAGCCCGCCCCTCCGACCGCATCGAGCGCTTCCTCGACCACTCGATACACGATCGTCTGGGCTTCCGCGCTGAGGTCCTCGATGCCTTCGAGGGCGACGGTCATCTCGGTGAAGCCACGATCGCGCGCTTCGGCCGCAAGCGCCTCCAGCGCTGCCTGGAGACCGAGCTGGAGTACTGGGGGTCGGAGGCTGACGGCGAGTGAGCGCAGCGTGCACAGAGTGCTGTCGACGTTCGACCGCAGCGTGTCCAACTTCGGTGCAGCCAGGTCGGAATCAAGTTCCCGCTCGAGCGCGCGCAGGCCGAGGAGAACGCCGGCCAGTGTCTGGGCCGCCTGCTCGTGCAGCTCATCCGCGACGTGATGGCGCTCGGCCTCTTGGCTGGTGATCAGCTCCCGCAGCTGATCACCACGTTCCGCAAGGTGGCTGCGGGCGTCGTGCAGCTCCATTCGGAGCACGGCTCGCTGTCGTGCGTCCTGAAGCTGGCGTTGGCTCTCCGCCGCCATCGCCGCCTGGAGAGCCAGGATCCCGAGCGTCACGCGATCCTCCGGGCTGATCGTACGGGCGGCACTCACGGCAAGCGTCCCGTACCGGACCCCCCGTGTCTCGATCGGGACACGCTCGGAGGGCTCGTCGATGACACCCGACTCGACAGGCGTGCGATCGATCAGCTCCACGCGCGCCCCGCGGGACCCGAGAAGGGTGCGCACATCCTGCGCAAGCGTTGCGGGAAGGTCCTCCGCACGTGTCAGGTTGGCAAGTGCCAATCCGGACTCCAGCAGCAGAGACTGGCGCCGCTGGATGTTGCGCATGCGATCGCTGAAGCGGCCCGCCGCGCCGCCGACGGCGAGGTAGGCCACGCCGCGCGTGAGCACTCCGACCACTTCGAGATCGGCGTGCGTGGTGAGCGCCCCCACGCCCAGCAGCCCCAGCGCGAATGCGGCGGACGCCACGCCCGCCATCATTCCCAGCTCGAGCGCTACGAGCGATATCGGGATCACGTACAGCAGCGCGATGGTGTCGGCGACGTCGTCGCTCGTCTGGCGCAACAAGAAGATCGTGGCGAACAGGCCCGCGGCCACCCCCAGCACCACGATCCGCCTCTCGATCCAGCCGCGCACCGGAAGCGGAGAGTCGACATCCGCCGCCCGAGCACGCGGTGCTTGGCGGGCGGCGAAGCGCCGCGCCGCTCGCAGACGCAGAAGCTTGGTGCCCAGCAGCCTCATGCCGGCGAACGCTCACGGTGGCCGAGTGATCCGCGTGACAGATCGCGCGGGACCCAGCCAAGGGTGATGTACATGGCGACGGACATCCGAAGTACGCAAGCATCCCCGCCATCGCGGCGCATCCGGGTGGATTTCGCCGTGCACTCGGTAGTTCACCGCATGCTCCCCCCTCGAGCAGCGCGACATTGCGCTCGACGAGACTGACTGGAGGTTTGCTCATCCGTGGTTCCTACGGAGGCGTGCCCGTAGGAACCACCGTGGAAGGTGGGGATAACTTCGGATGGCGGCCGCCGAGCTGTGCGTAGCCTGTCTGTCGTGTCCATCGAGTCGCCCGCCGGGCTGAGCACACATGGGTGTGGCGCCGGGGATGAGCCGCTGCTGCTACGCGCTTGTCGCGGCGAGCATGTCGAGCGCGTTCCGGTCTGGTTCATGCGACAGGCCGGTCGCTCGCTCCCGGAGTATCGCGACGTGCGTAAGCGCGCGGACCTGTTTGAGATATGCCGCACGCCGGAGCTTGCAGCCGAGGTGACGCTGCAGCCGGTGCGCCGCCTGGACGTTGACGCGGCGATCCTCTTTTCCGACATCACCCTGCCGCTGGCGGCGGCTGGGATCGACCTCAAGATCGTTGCGGGCGTCGGACCGGTGATCGCCGAACCGATTCGCAGCGCGGCCGATCTGCGTCGCCTGCGACCATTCGATCCCGACCGGGACGCACCGTACGTGGCCGAGACGGTGCGCATCGCCGTGGCGGAGCTCGACCGGCCGCTGATCGGCTTCGCCGGCGGGCCGTTCACGCTCGCCAGCTACCTGATCGAGGGCGGACCGTCCAAGACGCACGCGCGGACGCGGCAGATGATGTACGGAGAGCCGCTGCTCTGGCGGCGCCTGCTCGATGCGCTTGCCGACATCGCGATCGCGTCGCTGCGCTCGCAGATTACGGCTGGCGCACAGGCCGTTCAGATCTTCGATAGCTGGGTGGGAGTGCTCGACCCCGACAGCTATCGGGACTTCGTCCTGCCTTCGGCCCGCCGTATCTTCAATGGCATCGCCGATCTCGGCGTGCCACGCATCCACTTCGGTGTGGGAACCGGCGAGCTGCTGCCGCTCCTGGCGGCGGCCGGCGCGGACGTCGTCGGCGTCGATTGGCGTGTACCGCTGGAGCGGGCGCGGGCGCGACTCGGCGCGGAGATCGCGCTTCAGGGCAACCTCGACCCGGCGCTCTGCCTGGCGCCGTGGGAGGTCCTCGCCGAGCGGGTTACGGCAGTGCTCGATCGCGGTGGTAACACAGGGCACATCTTCAACCTCGGCCACGGGGTGCCGCCTGAGACCTCTCCCGACGCGCTGCGGCGCATCGTCGAGCACGTGCGCGAGCACGGCGCCTCACGGCAGGCGACCGCGGATGCTGAATGGGATGCCCTCGGTGTCTGAGCGGATCGGCGTCCTGCTAATGGCGTACGGGACCCCCGCAACGCTCGCGGACGTCGAGACCTACTACACCCACATCCGGCGAGGCCGCCCGCCCGAGCCGGCGCAGCTGCGGGAGTTGATCGGTCGCTATGAGGCGATCGGCGGCAGCTCACCGTTGCTCGAGATCTCCCGCGCGCAGGCAACGGGACTGCAGACGCAGCTTGAAGCCAAGCGGGGCGGCCATTTCCAGGTTGAGCTGGGCATGAAGCACGCACCTCCGTTCATCGAGGACGGTGTGCAGAGGCTGATCGACGCCCACGTGCAGCGTGCGGTTGGGATCGTGCTCGCACCGCACTACTCGCCGCTCAGCGTCGGCGAGTACCTCGCGCGCGCGAGCGAAGCCGCGGGCGAAGCGCTCGATCTCTCGTTCGTCGAGGACTGGCACCTCGCGTCGTCCTACATCGACCTGCTCGCCGAGCGCGTAAGCGAATCGCTCAGTCACTTTCCGGTCGAGATTCGCGACGAGGTGGATATCGTCTTCACGGCGCACAGTCTCCCGGCTCACGTTTTGAGGTCGGATGACCCGTATCCCCAGCAGCTGGGTGAGACCGCCGAGGCGGTCGCCTCGACGATCGATCTCGCCCATTTCTCGATCGCCTGGCAGAGCGCAGGGCGTACATCGGAGCCGTGGCTCGGGCCAGACATCCTCGAAGTCACGCGCGAACTCGCGGCCGCCGGCAGCAAGGGCATGATCGTGTGTCCCGCGGGCTTCGTCTCAGACCACCTGGAGATCCTCTATGACCTGGATGTGGAGTGTCGGGCCCTCGCGGCGAACGCGGGGCTGCCCTGGCAGCGGACCTCCTCCCCAAACGCCGACCCGGTGTTCCTGGAGGCGCTTTGCGACGTCGTGATCGATCGCTTGGCCATGGTTGCGAAATGAGCGACCTGCCTCACATCGCGGTGGTCGGCGGCGGGACCTCCGTGGCGATCCACTCGCCCACCGAGTGCGACCGTGCCGCGGCCGATCGTCGCCTTAGGACTCGCGACTTTATGAGTTGGTGGGTTGTGTCGGTTTGATGGTGTAGTTCCAGTCGCCGTGGAAGTCGTGGCGGTGGAGGTTGACGGTGGCCATCTGTTTGGTGGTGATTTTGATGCCCTTTTCGTAGGTGCCTT
>DASRKZ010000061.1:0-4976 GCA_035648675.1 Solirubrobacteraceae bacterium
GCATGGGGGCGACGGGATGGGCGGGGACGACGGGACGGGGGAAGGCTGGCGGATCGACTTCACCGAGCGGATCGTCGGCAACCGCTCACCGATCGAGTCGTCGCTGATGGATGCGATCGCGGCGTGGGTCGCGGAGCACGACGAGGGCGCCGACGTGGTGCCCGTGATCCTGCCGGGCTTCACCGACTCGCGCCACTTCCGCGAGGCGTTCCCGGAGTGCGTGGCCTACGGGTTCTTCCCGCAGCGGCACCAGACGCTGTTCGAGGCGGCGCCGCTGATCCATGCGGCGGACGAGCGGATCGACGTGCGCGATCTGGCGTTCGCGACGGAGTTCTTCAGGGACCTGGCGTTGCGCGTGCTGGGGTAGTCAGAGGGGGCGGTGCGACGGAGATCGACAAAGCTTGGTAAACCTACGTAGCCAAGCGATGGAGCCAAGGATGGTGACGATGCGATGAGACCAGGGACGGCGACGGGCACGACGGGTCAGGTAACCGCGACGCCCGCGGCTCGGGCGGCGCAGGCGGCTCGGGCGCATCCTCTGGCTGCGCATCCGCCGGCAGCGCATCATCTGGCCGTGCATGCCGCGCTCGTGCATGCCCACGCGAAGGCGGCGACGGCGGGTGTGACGCCGGTCCACTCCTCGGCGCCACATACCTCGTTCGTGACGAACCTCCAGAACTGGGCGCTCGACTGGGAGCCGGTCGTGGGGATTCTGTTCTTCGTGGTGATCATCGTCGTGATGTGGCGGATGCTGAAGGTGATGCCGCGGGTCAAGCCGCAGCAGATCAAGCCGTCGTCGAGTGATGCGGTCGGCTGGAAGGACATCGCGGGCGTGGACGACGCGCGCGGCGAGCTGCAGGAGATCGTGGAGTTCCTGCGCGACCCGAAGCAGTTCGAGGCGCTCGGCGCGAAGGTGCCGAAGGGGATCCTGCTGCACGGTCCGCCGGGGACCGGCAAGACGCTGCTGGCGAAGGCGGTCGCGCATGAGAGCGGCGCGCAGTTCTTCGCGCAGTCGGCGGCGGCCTTCGTGGAGATGTTCGCGGGCCTCGGGGCAGCGCGCATCCGACGGCTGTTCGCGATCGCCCGCAAGCACGAACCGGCGATCATCTTCATCGACGAGCTCGACGCCGTCGGCGGCCGTCGCGGGATGGACATCTCCGGGGAGAAGGACCAGACGCTGAATCAGTTGCTGGTGGAGATGGACGGCTTCGCCGCGAGCGGACGCGTGGTCGTGATCGCCGCGAGCAACCTGCTGGAGAAGCTCGACCCCGCGTTGCTGCGACCGGGACGCTTTGACCGCCAGGTGTTCGTCGCGCCGCCGGACGTGAGCGGGCGTCAGGGCGTGCTGGGGGTGCACACGCGGGGCAAGCCGCTGGGGAAAGTCGATCTGGGTCTGGTGGCTCAGCAGACGAGCGGCTTGACCGGCGCCGACCTGGCGAACATCTGCAACGAGGCGGCGATCTTCGCCGCCAGGCGCGGCGCGAAGCGGATCGACGACGAGGACTTCGACAGCGCCCTGGAGCGGGTGATCGCGGGGGTGCAGTCGCGGCGGGTGCTGAACGAGCACGAGAAGCGCGTCGTCGCCTATCACGAGGCCGGTCACGCGCTGTGCGGCGAGCTGCTGCCCTCGGTGGACCGCGTGCACCGGATCTCGATCGTCCCGCGCGGGCAGGCGCTCGGCTACACGCTGAACCTGCCGGCGGAGGATCGCTATCTGAAGACGCGCGAGGAGCTGCTCGACTACATGACGGTCCTATTGGGAGGTCGCGCGGCCGAGCAGGTGGTGTTCGGCGCGATCACGACGGGCGCGTCCGACGATCTGAAGCGCGTGGCGAGCATCTCGCAGGAGATGGTGCACGACTACGCGATGGGGACCGCCGGCCTCGGGCGTGCGCCCGACGGGGACGTGAGGCTGTCAGAGACGACGCTGCGGATCCGCGACGAGGAGCGCCAGGACCTGATCGAGGAAGCCAGGCGCGCTGCGCAGCGGACGATCATCGGACACCGCCTCCAGCTCGATGCGCTGGCGAAGGAGCTGCTGGAGCACGAGGTGCTCGACCGCGACGCGATCGACCGGATCATGGTGGGCGTTCCCCGCTTGGAGCGCACTCCGGGTGTGGGCCTGCGCGTGGTCGCCGCGGCGACGGCCGTGGACGCCACCGCGGGCGAGGGTGGCGTCGGCTCGGGCTAGGACCTGCCGGGTTCGCGGATACGCCGCCTTCGCGCCGACCGGCGATAGACTGGCGGGGGTGTTCAGGCGGATCGACCATATCGGCGTGGCGGTACAGGAGATCGAGGCGTCGCTGGAGCTGTGGCGCGATCGTTTCCAGATGGAGGTTGCCCACCGCGTGGTGGTCGAGGAGCAGGGTGTGGAGGCCGTGCTGCTCGACGTCGGCGAGAACCACGTGGAGCTGCTCGCGCCGCTCGGCGCGGAGACGCCGGTGGGGAAGTTCCTGGCGAAGAGGGGGCCGGGGCTGCACCACGTGGCCTACCAGGTGACGGATATAGACGCGACGCTCGCGGCGCTGAGAGAGACGGGGCTGGAGCTGATCGACAAGCAGCCGCGAGCAGGCATCGGCGGCTCGCGCGTCGCCTTCCTGCACCCGCGGGCAATGGGCGGCGTGCTGACCGAGATCGTCGAGCCGGCCGTCGCCCCGGGAGGCCACTGATGGCGTCCTCCGCGCCGCGCCGAATCAGCGTCGGCTTCCAGGGCGGCCAGGTGCTGGCGCTACGCGTGAGCGACGACCAGCTGAAGGGGCTCTACAAGGCGCTCGACGGCGGCGGATGGCACGAGCTGGAGACAGAGGACGGCCCGGTGCGGCTGTACCTCGGCCAGGTCGTCTATGTGCGCGCCGAGGATGAGGATTCAAGAGTGGGCTTTGGGGCCTAGGACGCCGCAATCGCTGGATGAGCGGTTGTTGCGGATCGCGCGCACGCGCGGGCATGGGGACCCGCGCGTCGAGCGGGCGGTGGCGCGTTTCTCGCGGCTGGGAGAGCACGGCGGTGTGTGGCTCGCGATCGGTGTGGCCGGGTACGTGCTCGACGGAGACAAACGGCCGCAATGGCGTAGGGCGACGGGCACGGTTGCGGCGACGTACGCGCTGAACACGGCTCTGAAGCTCGTGGTCCGCCGCCGCCGGCCCGAGCTGGCCGGCCTGCCGCCGTTGACGGGCACTCCCACGCAACTGAGCTTCCCCAGCGCGCACGCCGCCACGTCGTTTGCCGGCGCGCGCTGTTATTCGCGGCTGGGCTTACCGACGGTCCCGTTGTATGCGCTGGCGAAGAGCCTGTCGCTGTCGCGGCTTTATCTGGGGGTTCACTATCCCTCCGATGTGCTGGCCGGTGCGGTGCTGGGAACGGTTGTGGCCGCGCGAGCTTGAGTCGCCAATCAGGCTGTCTGCAGTGCCGGTGTGAGCGCATCCGGGCTGACGGCGACGTGCTCGGGGATCGTCACGTTGAGCGCCCCATCGCGCTCGAGCAGCCACTTGGCGTTGATGATCGTGAGCCCGATGATCTCACCGTGGGCGTCGAACCGCAGCACGTGTCCCTCGGGCGTCTCCTCGCTGTCATCTGCCGCCTGGCGTTCTCCGACGCGCAGGTAGAGGACGTCGCCCTGCCCGTCGTAGGTGGCGTGGTCGAAGGTCAGGCTGCCGATCTTCACGGTCATCGCGTTGTCCATCTGGGTGGGTCCTTGCGTTTGGCGTAGGCGGTTACGATCCGCGCCGGTGTCTCGTCGAAGTGTATAACCACAAACAGCCAGCGACTGGGGCCGAGAGTGCGGCGGTAGAAGCGCTCCCGACCGGGGCGGGGGTCGGAGTGACGATGTTCTGGCGCGCTGACAGTTGTCATGATCAGGTCCCGGTATGAGGCCATCTCCTCGTGTGTTTGCAAGATGTGTGCCCAGCCTCGCTCGTCCAGGACAACGGTGCGCCCGCCGGGGTCCACCGTCTGGGCAAGGATGCGCATAGGGTCCTCTGCGCCCACCGGGTGGGTGTGCCTTGCCGTCGAACTAGGCGCGCCTCGCATTTGATCTGGAGTCGATCCGCTCGCGTCGTCGGTTTTGGCTCCATCTGACATCTCTCCTCTTCATCCGACGAACACCCCCGAACGGGACAGATCCTGAGTTCACACCACTCGCCTCGGCGCCCTTTTCGCGCCATCCCTGCCAAGATGCGCGGCGGTGAGCACACGGATCGGCATCGTGGGGATGCCCAACGCGGGTAAGTCCTCGCTGTTCAACGCGCTCACCAAAGCGGGGGCCGAGGCGGCCAACTACCCGTTCACGACGATCGAGCCCAACGTCGCGGTCGTGCCGGTGCGCGACGAGCGCCTCGAGCGGGTCGCGCAGACCGTCGGGGCCTCGGGGATCGTCTGGGACACGATCGACTTCCACGACATCGCCGGGCTCGTCGCGGGCGCCCATCAGGGGGAGGGGCTCGGCAACCGCTTTCTCGCGAACATCCGCGAGACGGACGCCCTCGTGCATGTCGTCCGCGCCCACCGCGACGAGGGGGTCGTCCACCCCGAGGGGCGCGTCGACCCGCTCGCGGACATCGAAACGATCGAGACCGAGCTGATCATGGCCGACCTCGAGCAGGCCGAGCGCCGCATCGACCGCGTGGCCAAACAGGCCAAGGGGGGCGACCGTGTGGCGGCCGCCGAAGAGGTGTGGCTGGGCGCGGTGATCGCGGCGCTGGGAGAAGGGCGTCCGGTGCGCGACGTGCCGCTCCCCGAGGAGGCTCCGAACGCCGCGCGCGACCTCGGCTCGCTGACCGTCAAGCCGGTGCTGTTCGTCGCCAACGTCGACGAGGGCTCCGACGTCGTCCCCCCGGAGATCGCCGCCCACGCCGCGGCCCAGGGCGCGCGCGCCGTGGCCGTCTCCTCGCGGATCGAGTCAGAGCTGGCCGAGCTCGAGGACGAGGACGCCGCGGCGATGCGCAAAGAGATCTTGGCCCACCCACCCGGTGGATCGGATT
>DASRKZ010000062.1:0-5963 GCA_035648675.1 Solirubrobacteraceae bacterium
GCGCAGGCGCGGGGCCTACGCGCGGCGACGACGTCGTTCCCTGGGAAGCGATCACCCACCTTGAAGACGGGCAGATCACCATCCGCGACTAGCCCCGCTGCCCGAGCGTGGTCGGTCACGTCGAGCAGGCTGGGCCGTGCAGCCGATGGCGCAGCAAATGACGCCGAGCCCGATGTGTCGCGACCCCGTGCTGGCGGCGGCGGGTGGGTTCGGTCGCTCTCTGCGTCAAAGCCCCGTGCTTCCCGCTCTTACCTGCGACTCGACCGCCGTCCCCTAACTTACCCGTGGCGTCACTTGCGGGGTAATCGGCTACTACCGCCGCGAGCCGTGTTAGAAGACGACAGCTGACCGACGTAGCGGCCCGGTCTGTGGTTCCGTTGTCACGGCTAGTCCCACTTCAACCGCCCGTATCTACTCTCCCATCGGGGTTTAGGGCATCACCCGGGGCCTGCCACCCAGGCCCCGCGCTGGTGGCCTGGGGGCACGGGTTGAGTCCTAGCCCAGGGCTTGGACCACTGTGCCGTTGTGCAGCGTCGTGACCGTGGCCTTGGCGATCCACGCCTGTGCGGCGCCAGAGGCCCACTCCGGCCAGCTCGGCGTTTCCCCCCAGTGCTTGGCGATCCCGGCCTGCGACGCGTAGTACTCATCGATCACGAACGTCGTCTTGCCGGTCGGCTCCGAGCCTGGGTCCAGCGCGTTCGAGAGCTCCGGAGCCTTCGAGATGCTGTAGTCCAACAGCGCGAAATCGCCGTCGCGAGGATGCGCCTGGATCCACTCGCCGTGGTTTGCGAAGATGCGATCGCCCTCGGCCACGTCATCGACCCCGACCGTGAACATGATGATGAGGTGCGACTCTCCCACGTGGGACATGCTTGATTCTCCCCCTGCTCGATCTGTGACGGCACGAGACGACGCCTGGCCGGCTGGCACGGTACTCGATGCGACCCGGCCCGTCGCTGCTGCGCCCAGCAGGCTTATTAGCCGTCAGCGGTCTCTCCGATGAGCATCGGCCGCGCCGTCAGCGAGCGCACGGGCATCGCCCGGGATCGCGACGACCGGGCGTTCGACTGCGTCGTCGTCGGCGCGGGCGTCAACGGACTCGCGGCCGCGCGGGCGCTCGCCAGGACAGGCGCGAGGACAGCTCTACTCGAGCAGTTCGCCCTGTACCACGCCAACGGCTCAAGCCATGGCGAGTCGCGAAGCATCCGCCACTATCCGGCGCCGGAGTGGATGGCGCTGTGGCGCGAGGCGGAACCGCTCTGGAGGGAACTCGAGGAAGAAGCGGGGGTGGCGCTCCTGCAGCGCGTCGGCGTGTTCACGCACGCCAGCGAGTTGCGCAGCGAGCTCGACTCGCTGGTGAGTCTCGGCGTTCCTGCCGAGGCGGTTGATGCCGGCGAAGCCCACCGCCGCTTCGGGATCCGCCTGCCGCCCGGCGGTGAGAGCTATTTCGACCCCACGTCCGGGTTCATCCTCGCCGCCCGTGCGTGCGAAGCGCTCGCCAAGTCCTGCGCCGACCACGGCGTGACGATCATCGAAGGAGCAGCGGTCAGCGGCCTGAAGCAATCGCCGCAAGAAGTCGCAGTTTCCACAACCGCGCACGGGACCTTCACGGCAGACGTCGCCGTCGTCACCGCCGGAGCATGGGCGCGGGGGTTGCTTGCGCCGCTCGGTATCCGGCTGCCGGTCCACGTCTCGCGCGAAACCGTCGCGTACTTCGGTGCGCCTGCGCAGGCGCCCCTGCCGGTGATGGTCGACTACACGACCGCCGACGAGGTGACCGGGCAAGGCATCTACGCACTCCCCAGCCCGTCGCTGGGACTCAAGGTGGCCGCCCATCACAGTGGCGTCAGAAGCGAGGAGGTGCCACAGTCGCGCGAACCCGATGCACGCGTGGTGGAGCGGCTGACCCGATGGGTGAGCGAGCACCTGCCGCAGCTGGCCGGGGCCGCGACCAGAACGGAGACGTGCCTCTACACCGTCGCAGCGGATGAGGAGTTTCTGCTGTTTCGAGAAGGACGCGTGGTTGTCGGCTCGGCGTGCTCCGGTCACGCCTTCAAGTTCGCGACAGCCACCGGGCAGCGACTCGCGAGCCTGGCCGCCACCGGCGATCTCCCGGCTTCGCTTGCGCAACAGCCCGGCCCACCGGATGGCATCGCGTGAAGGAGGTCTCGACATGAGCGAGCAGGCGACTCGCGACGCCTTTGCCGCGCGCGACTGGGGTGCCGTCGTGGCAGCGGCCGGCGAGGTCATCGCGGCGGGTGGCTCAACAGTCGAGCAGCGTCGCCTGAGAGGCTGGGCGCTCTACCACCTCGGCCGCTACGAGGAAGGGCTCGAGGACTTCGACGATGTCCTCCGAGTCGAGCCCGCCACCACGGATGCCGCGCTTGGCCGCGGGCGCTGTTACCGGATGATGGGACGCGTCGATGACTCCGCTGCAGCATTCCTGCTCGCTCACCGACTCTCGCCGCAGGACCCCCATCCGCTCTGCGAGCGCGGCGCGGTGCTGATCCTCGACGAGCGCTGGGATGAGGCCCTCGCCGACTACAAGGCCGCCGAGGCGCTCAACCCTGACCACCCGGGCCTCGCGTCCTATTTCGCGGAGCTCTACATCTATTCCGGGCGGCCGGCCGAGGCGCTCCAGACCGCGCAGAAGGGCCTCGAACGCGAGCCCGCCAGCGTGATGCACCGCGTGAACCTCGCACACGCGCTGCTGTTCAGCGGCCGGCGCGAGGAGGCGTTGCACGAATACGAGGCGGTCCGCACGGCAGCACCGCGCGGTGACCACGGGAGCGGCGCCGAGATCGTGCTCACCGACCTGCGCCTGATGCGCGAGGCGGGGGTCGTGTGCGAGGGCTTCGATGAGGTTGAGGCGATGATGCGGAACGGGGTGTAGGTGGATTGATGCGGCCGAGTTCGGCTGAGCCTGTCGCTTCATTGACCCGCGGTCACGGCTCTGAGCTCGTCGAGCGAGTCTCGGATGAGTCGTGGCAAGTCTGGCCCGTCGGTCTTGCTGGTCCAGAGTTCGAACGCGATCCTGAAAGCGGCGATCGCTGCTTCGGCGGCCAGACTCGCGGCCGGGTCTTCGACGCCCCGTCCTCGCAATGCCTCGGCGATGGCTGTGGCGAGTGACGCGAGCTTGATCAGCTCGCGCTCTCGGAGCTCTGCGTTCGCAGCAATGACGGCCTGGCGCTGTCGGGAGTATTCGCGGCGCTCCTGGAGGAGTGCGCCAGCCGCCTCGACGCCAGCGGCGGCGGCGGCAATCGGCGGCGCGGAATCAGGCGCGCCGGCGACGGCGGTCACCACAAGCTCCTGGAGCATGTTCGCGCCCGCGAACAGAACCTCGCGCTTATCGGCGAAATGCCGAAAGAACGTTCGTTCCGTGAGGCCGGCCCGCCCGGCGATCTCCGCGACCGTGGTCTGTTCGAATCCGCGCTCGCTGTAGAGCTCCAGCGCCGACTTCGCGAGTCGGCCGGCCGCGTCCGGCTTCCATCGGGTCACGCAGCGATCTTAGTTGATGACAGCAACTGACATGCGTGCTAGAGTGACGACACTGACTGACATCAACTCATTTGGGAGGTTTGTATGCGCATCTTCGTCACCGGCGCGTCCGGCTGGATCGGCTCCGCCGTGGTTCCAGAACTCCTCGGCTGCGGCCATCAGGTCATCGGGCTCGCCCGCTCCGATGCGTCGGCCGCCGCGCTGGCGGCCGCTGGAGCAGAGGTGCAGCGCGGCGGGCTTGACGATCTCGAGATCCTGGGCAGCGCGGCTGCAGCCTCCGATGGGGTGATCCATCTCGCGTTCAAGCACGACCTCGCGTTCACCGGGGACTTCGAAGGCGCTGCGCAAGCGGACCGCCGCGCCATTCAGACGCTCGGCGAGGCGCTGGTGGGTTCGGATCGCCCGTTCGTCATCGCCTCCGGGACACTCGGGCTCGCACCCGGTCGCGTGGCGACCGAACGTGACATGCCGGATCTCGACTCAGCCACGACGTTGCTTACCGGCGGTCCGGCGATCCGGGCCGCCAACGCGCAGATGACACTCGCCTTCGCCTCCCGAGGCGTCCGCTCGTCAGTCGTACGGCTCGCCCCGACGAATCATGGTGACGGAGACAACGGCTTCATGGCGGCCCTCGTCTCGGTCGCGCGCGACAAGGGTGTTTCGGGCTACATCGGCGATGGGACCAACCGCTGGCCCGCCGTGCACCGGCTGGATTCCGCCCGGCTGTTTCGTCTGGCGGTGGAGACGGCTCCGGCGGGATCAGCCCTGCACGCGGTCGCCGACGAGGGCGTCCCGATCCGCGACATCGCCGAGGTGATCGGACGCCACCTCGACATCCCCGTGGTCTCCATCTCCGCTGAGGAAGCGGGCGCGCATTTCACATGGCTGGCCGGGTTCCTCGGGATCGACAGTCCGGCGTCGAGCGCGCTGACCCGCGAGCTGCTGGGGTGGCAACCCACGCAGCCCGGGTTGATCGCTGATCTCGAGCAGGGCCACTACTTCCACAACGCGTCCGCGTGACCAACCGCACCATCGGCGCGTGGTTGGTGCGACGACGTCAGGCGCCCCGGACGAGCCGATCGAGGCCGTCGAGGATGAGATCGAGCCCCCATGCGAACTCGACGGCGTTGTCGTATCCGACCTCGGGGAGCCTTGTGACGATCTCGGCGAGGTGCGGGTAGTCGCCGAGCGCTCCGATCGTCTCCGCCCTTCGCTGCGCGGCTTCGCCGGCTGCCTCGGGTGTCTCGAGCCCGAGCGTCTTCTCCTGCAGCGCGAAGCCGTAGATGTAGGCGTCCTGGACCGAGTAAGCGTGGATGGCCGTCTCGAACGAGAAGCCGGCTTCGCGCACGCAGCCCATCACCAAGTTGTGGTTCCGCAAGTTGGCGGGCCCGGGGTTGCGCGACTCCATCAGCCCGATCGCCCAGCTGTGGCGCTTCAGCGCCTCGCGCGCTGACATTGCCCGCCGGCGCATCGCGGAGCGCCAGTCGGGGTCCCCGGACGGCGACTCGATCTCGTCGAAGACGATGTCGACCATGCCGTCGAGGAGCTCGTCCTTGTTCGCGACGTGCTTGTAGAGCGCCATCGGCACGACGCCGAGCTCTTGCGCGATGCGCCGCATGCTGGCCGCTTCGAGTCCGGCCTCGTCGGCGAGCGCCACGGCAGCCTCCAGCACACGAAGTCTGCTCAGCGGTGTGCGGCGGGCGCTCGGCTCTCGGCTCATCGTTACCCCCGGGCTTGACAAGTGTACGGCGTACACCCTATGATCCGAGCAGAGTGTACACCGTACACCTGATGAGACAGGGGGAAGCATGGATTCAGTAAGGAACGAGAGCTATCCGGTAGGACTCTCGATCGACTATCCCGAGCGCGCGCTGAACCGGCTCAGCTCCGCCCTGCGGATCTTCGCCGTCATTCCGATCGCGATCGTGTTGGGGGTGATCGGCGGCTACAGCGCACAGTGGGGCGGTAGCGGCGGTGGCGGCCGGGCAACCACGATCGCGGTTGGAGGCACCGGATTGCTGTTCCTGCCGCCGCTGTTGATGATCGTCTTCCGCCAGAAGTACCCGCGCTGGTGGTTTGACTGGAACCTGCAACTCCTGCGTTTCATCAACCGCGTTGGCGCCTACTTCGCGCTGATGGATGACCGCTACCCGTCCACCGACGAGGAGCAGTCGGTGCACCTCGACTTCGCCTACCCCGACGCCCGCCAGGAGCTGAACCGCTGGCTGCCGCTGGTCAAGTGGTTCCTGGCGATCCCGCACTACGTGGCGCTGTTCTTCCTCTACCTCGGCGCGATCGTCGTCGTGATCGCCGCCTGGTTCGCGATCCTCTTCACGGGTCGCTATCCCCGCGGAATGTTCAGCTACATCGAAGGCACGATCCGCTGGCACAACAGAGTCGTCGCCTACGCGCTGGTCCTCGTGACCGACCAGTACCCGCCCTTCCGGCTGCGGCCCTGACTCGCG
>DASRKZ010000063.1:0-13761 GCA_035648675.1 Solirubrobacteraceae bacterium
GTATACGTACCTGGTGATGCAGTATGCTGATGCATATGACGCGCACCACTGTTGACATCGACCAGGATGCCGTGGATGTAGCGCGAGCGGAGCTGGGGACGAAAGGCCTGAGCGCAACGGTCAACGCTGCCTTGCGCGAGATCGGGCGGCGGCGCCTGCTTGCAGGCTTCGACGTAACCCGTGATGTCGACGGCACGCCCCAAGAGGTGCAGGCCAACCGCCGGGAGCGATTCTCTGAGCCCAGCAGCTGAGGCCGAGCCTCCAAGCCTCGACGGACCGGCCCTACTTGACACGGGCGTGTGGACCTGGGCACGGGACCGGCGGTTCCCGCAGCTCGCATCCTGGTTCAACGCTCAAGTCGCGGCCGGCCATGTGCTCGTCTGCGACATCGTGATTCTTGAGCTCATCCGCTTGAGCCCCAACGAGGCGCGAGCGAAGCAGGTGGCGCAACGACTCGACGCCTTCAAATCCGTACCGATGCCCACAACCCTGTGGCAACGCGCTCGCGAGCTGCAACTGCTGCTTTCCGCCACCGGAGATCATCGCCGAGTGCCACCTGTCGACCTCCTGATCGGCAGCGCCGCAGAGACAGCAGGCGTGCCCCTCGTGCACTACGACCGCGACTATGAGCGACTCGCTAACGTCTGCGCGCTCGAGCATCACTGGCTCCTGCCAGACGGCACGCTGGCATAGCAATTGGCGCAGTTGTTTGGGGTTGGATCCCAGATCAGTTCAAAAGCTCCTTCACGTAGCGCTGGTGCAGGCGGCCGAGCGAGGTCTTTTCGGGATGGAAGCCGATCGCGTTCCACAGCAGCCCCGAGGCCGGCGCCCAGGCGATGATGAAGTAGACACCCAGCACGAGCGCCGTCGTCCTCAGCCTGCGCGAGGCCGACAGGGCCGCCAGGGGCAGCACCCACAGCACATACCAGGGCAGCACCCAGCCGAGGGTCACGAGCAGCGCGACCGTCACCCAGCCACTGGCCGTCACCGCGTCCCGTCGACGCCAGGCGAGCACGCAGCAGAGCAACACCGACAGCGCCAGCACCCCGCTCAGAAACAGGCGCAGCGCTTCTGTCTCGCCACCGCTGCCGAGCGCGAGGCCGATCAGGTTCGGCACGCTCACGTTGGTGACCAGGCGACTCTGGGTGCTCAGATCGGGGACGTGCAGGCCGAAGGCGATCAGGCTCGCCACGGCGACGGCCGCACCTGCGGCCACCATGCCGAGGAGCACCTGCACGACGCGGCGCGGAGCTCTCAACATCGCCGCCAGCACCACCGGGATCAGGATCGCCCCGGAGGCCTTGATCGCCGCCGCGGTCACGAACGCCATGCCCGCCCCGATCTCGAGCGGCGCGAGCGGCCACAGCCAACCGCGCAGCCGCTCGAGCAGGCCACCGGGAGCGGTCAATGGGTCCGCCGTCCCGTGTGCGCTCGACCCCGGGGGGTTCTTCGCCGCACTGCGAGCAACAGTCGCTGGGGACGTCTCGCGGCCATTCGCCACCAGCGAACCCTCCGCCGCCGGCTCGACTGGCGCAGTGTCGGCGCGATCTCCGGCCACCGGCGCCCGCGCCAGGAGCAGCAGGTAGAAGCCGAGCACGATGAAGAAGACCATCAGGAAGTCGTTGTGGTCGCCCCCCAATCCCCACACCAGCACGATCGGGTTCAGCCCGACGAGCACGATCGCCGCGACCGGGTCGCGGCCCAGTAGCCGCGCGCACTTCCACACGAGGAAGATCGTCGCGAGGCTCATCGCGCCGAGGACCGCCTTGATCGTCCAGAAGGACGCGGCCACGCCGAGCGGCACCAGCGCGAAGGTCATCAGCGTGAACAGCGGGCCGTACGGGCTCAGCAGCTGATGCCAGTTGGAGAGGTAGTAGCTCGGGTCGTTATGTGGCTCGAGGATCGGGATCGTCGTGTACGGGTTGAGGTGGTGCACCACCTCCATACGCCCGTAGTTGACGTAGTTGAACACGTCCGTCAACGCCAGCGGGGGGGCGAGGAAGAAGCACACGTGCACCGCCAGCACGGCGCCGATCGCCCAGCGGGCGCGCAGCCGCGGCACGTACCTCAGCCCGACCACATAGCTCGCGTACATCACGACCAGCGCGCCCGTGAACAGGTACTTCAGCTTCGTCGGGTTGCGCGTCAGCCCGCCCACCATCCCGCCCAGCGGCCCGGCCATCCAGCGGGGAAAGAAGCCCGCGTGGGTCGTCGCCGAGAGCAGGCTCGGGCGGTCGGCCGCGAGGACCACGAGCAGCGCGCTGCAGAGCACGATCGCCAGCAGCGCACCCACTCCGATCGCCGCCTCCCGGCTGCCGATCAGCGTCGGCGCGCTCGTGCGCCCGCGCTTAACTACGAGAGCCCGCTCGGAAGCGGGCTCTCGGAAAGTCGCATTCATGGCCGCGAGGTCCAAACCTCGCGAGCAGAAACTAGATCGACTGGACGTTTACGGCCTTGGGGCCCTTGTCGCCCTGCTCCGGGTCATATGAGACCTTCGAGCCCTCCTGCAACGAACGGTAACCCTCGCCGTTGATGCCGGTGTGATGGACAAACAGGTCCTTGTCGCCGTCGTCGGGGGTGATGAAACCAAACCCCTTGTCGTCGCTGAACCACTTTACTGTGCCAGTAGGCATGTGGGTACTCCTCCACGGTATGTTCGTGCTGCGACGCGGAGGATGCTTCTAGAGCTTCGACCTGCGAGCGCTTGCACTGCTTTCGCCGGTCTTATGCGCCGGCCAGACGTGACGACCGTAGCAGGTCCCCCACCGCGTGTGTTGCGAAGTTGCTATATCTCGGACGCCATCGCTTCCGAGCCCCACACCCTGAAACGCCTGCTTCCGCCCGGTGTGCCTGCCACCGCCGAGGAGATCCTCGCCGGCTTCGGCCTGGACGTATTGGCCATCTCGGGGTCCCCAAATCGCCCCTACGTGATGCTGAACATGGTCAGCACCGTCGATGGTCACGCCACGCTGGACGGGCGCTCGGGGCCGCTCAGCAGCCGCGCCGACCGGGAGCTGTTCCACGGGCTGCGCCTGGCAGTCGACGCGGTCATCGCCGGGGCGGCCACCGTGCGCGTCGAGCGCTACGGCCGGATCATCCCCGACGCGTCCCGCCGGCGGCGCCGAATCGAGCGGGGTCTCAGCGAGGAGCCGCTCGCGTGCATCGTCTCCGGGCGCCTGGCGCTCGACGGCGATATCCCGCTGCTCGCCGATCCGGCCGCCCGAGTGGCGATCCTCACCCCCTCGGCGGCCAGCCTCCCGGAGAGCGCGGCCGAGGTCCACTACGTGCGCGCCGCCCGCGACGGGCTGCTCGACCTGCCCGCCGCCTTCGCCGAGCTGCGCGAGCGCTTCGCCGTGCGCACGCTCCTCTGCGAGGGCGGCCCGCACCTCAACTCACAGCTGCTCGAAGCCGGCCTCGTGGACGAGCTGTTCCTCTCGCTCGCACCCACGCTCGCGGGGGGCGACCTTGACGGGAACCCCGCCCACCCCGAGGCGCTGCGGATCCTCGCCGGAGCCGAGCTCTCACCCCCGGTCGGGCTGGAGCTGCTCGGCGCGCTCGAGAGCGACTCCCACCTGTTCCTGCGCTACCGCGTCAAGGGCCGTCCCCGATAGGGCGCTACGGCGTCTGCGACTCCGCGCCGGCGCGCGTCTCACGCGAGACGATGCTCAGCAGCTCGCTCGCCAAATGACGCCCTTCAGCCGCTACCGTCGGGGTGGCGGAGATCCGCACCACCACCTCGTCCCCGTCGAGCTCCTCCAAGGTGATGCGCGGCACGTCGCGCAGCGGCGTCTCCAGGGACTTCTCCAGCAGCTCCTGGAGATCGCTCGGCGTCACCCCCGGGCGCAATCGCGCCCGCAGGTTCACCGCCTCGGGCTCGCGCAGCGGGAGCACCGCCACGTTCAGCACCACGCTGTTCGGGACCATGATCGAGTCCTCCCCGGTGGCGAAGGTCGTGTACAGCAGCCCCAGCGAGCTCACCGTCCCCTCGATCTGACCGGCCAGCGGACCACCCTGCAGGCGCACGCGCTCACCCACCCGGAAGGGACGGGCGCTGAGCAGGACCGTGCCCGCGATCACGTTCCCGAGCGTCTGCTGCGCCGCGAGACCCAGGATCACAGCGGTGAACGCGCCCCCGACGAGCAGTGTGCGCGCTTCGACGCCGGCCACGCCCAGCGCCACCAGCAACGCCACCCCGACCGTCGTCAGACGGATCAGGAACCCCACGGTTCCCGCCGTCGCCGGGTCCAGACGCCGGAACAGCGGCGGGCCCAGGCCGCGACTGACATCGCGTGCGATCGCCAGGCCGAGAATCACCAGCGCGACGAATACGACCACCCGCACCGGGGCTTCCAGACCCGGTTCCAAGGTCGGCGGGCGGCCGTGGCGCCCGGGCGTGCCGATCAGGCTCGCGCGATGGTCATACAGGACCACCACGCCGACGAACAGCGGCACCAGCAGCAGCGCCTCCAGGCGCGCGCGCTTGACCACCCGCGGGCTGATCTGGCGCAGCAGGCCGACCTCCCGCCAGGCCTGGCTGCGGGTCTCGAACATCTTCGGGGGGGTCCTCGGTACGGGCATCGCGCCACATGATGGTGGCAGGAGCCGTGGATGCGCAACGGCGGACCGCCGCATGCCGCGCACGCCGGGTGCTCTACGGCGAGGACCTCCGAGGCGGTCTACGCCAGCGTGTAGACGAGCATGAACGCGCCGAACGCCAGGCAATACACGGCGAACGGGATCAGCGTTTTCGTCTTGAAGTAGCCGACCAGGAAGCGCACCGTGAAGACCGCGGTCACCGCCGCGACCACACAGCCGACGAGCGCCTGGCCGCGCACTCCGTTGCCCAGATGCCCGAGCAGATCGGGAAGCTTCACCAGGCCGGCCGCCAGGATGATCGGCGTGGCGAGCAAGAAGGCGAAGCGGGCCGAGTCGCTGTGGTCGAGGCCGCGCGCCAGCCCCGCGCCCATCGTCACGCCGTCGCGGCTGATGCCCGCGACCAGCGCGGTCGACTGGGCGACCCCGACCACGAACGCCTCGCGGTACTCCAGCGTGTCCAGCACGCGGCCCCCGTCGGACTTCGCGCCCTCCTTCACAGCCAGTTCGCGCACCTGGGCGCGGCGGCGAAAGCGCTCGGCCGCGAACAGCACCAAGCCGTTGACCATCAAGAAGAACGCGGCCACTTCGGGCTTTGCGGTCAGCGTGCGCAGCTCGTGCTCGAACGCGAGGCCGATGACCCCCGCCGGGATGCTCGCCATGATGATCAGCCAGGCCAAGCGCTCATTACCGGTCTCCGCCCGACGCGTGGAGAGCGTATGGAAGAAGGCGCCGACGATTTCCACCCAGTCGCGCCGGTAGTAGAACAGCAGCCCGAGCGCGCTCCCGACGTGCAGCATCACGACGAACGCCAGCCAGAACGACTCCGATTCGGACTGGGCCTTCACAAGGCTGTTCCACCCGAACAGCGTCGGGAACAGCACCGTATGCCCGAGGCTCGAGATCGGGAACAGCTCGGTCACGCCCTGCAGAAAGCCGAGCACGATCGCCTGGAAGTACGTAATCGCAGAGGCCAGGGGGATGGCGAGGAGGGTCGACATGACCGCGACAGCTTACGGACGCGCGCCGCCGCGCGCGCAGACCATGAACAGATTCTCACCGCGAACAGATTCTCACCGTGAACAGATTCTCACCGCGCGGGCTCGGCCGGCCACGCGTTGAGACCGGTAACAGCGACCGTCCTGCGGTACCGAGCGGGATGGTCTCCCAAAAATCTTTACAGCCCCTTCACACGATGATCCCCAGCTCGTCACAAAAAGCCGGAGTTTGCGGACGAATCTGTAAGCACGATGAATAGAGAAGAGGAGTCATCGAAATGACCAGCTCGACCACCCGGGTCGATCCGCAGGATTCCGCCGCCTCACCGCTCAATCCCGAGGACACGAGCGGATCACGCGCCGCCACGCTCGACACACCGGACGCGCCCGCCACGCGTGTCGACCTCCACTGCCACTCGACCGCCTCGCAGGTCTCCAAGCTCGGCGTCCAGCGGGCGCTCGGGCTGCCCGAGTGCGCCACCCCGCCCGAGGAGGTCTACGCGCTCGCCAAGCGCCGGGGCATGGACTTCGTCACGATCACCGACCACGACACGATCGACGGCGTGCTCTCGATCGCCGAGCGCCCCGACGTGTTCGTCTCCGAGGAGCTCACCGCCCACTTCCGCGGGGAGCCCCAGGCGGTACACGTCCTCTGCTACGGGATCACCCTCGAGGACCACGAATGGCTGCAGGACCACTCCAGCGACATCGAGCTGTGCGCCGCCTACCTCTACGAGCGGGAGATCGCATGCGCCCTCGCACACCCCTACTACAACGTCTCCGCCCCCCTCACCGCCCGCCACCGGCGACGGCTGGCGGAGCTGTTCCCCGTCTGGGAGACCCGCAACGGCGCTCGCGCCCGCGAGCTCAACCGGCCCGCCGCGACCTACGTCGCCACCCGCGACTCGATCGGCATCGGCGGCTCCGACGACCACGCCGGAATCGACATCGGACGCACCTTCACCGAAGCGCCTCCCGCGCGCACCCCCCAGGAGTTCCTCGCGCACATGCGCCTCGGCCGCGTCCTTCCCCGCGGCAAGCAGGGCAGCGCGGCGAAGTGGGCCCACGCCGCGATCGCGATCGCCGCGCGATCGCTCGGGCCCGCGGACGACCTCGACCGGCCCGCGGGCAATCAAGCGGGTAGTCAAGACTCCCCCGCGCGTCCGGACCCGCGCACCGTGCTGAACATGGTCCAGCGGCTGCTCCGCGAGGGCGACGCGCGGCACGGCGCCACCGGCGGTGATCTCACGCCCACCGACGCCCGCTGCCTGCTCCACGCCTGGCTCTCCGCGGTCGAGCTCGACCACCTCGATACCCAGACGGGCACCCTCCATGAAGGAGGACAGGCAGGCGAGCGCGGCCTGATCGCCCACATGCAGAGCGAGGACTTCAGCCACTCCGACCTCTACCGGCGCGCCTGCCGCCTGCACGAGCGCAAGCTGCGCTCCGCCGTCGAGACCGCCGTACGCGCCGCCACCGGCGAGGCCGAGGTGCTCACCGCCGCCGAGGGGCTGTTCGAGAGCTGCATCGCCGCGATCCCCTACGCCCCCGCCACGGCCTTCCTCGCCAACGAGCGGGCCAAGCTCGACGGACGCTCCGGCGATGACGGGGAGATGCCTCGCGTGGCGATCCTCGCCGACGGCATCGGCTCGATGCACGGCGTCACCCGCACGATCGAAGAGATCCGTCAGCGCGGCGTCCCCGGCTTCGAGATCGAGATCGTCGGCACCGATCCCGAGGTCGACCGGCGCCTCTCCTCCGTCGCCGAGATCGACGTCCCCTACTACCCCGGCCTCCAGATCGGAGTCCCCAGCCTGCCCGCCGCCGTGCAGACGCTCGCCGACGGCGCCTTCGACGCGATCCACGTCTGCTCGCCCGGACCGGCCGGGATCGCCGGCGCGCTCCTCGCCCGCGCGCTCTCCCTGCCGCTGATCGGCAGCTACCACACCGAGCTCACCGCCTACGCCGGCCTGCGCTCGGGCGACTCCCATGTGGCCTCCACGATGGCGCTCGCCGTCAGCGCCTTCTACAGCGCCTGCGACATCGTCCTCTCCCCCAGCCCCTCCTCCGACGCCGCCCTCGCCGGAATCGGGATGCCCGCGCACAAGGTCCTCCGCTGGGATCGCGGCGTCGACACCTCGCGCTTCGACCCCTCCCTACGCGATCCCACGCTCCTCCCCCAGGGAAAGCTCAACGTGCTCTACTCCGGGCGCATCACCCGCGAGAAGGGCGTCGACCTGCTCGCCGACGCGTTCCTCCTCGCGCGCACCCGTGAGCCCCGCCTGCACCTCGTGCTCGCCGGCGGCGGCCCCGAGCAGGAGCGCCTGGCCGAGCGTCTCGGCGCGCACGCCACGTTCCTCGGCTGGCTCTCCGGTGAGGAGCTCGCACGCGCCTACGCGAGCGCCGACATGTTCCTCTTTCCCTCCGCCACCGACACCTTCGGCCAGGTGATCCTCGAGGCCCAGGCATCGGGGCTGCCGGTGGTCGCCGTCGCCGAGGGCGGGCCGCTGTCGCTGATCGAGGATCGCGTCACCGGGCTGCTCTGCCCGGCCGACGCCCCCGCGCTGGCTGATGCGCTGCTCGAGCTCGCCTCCTCGCCGCTGCTGCGCGGGAGCCTCTCGCGCGCCGCGCTTCACTCAGTACGTCAGCGGACCTGGGAGCGGGCTCTCCAGCGGCTCGCCGAGGGGTATCGGCGGGCGCTCTCGCCGGACGCCGCGGAGATCAGCGCCCGCGCGGCCTAGCGAGCGTTCGCTTCTGCGGGTGAACGGTCTCGCCTCGAGCGAGCATCGCGACGAAGCCCGCGATGCGCCGGACCCGTGTGTCGCTTCGCTTAGCGCTGTGGATCCGGAAGAGAACCGCATATCGATTCTGGCTTGACAGGATCTCGAAGTTGGCCTGCGCCCTCGGCTCGGTGGCCAGCGCCGTGGCGAGGTCAGCGGGCACCTCGATCGTCGTCTGGCCCGGATAGGCCGCCTCCCATCTGCCGTCCGCCTTCGCCCGCGCGACCGCGGCCAGGCCCGCCGGGTGCATCCGACCCTCGGAGAGCAGCCGCTCGACGATGCCGACGTTGCGCTCTGACCACTGACTGCGCGCTCGCCTCGGCGTGAAGCGTTGGCGGTAGGTGCGCTCGTCGCGCCGTCGGACTTGACCATCAATCCACCCGTGGCACAGAGCCTCCTCCAGTGCCTCCTCGTAGGTCAGCTCGGTCGGCTCCCTGGTGCCCTTCTTGGCGAGGACCAGCTCGACCCCGACCTCGTCTTCGTCGTGCGTCTTCAGCCACGTCCGCCAGGCGGCGACATCGGCGACGAGCAACTCGCTGAGGGGGTCGGCCACCTGGTCAGTCTGCCATCACGAACGTTAGCGCGCGCGCCGTGCGCAGCAGCGAGAAGTGGTGCGCCCCGTCAGTCGATCTCGACGTCGAAGTCCCACGAGACGATTGGCCGCGTTCCCTCCGGGGCCCACGTCAGGCCACCGTTGCCTGTCGGCAATACGTCGTACACCTTCAGCGACACCGGCCGGCCGGCCAACGCCTGCCGCGGTGGTACGCCGCCGCCCATAGCCGTAACTCGAGGATGGCGAACGTGGCCGAACTCATCGATGAGGGTAAACGCCTTAGCGCTGAGCGGAATCACGCCAGATGCGGCGGCGAACGTGACGATGAAGGTGCACGGGCTCGTCGCTGGAACCGGGAACCGGCCGCTCTCCGGCACTTCCGGCCCGACGGCCGTGGCGAGCACTCCCCCGTGCGTGAGAGCGACAGAGACCGTGTTGCCCTGGATCGCAAGCACCGGGTGAGCGCTGCTCGCCTGGAGGACCCGTTCGACGGGAGCCGTCGCTTTGGGCAGCCAACTTGGGATCCCCCCATACCTGGCTTGAGATCGCGCCGGACTCAGCGCCTGCGGTCTTGCTGAGCCCCGATGGCGGGGCAGCAGGACACCGACCGACGCGGCGAGTAGCACCAAGGCCACCCAGCGGATCGGCCGGCGAGAGGACAGCGTCAACGACCTCCCCGTCGGTGGAAGTGGACCGTCCAATGACCTCCGTGTCGATGCGAGCGACCTGCATGTCCGTGGGGGTTATGTCCGGGTCGGTGCGGGTGATGATGATGCCCCGGTGGGTGTGGGGGGCCTTCGGGTGGGTACGGGCCCTGCGGGTTGCTGAACACATCCGAGCCGAACGGCGCGAGTCCAGGCTGAGCGGCGTAACCGATGTGACCGGCTCCATCCAGACCCCCGGAGACCCGGCCGACGCTGAACAGATCCTCCATCGTGCGAAGCCAGCTGTAGTGGTTGTAGTAGACCGTGCTCACCGTGCCCGGGCGGATGTAGGGGCTGATCAGCACGCTCCCCGTGTCGCCGCCGCCGGTGGTCGGATCGGTGGCGTCATACAGCGGGTCTGTCGCCGGGGTGAGCGCTCCAAGCACGATCCCGCTGACCGCCCCCGTCGCCTGCAGCGGTTGGCTGGAGGAGTCCACGAGCGCAAACGACCCGGTGTCCACGAAACCACCGCTCTGGTTCGGAGCGGTCGCGGTCGTCGGGGTGTCGGTGACCTGGCCGACGAAGGCGCCCGCCGGAATCCCGGCGCCGGTCACCGACCGTCCCGCATCG
This sequence comes from Solirubrobacteraceae bacterium, assembly GCA_035648675.1. Lineage (GTDB taxonomy): Bacteria > Actinomycetota > Thermoleophilia > Solirubrobacterales > Solirubrobacteraceae > Palsa-744. The sequence continues at coordinate 10,199 of DASRKZ010000063.1, forward strand.
GTCGCCACGATCGCGTTATCGGCGATCGTCGAGCTTCCCAGAGCGGCCGTCGCTCCCGCGTCCGTGCGCGCACCCGGGACACCGCTGCCCCCGCCCAGCAGGCAGGTGCCCGCTGGTTGAGCCGGAACGGTCTGGGCAACACAGTCGCTGGGACGGTCCAGGAACGCGTTGTCGCCCGGTCCGGGGAACAGCTCGTTCCCACTGGCGTCCTTCGCCAGCGGCGTGTTCGGACCGGTCGGCTCGTAGGGCACCCCAGTCCCGAACAGCGTCTCGGCGGCCGAGTCGGACGCGACCGACGTGGCGGCGTCGGGCGCCACGATCGTCGAGTTGGCGAAACTGTTGCCGGTATAGGTGAACGGTGGGAAGCCCTCGTCGAAGGCTACGTCGATGAGTCCGCCTTCCTTGAACGCCGGCGATTCCTCGATCTCGGGGATGACATGCTCGAGGAACAGATCGGCGGCGGACAGACCGCCTGTGTAGTTGACCGGTTCCTTCGGCGTGTTCGGGTCGGTGAACCCGCCCGAGAGGTTGTTCCCGTGGCACACCGCGTCGTGGCCGTCACTGCAGTTGTTCGGCGAGATCCAGCTGAACGCCGGCGTGCTCGCCGCACTCTGCAGGTCGTGGTAGAGACCATTGGTGGGGTCGAACAGGTTCGCGATGTGCTGGGAGTTGCAGTCACCTGACTGCAATATCGATTCAAACCAGGGGAAGGGGAAGTGCTTGGGCACGTACTGGTCGGTCGCGTTGGCGCTACCGGGATTCGGCTGCGCGATGCTGCCCGTCGAGCCGGGCGAGGGGTACGGAGCGCCGCAGTACTGCGTGCCGGCATCGTGCGCCGGCCCACTCGCGTCGGCGTTGCCAAGATCCTGGCTGTAACCCTTCCAGCTCACTCCCGCCGCATCGAACTGGTTGAAGAGCGTTGGCACGCTCGCCGGGTACACACAACCGTTGGAACCGGCCGCCGCGTTCGGACCCTGGGCGGAGGAGACCTGGCCGTAGTTCGGATTCGTGTACAGCGATCCCGAGGTGTCGATGCTGCCCGAGAACTGGTCGTAGTACGGGCAGTCCGCCTGCGTATCGGGCTGCGTGGCCTGGCCGCTGACCATCGAGACGTAGTTGTCGAGGCTGAAGTGCCCGGTGCCGAAGTAGTTCTTCAGCAGCGCTCCCTGAGCGGGCAGCGTCTGCCACAGATACGTGTTTTTGTTCAGGCCCGTGAAGGTGGCGTCGTAGGACTTGTTCTCCAGGATGATCAGCCAGACGTGCTTGATCTTGCCCGGTTGGACTCCGACGCCGTCCTGGCTGGACTCGTAGCTCGCCCCAGGCCCGGGTGAAGAGGCGCTCGCCGAGACGATCGGCACGGCGGCCGCCGACGCGGCTGCCGCAACGGCAACGGCCGCCAGAGCTCTGCGGCGCCAATGCGACTGAGACGAGGTCGGCTCTGACCTCCGGTGATGAAAGATACGTGCGATACGGCGGGGCGGATTAGCGCTCATCGCGGGGCTCATCTCCTTTTCGGGGCACGTGTTCAGGAGATGCCAGTCTCCGAGACTGCCGGCCACCGTCGGTATCCATTGCGTGAACCAGGCGTGAACAAGGTGAGAACATCGGGACCCTCTCAGGAGTAGCTTCCAGAAATCCTTACGATGCCTGAGCACGCACCCCATCCTGTGTTCGCGCGGATCTACGCGAAGGTCGCGGAGCTTGGCGAGCGTCGCGGTGGCGCCGAGCATCGCCAACGGCTGCTCGCGGGCTTGAGTGGTCGGGTGATCGAGATAGGCGCCGGGAGCGGCGCGAACTTCTGCCACTACCCGACGACGGTCAGCGAGGTCATCGCCGTAGAGCCCGAGCGCTACCTGCGCGAGCGCGCGCAGCAGGCAGCGGCCCACGCCCCGGTCCCCATCTCCGTTGTGGATGGCGCCGCCGATCGACTTCCCGGCGAGGCTCAGTCCTTCGATGCCGGGGTCTGCGCACTTGTGCTCTGCACAGTGCCCGACCAGCAGTCCGCGCTCGCGGAGCTTCACCGAGTCGTCCGCCCTGGCGGTGAGCTGCGCTTCTATGAGCACGTCGTCGGGCACTCCAAGTGGGAGTCGCGGTATCAGCGACTCGCAGACGCAACCTTTTGGCCTCACGTCGCGGGCGGCTGCCACCTGGCACGCGACACGAGGGCCGGGATCGAGCAAGCCGGCTTCGTAATCGAGACGTGCGAGCGCTTCCCATTCAGCCCGGCGCCGTTCATCCCACCCGACCCGCACATCCTCGGGATAGCCCGGCGTCCTTGAGGCTAAGTGCTCTGGCTCGGAAGTTCGGCGCCGTATTCGACAGACGGACACGCTCGCTCTTGGCGGTGGCTGTTGCACAAACCCCCGACGGGCTCACTGAAGCCTTTCTAAGGGTGGGGTCGAAAAAGCCGCAAGTCGTGGCTCGCCCGCGACGCGCTCTGCTCGGCCTCGGCGCTGCGATCCCCCTCAGCGCCCGTCACAGCGAGCGCGGCCGAGATTTTTGCGGACGGCTTTGTGCAACAGCCACGACGGCCAGCAGGCGCCCGTCCGGTGCCGAGACACAGCGCTGGTTGTCGTCCAACGCGAGCGTCCGCGCAACCGCCGCCGTGACGCTCGCTCGATGGCGAAGGCGGTAGCGCGGCGAGCGGCGAGGCGAGCGAAGCCTTCCTTGAGCCCCACTCGTAGGGGACTCATTCAGCCTTGCGGTAGGTGCAGGCCGGCGATCCTGTTGATCATCTTGACGAGGGCTGGTTCTACGTCGAGTTCGAGCGGGGGATGCCCCGGCACGGAGATGGTTGGCAGGAAGCTCTCGCCGCAGGCGTAGGGTTGGCCTTCGAGAGTCGCGAGCGCGACCGCAGTGGGCTGTTCAGCGAACGTCAACACGAAATTGCCTGCGGCCATAGCTTCCGGCTTCTCGGATGGACAACTGAACTCTGCGCCTTTGTCTTCGAAGACCGGGATCGAGTTGACGAGCGCGACCAGTTCTTGCACGAGGGAGGGGTTAGAGATGATCGCCGAGCTCGGGCCGACGTTGCGCTTCGCTGGGAAGGTGTTGGTGATCGTGATCACATGAACGTTCGTGCCGAGGAGCGAGTAGCTGGGCCGGACCCCCTCCCACACGGCGCGGCCTTCCAAGCGAATCACGAACCGACCGCCTGTCGTCCGTGCGATATAGACGGTCAGCGCTCGGCTACGCAACACGTCGCTGGCCGGGGGAAGCGTGAATTCTTGACTCCAGAATTCGACTTTCTCGTGGCGCTGGATTTCCGAGAGCGTATTCGGGCCGGGCGGGCCCACGGGCCGAGGCGAGGTGCCCGCGGTCGATTCCCCCTGCGCTTTCGCATCGTGCGGCAGCCGCGAGCGGACGTAGGCCAGGATGGCTCGTGGTGTCGACCTCGTGACCCAGAGCGTCGCGTGCGCCTCTAGCCGGAAGTTTTCACGACTTCAGCCCGAATCTGCTGGATTTGTGGGCTCGGGCTTCATTTTGGCGGGTCTGACGTAGCCAAAGTCTAGCCTTGACATTTGCGGCTAAGGCGTCTAGTATGTGGGTATGCCAGCGCGTGG
>DASRKZ010000064.1:0-2227 GCA_035648675.1 Solirubrobacteraceae bacterium
ACCTCAAGCCACGCGGAGAACAACCGGTTCAGCTCGACGAGCTCCACGCCGTCGTCGATCTCGACCAGGAACTGATCGCGTACGGTTCGAAAAAAGGCTCTCCTGGCATGATCGTAGGTGAAGTCACGCGAACGCTTGTTCGTGTGGGAGTGTGAGTGTGACTGGTCCGCAGGTGAGGTGAACGAGCGCGAGCGCGGCGTTGGCGGAGTGGAACCCGTAGGCGCGGCGGACGATCAGCTTTACGCGGTTGTTCATCGCCTCCGCGCGGGCGTTGCTCAAGTTCAGCCGGCGGGCGGCGAGGATCCCGTCGCGGTGTTTACGGATCGTGCGTCCGAGCCGGACGAACGGTTTCAGGCGGCTGCGGGAGAGGCGGGCGAGGAGCCGGTCGATCAGCTCGGCGACCGTCTCAACGCTCAGGCCGGGGGCGAAGATCGCGCGGACCATCTCCTTCATCGCCCAGGCGCGCGGGACCTTCCCGCCGGCGGCGTGCAACCGGGCGAGCGTGTTGGCCTGGCGCTCGGTGAGATCGGCGGGGTTCTTCAGCAGCGACCAGCGGCTGTCTTTGAACTGCTTCGCCGCGCCGATGTCGCCGGCGTGGCGCAGCTCGTTCCAGTGCTCGCGGCGAACTTCGTCAAGCGCCTTGGTGGCCAATTGCACGACGTGGAAGTTGTCGATGCAGATGATCGCTTGGGGGGCGTGCTCGCGGACCGATTTGGCGTACCCCTCGCCCATGTCCATCGAGACCGCGCGGAGCTTGTTGGCGCGCGCGAAGATCGCGGGCTCGATCTCGCTGCCGGGCTCGAGCCACGCGCCCTGGATGCCGTGGCCGGCCGGGACGGTCGGGCAGGGGCCGAACGGAACCATGATCGCGGGCTCTGGCGCCTGCCGCGGCTGCTTGGCGCGCTCGGACGGGTTAGCTGGCGGTGGGTCGAGCTCTGCGAAGAACTCATCGGCGGCGGCCTGCCCCTTGCCCTCGCAGCCCCACACCACGCACCGGCGGCGGTGATCACCGATCAGCGTGAGGTAGCGGTGACCTTTTCGCCACGCGACCTCGTCGATCGAGATCTCAAACAGATCGCTGAGCCGGTCGCCGTCGATCAGCTCGCCGCCGACCCGCTCGATGATCCGTCCGATCGTCCGCCAGTCGATCCTGGTCAGCCGGCAGGTTGCCGTCTTGTCGGTCTTCGTCACCAGCCACGCGACGAGGTTCTCGAAGTCGCGGGTGAACCTGGCGCCGTCACGGGCGAACGGGACGCCCTCCACGAGCGCGCCGTGCTCGGGGCAACGCAGCCGTCTGAGCCGGGCGTGAATCTCCAAGCGCCAGACCCCGAGATCGAGATGCCGCCAGGCCGAGTCGTGATGCTGCTTGCTCTCGCGATGGCGCGTGGAATACGAGCACTTCGGGCAACGAAGGCGATAGCGGCGCAACGCGACCGTGACCACGACCTGGATGGGCTCGAACTCGACCCGCCGAACCCACACTCCGGACAGGCACAGCAGACGAGAGAATGCGGTCGAGACGCGCATCGGCAAAACCTCCAGCTCGGGGACGTAGAACACCCGCGAGCCTACGGTCCAACTCGTGCGCGTCTCCCAAACCCCCGGCCGCACCCCGCGACCAGCGAAGAAAGCCTGCTCAGCCCGACAACCCGCGCACACCGATCCCGCGCAAGTCACCTACGATCATGCCAGGAGCCTCGGATTTCGTTATTCGGGTGGAGCATCCTCAGCCGTTGCCTGCGCTCTCTCCGAGATGCTGACGTCGCCGCTTTCGCCAGCGAGCGTTTCGACTTCACCCGGCAGGCACGTTGATCTCGCGGTAGACCTTGACGACGCGTGGTGACTTCTGGTCGTCGTTGACGCGGACGTGATACGTGTGCCCCGCGCTCAGATGGATGTCGTGGGGCGCGTAGATGAGATCGACTCGGCCGCAGTACGGACTCGCCTGGTGATCCTCCTATTCAACTTCTTCCCCGTGACCGCGATCATGATCGTGCTGCTCGCGCTGCTCAACGACGGCGCGATCCTCTCGATCGCCTACGACAACGTCCGATACAAGGATCCAGCCCGAGGCGTGGAACATGCGCCTCGTCCTCGGCATCGCCTCGGTGCTGGGCCTCGTCGGCCCCGTCGCCGCGCTCGGCCTGTTCTACCTGGGCGACAAGGTCTTCACGATCGGACGACCCGAAGTCCAAACGCTGATGTACCTCATGCTGTCAGTCGCGGG
>DASRKZ010000065.1:0-8584 GCA_035648675.1 Solirubrobacteraceae bacterium
GTACGAGATCATCTACATACCGATCTCGGCGCTCAACGGCGACAATGTTGTGGAGCGCTCCGAGCGGATGGAGTGGTACGACGGGCCGGTGCTGTTGGAGCTGTTAGAGCAGGTCGAGGTCGCCTACGACCACCCTTACGACAGGGCCGCGCGCTTTCCCGTGCAGTGGGTGATCCGCCCGAGCGGAACCGCAGCCGACGGAACCGCACCCCAACCGGTCGGCGACGCCGGGGGGGCGAGCGACTACCGCGGCTACGCGGGCCAGCTGGCGAGCGGCGCGCTGCGCAAGGGCGACGAGGTCGCGGTGCTGCCGAGCGGCCGGACGACGAGAATCGCCGCGATCGACACGTTCGACGGCGAGCTGGAGGAGGCGATGGCGCCGATGTCGCTGACGTTGCGGTTGGAGGACGAGCTGGACGTCTCCCGAGGCGAGACGATCTGCCGCCCTGATCAGGCGCCGACGGTGGCGCGCGAGCTGCAGGCCGACGTGTGCTGGATGGCCGAGCGGCCGCTGAAACCAGGAGGCCGCTACGTGATCAAGCACACCACGCGCAGCGCGACGGCAGTCGTCGACGAGATCGAAGACCACGTCGACGTCGACACGCTCGAGCGCGCAGCGCCGCCCAGCGAGTTGGGCTTGAACGACATCGGCCGCGTGCGCCTGCGCACGAGCGCCCCGCTCGTGTTCGACCCCTACGCGAGTAACCGTAGGACGGGCAGCTTCATATTGATCGACGAGGCGAGCAACGAGACCGTCGGCGCGGGGATGATCGCGGCGACCACCTGATCGCCGCCCCATTAACTAAGCTACCCGCCCGATGTTCTCGAAGGTACTAATCGCCAACCGCGGGGAGATCGCCGTGCGCATCGCGCGCGCGCTGCAGGAGCTGGGCGTGACCTCGGTCGCCGTCTACTCCGAGCTCGACCGCGACGCCCTGCACGTGGCACGCGCCGGTGAGGCCTACAACCTCGGCGAGGGACCCGCGGCGGAGAACTATCTGAGCATCGAGAAGATCCTCGACGTCGCCAAGCGCTCGGGCGCGGAGGCGATCCATCCCGGCTACGGCTTCCTCGCCGAGAACGCACCGTTCGCCCAGGCCTGCGAGGGCGCCGGCATCGTGTTCATCGGCCCCCCGGCGAGCGCGATCGACGCGATGGGCTCGAAGACGAAGGCCCGCGAGCTGATGCAGGCCGCGGGCGTGCCGATCGTGCCGGGCACGACCGAGCCGGTGGCGAACGTGAAGGAAGCCCTGAAGATCGCCAAGGGCGAGATCGGCTTCCCGGTCGCCGTGAAGGCTGCGGGCGGCGGCGGCGGTAAGGGCTTCCGCGTGGCGCTGACCGAGGACGAGCTCGAGGGCGCGTTCGAGGGCTCGAGCAGGGAAGGCGAGAAGTTCTTCTCCGACCCCACGGTATACCTGGAGCGCTACCTGCACGATCCCCGCCACGTCGAGGTCCAGGTCCTGGCCGACCGCCACGGCAACGTGATCCATCTTGGCGAGCGCGACTGCTCGATCCAGCGCCGCCACCAGAAGGTGATCGAGGAGTCCCCGGCCCCGGAATGGGTGGTGGACCCAGCGATGCGCGAGCGCATCGGGAAGATCGGCGTGGAGGCGGCGAAGGCCGTGGACTACGTCGGCGCCGGCACGATCGAGGGCCTGTTCTCGGCGAGCGAAGACGGGGAGCCCCCCGATTATTTCTTCTTGGAGATGAACACGCGGGTGCAGGTCGAGCACTGCGTGACCGAGATGACGACGGGCGTGGACATCGTCAAGGAGGGCATCAAAGCGGCGGCCGGCGAGGAGCTGAGCTACCGCCAGGAGGACATCGAGCTGCGCGGGCACGCGATCGAGTGCCGGATCAACGCCGAGGACGCCTCGCGGAACTTCGCCCCGGCGCCGGGGAAGATCGGCGCCTACAAAGAGCCGAGCGGGCCGGGCGTGCGCGTCGACTCGGGCGTGGGCGCGAGCGGCGAGGTCTCCCCGATGTACGACCCGATGGTGGCGAAGCTGATCGTCTGGGACGCCGACCGCGAGCAGGCCACGCGACGGATGCTGCGCGCGCTCGAGGAATACGAGATCGAGGGTCTGAAGACGCTGATCCCCTTCCATCAGGCGCTGCTGGGGACCGAGCAGTGGGCGAAGGGCGAGACGTGCAGGGACCTGCTCGAGGACAAGGCATGGTTGAAGACGCTCGCGTTCCCCGCGCCGCAGGCCCCGGGAGATGACTCGGGCGAGGATCAGGAAAAGGTCGAGCAGATCTACGAGGTGGAGGTCTCTGGCCAGCGCTTTGATGTGCGCGTCGTCGGGCCCCCCTTCGCAGGTGGTGGCGGCGCGACAAACGGCTCGACGGCGGGCGCCCGCCAGGCACCGAAGCGTAAGCAGCGCGAGAGTTCGAGCGGAGGGGGTCCAGACACGCTGCCTTCGCCATTACAGGGGAATATGTGGAAGGTCCTCGTGAAACAGGGCGACACCGTGGCGGAGGGCCAGCTGCTGTGCATCATCGAGGCGATGAAGATGGAGAACGAGATCACCGCGCACAAGGCGGGCACGATCACCGAGCTGCCGATCGAGGAGGGCGCGCCGATCCAGGCGGGCGCACCGATCGCGACGATCAAGTCGCCTGACGCTTCCAAGTAGTCCGGCCGTCACCTCGCAGTCACAAGCATCCGGCCTCTTTAGGTGAGCGACGCGATGCTCTCCTCCAGAACTTGGAGGGCCCGCTTGGAATCCAGCACAGGCCCATGACCGGGGATGATGTGCTCGGCTGAGGCGACCAGCGGGCGCAGACGCTCGAGCGTTGCGAGATAGGTCTCGACCGTGCTGTCCTCGCCGAGCTCGGGGGGCTCGACCGTCGAGAGGTAGTCGCCGGCCACGAGCACACGGGCCCAGGGAATCCAGACGGCCATGCCGTCCGCGGTGTGACCCTCGGCGGGGTGCAACTCGAGCTCCTGGTCGCCGACGGAGCAGCGCCCGGGAACCGGAAGCGCCTGGACCTGACCGAGCATCAGCGGCCGGGGGCGCTCGATGTAGAAGTTGGCGTCAAACGCGCGCAGCTCGCGCTGTGCGGCGCCGGGCGCGGCGGCCAAGCGTGCAGCGGTGCTCTCCGCGCAGCCCAGCGCAACCCCCGGAAAGGCGAGCCGCCCGAGCAGGTGATCCCAGTCGCCGTGGGTGGCCAGCAGACCGTTCGGTGGCGGAAATCCGGACTGCGCGAGCAACGTGGGCAGCGCGTCGAGCTCGTCGGGGAGAACCGGGGAGTCGATCAGGAAGGCCTCACCCTCCCCCTGGACAGGTCCACGAACGATCGTGCAGTTGGTCTGCCAGACCGCGCTGGTGGCGACGAGCACGTCCGTGTGCAGGGCGACGGCCCGCACGGACTCAGGTGATGCCGAGTAGCTTGGCGGCCTCTTTGAGGTTGGGCACTTCGGCCGTCGGCTTTTTCTGGGAGGAGTCGAGCGTCTCCTTGTTGCGGTTGACCCAGATCACGGGCACCCGCTGTTTGACGCACGGCGCGACGTCGTGGTAGTGGCTGGCGGCGACGTGCACCCATCCGCGCTTGCCCCCCATGCGCCTGGCGCACTCGGTGAAGTGAGCCAGTTCTGGCTTGTAGGAGCGCACCTGCTGGGCGGTGACGACCAGGTCGAAGTCGGTCGGGATGTGGCGGCGGGTCTGGCCGAGGAGCTTGTCGTCGATGTTGGAGAGCAGGCCGAGTTTGTGCTTCTTGGCGAGCTTCGCCAGCTGGATGTTGGTTTCCTTGAAGGGCTTCCAGCGCTGCACCGAGTCGGGCAGGAAACCGGAGCGAGAGGGCTCGAGCGCCCACTCCATGCGCTTGGCGATCTCGATCGCGGTACGCCGGAGCACCTCCGCGTAGAGCTCGTAGGAGCCGCCCTCGATTTCGCGCGAGATCTCGTGGAAGAGCGGGATCAGCACGGCGCGGTCGATCTCGAAGCCGTCGCGTTCGGCCTCTTTGGCGAAGGCTTCGTAGATCCCCGTCTCCCAGTCGATCAGCGTGCCGTAGACATCGAAAGTGACGAAGGTGATGTTCTTCGGGATCGGCATGGGCTGGGCATTATGCCCTGTGCGGGCGGCGCCTGCCTTGCGCCGCGCTCGCCTTAGGGTCCACGGGGCTGAGGGAATCGGCCGATTCATGCTGACATCCGATGTAAGTTACATTGAGTGTCGGTTACACTGGTCCTCGTGTTCGTCAATCGGTCAGTGGAGCTCGAGACACTTACGGAGTGGTGGGAGGGCTCGCCACGCGCGGGTGCCGTCGCGCTCGTGTGGGGGCGACGACGCGTAGGCAAGACCGCGTTGCTGAGCGCGTTTGCAAAGGACCGTCGCACGGTCTTCCACACCGGCGCGGGACGACCCGCTCGCGATGAGCTGAGCATCCTGAGCCGAGCCACCGCCGGCGTGTTGGCGCCGGGGGTGCGAGATCTCGCCGCCAGGCCGTTCGTGGATTGGGACGATGCGCTGGAGAGCATCGCGATCGCCGCCGCCGATGAGCCGCTGCTGCTCGTGCTCGACGAGTTCCCCGAGCTGCTGCGGATCTCTCCCGAGCTACCGGGAGTGTTGCGTGCCTTCTGGGATCGTGCCCGGGAACGCACACGCTTGCGGATCCTGCTGTGCGGCTCGGCGGTGCGTACGATGCGCGCTATCCAGGAGGAGCGCGCGCCGCTGTATGGACGCATCGACCTCTCGCTGCCACTGCATCCGTTCGCGCCGCACGAGTCCGCTCTGATGCTGCGCAAGCTGGCGCCCTCCGATCGCGCGCTGGTCTGGGGCATTCTCGGCGGCGTGCCGCTCTATTTGACCTGGTGGGATCAGGGACGCAGCCTGCGCGAGAACCTCGCGCGCCTGGTCTGCCGCCCCGGCGGCCGGCTGCTCGATGAGGGCCGGTTGGTGCTCGCGACCGAGGGCGATACAGGTGAGCTCGGCCAGCTGGTGCTGCGCGCGATCGCCGCAGGCGCCACAAAGCACGGCGAGATCGAGCAGGCCGTGCGCGCCGAGCCGGCCCGCACGCTCGAGCGGCTGATCGAGCTGCGCCTCATCGAGCGGATCGTCCCCGTCACCGAGGCGGGCTCGCGCACACGCCGTCGTAGCTATCGCATCGCCGACAACTTCCTCGCATTCTGGCTGGGGATCGTCGAGCCCTACAGAGCCGAGATCGAACGTGGACTCGGCCCGAGCATCCTCTCCCCGCTGATCGAGCGGCTCGACGATCACATGGGCGCGCGTTGGGAGGACGCATTCCGCTCCCATCTGCGTCGCCTGGCCGCAGAAGGAGCACTTGCGCCCGAGGTGGTGCGAATCGGCGCGTTCTGGTCCGAGCACCCGGCGGTCGAGATCGACGCAGTGGCGCTCGCCGGCCGACGCGAAGAGGCGGTCCTGCTTGGGGAGGCAAAGTGGGCGCGCACAGCCAACGGCGCGCGCATCGTGCGCGAGCTCGAACGCAAGGCGAGTGCACTGCCGCTGCTTGCCCCCAACCTCAGCTACGCGGTCTGCGCGCGCGAGCGCATCACAAACCTGCCGGTCACAGCAACAGCCATCACAGCCGCCGAGATCTTCGCCTGAACCCATTCGACAGGCGGCGGCACCGCCCACGGTGTTGAGCTGGCGGCGCTACGCTTTTCTCACCGATGGGCGTCATCAGTCAGCCAGGGACGGGGAGTGCGGTGCGATCGCGAGGCGCCACGAGCTTGGCTACGGTCGTGGGCTTGTGTTCACTGGTGCTTGCGCTGTCGCTTGGCGCGAGTTCTGCGGGCGCCGTCGTCGCGAGGATTGACGGCCACGGCTACGGCATCACACCGCTTCGAGGTGTGAACCTGGGCAGTCTTCCCGCTGCCAAACGGGCGCTCGCAGCATCGGCGACCTCGCGCAGCGCTCCGCTTCGCTACGACAAAGCCGGTCAGATGGTCAGCAACGGCGGCCCTGTAATGCACAGTGTCACCACGCACGTGATCTATTGGGACCCGAGCAGCGAATTCACGACCACGACGAAGGGGGTCGTGAACAAGTTCTTCACCGATGTGGCCCATGACAGCGGGTTCCCGAGCAACGTGTTCGCGATCGCCGGCCAGTACACCGACAGCACCGGCAATGCCGCCTACAGCTCGACCTTCGCCTCCGAAAAAGTCGACAAAGACCCGTATCCATCGACCGGGAGCTGCACGACGCCCAAAGGCGTTTCCGCCGACCCCGGACCGTACTCCAAGTGCCTGTTCGACGAACAGCTGCAGATCGAGCTTGCGACGTACATCGAAAAAGAAGCACTCCCGAAGGGACCGGCGCAGTTGTACTTCCTGCTTCTGCCCCACAGGGTTGTCTCATGCTTCGAAGAAGAAGACCCAGAAATAGGGGAAGAGGCTTGCTCGAACAACGTGTTCTGTGCCTACCACAGCAGCATCGAAGGCGGGACGGCGAACGAGATTATCTACGCCGACATTCCCTTTTCGCTTCTCGACAGCGGCGATGCCAAGGGGTGCCAGTCCGACGGGAACGCTGAAATCCAGCACCCCAACGGCGACACCACCGGAACCAACGAAACGACGAGGTTCGCCGACGTGGCCCTCAAGTACACGAGCCACGAGTACATCGAGGCCGCCACCGACCCGCTTGGGAACGCGTGGTTCGACGGTACGGGCCAGGAGATCGGCGACAAGTGCAACTTCACGGGAAGCGGAAGCGAACCCGGTGAAGACCCCAATGCTTTCCTTCCGACGCTCGGCGGCAGTGCCTCCAGCGGGACGCTCTTCAACCAAGCGATCAACACCGGGTCCTACTACCTGCAGAGCGAGTGGGACAACGCCGGAGAAGTCTGCCTGATGAAGCCGCTGGCGCTGAGCGCGGCCGGGTTCACTCCAACCTCCGCGACGACGATCGTCGGCTCGGCCGTCAACTTCAACGGCAGCGCCACGGACCCGTACGGCAAACTCGGCTTCGCCTGGACCTTCGGCGACGGCGGCACCGGCACGGGTTCCTCGCCGAGCCACACGTATGCGGCGCCCGGCAGCTATACGGTGAGGATGACGCCCAAGGACGCGCTCACAGGCTCGACGGCGACGCCGGTCGAACACACAGTGACCGTCAGCAAGTCTCCACAGACGATCACGTTCACGTCCGCCGCTCCGGGTTCGGCGACGGTCGGCGGCTCGACGTACACGGTCGCGGCCACGGCGTCCTCGGGGCTTCCCGTTTCGTTCTCTTCGGGGACTCCGTCCGTTTGCTCGGTCGTGGGCTCGGCGGTGAGCTTTGTCGGAGTGGGGACGTGCACGATCGACGCGAATCAGGCGGGCGATGCTGATTTCGGGGCGGCGCCTCAGGTGCAGCAGTCGTTCGCGGTGGGCAAGGGATCGCAGACGATCGCGTTCACGTCCGCCACTCCGGGTTCGGCGACGGTCGGCGGCTCGACGTACACGGTCGCGGCGACGGCGTCCTCGGGCCTGCCGGTGCCCTTCTCCTCCGCGACGCCCTCGGTTTGCTCGGTCTCGGGATCGACCGTGAGCTTCCTCGCTGCCGGCATGTGCACGATCGACGCCAACCAGGCGGGCAACTCCAACTACGACGCGGCGCCCCAGGTGCAGCAGTCCTTCGCGGTGAGCAAGGGCTCGCAGACGATCACCTTCACCTCGACCGCGCCGAGCTCGGCGACCGTCGGCGGTCCGACCTACACGGTCACGGCGACGGCTCCACGGGCCTTCCGGTGCCCTTCTCCTCCGCGACGCCCTCGGTTTGCTCGCTCTCGGGATCGACCGTCAGCTTCCTCGCGTTCGGCACGTGCAAGATTGACGCTGACCAGCCCGGCAACGAAGAATACGAACCGGCGCCCCAGGCGCAGCAGTCCTTCGCGGTTGCGAGCGAACCTGTCGTCACGTCTCTCCCGATATCAAGGCTGCCGTCCGAACTCATGTCCGGCAGCGGACAGATCGCGATCGTGATGGCTACGCCCAACAGCAACTTCAGCATCGACAACGCGAACGTGAACCCCACGACCGGCGCGATCACGTTCACCGTGTCGGCGAGCGATCCGGGCGCGTTCAGTTGGGTGCTCACGTTTGAGAACGGGAAGTTCGGCATCTTTGCCTCAGCTGCCTCGACGAAGCCAAAGTGCAAAGCGGGGTTCATCAGGCTGAAGGGCAGGTGCCGTCCGGCCATGGTCCTCTACGCCAAAGGCGAGCAGAGCTTCGCTGCTGCCGGCGCGGTGAAGTTCACGATCAAGCCGAGCGCGTCCGCGAAAAAGGCGCTTGAGAACGCGCTCAACGAGCACACCGGCCTATCCGTCTCGGCACTGCTCACTTTCCAGTCCTCGAGCGGCGGCAGCCCCGTCTCACATACGCGGCCGATCGTCGTCAAGCTGAGCAAGACAGGTAGGCAGGGCAAGGGGTAGGAGCCGCTGCGCGGGTGGGGCCGGCGCCTGGGTGCGCAGGTCGGCGAGGCGTGCTGCCCTTTAGCCGGAAGTTTTCACGACTTCAGCCCGAATCTGCTGGATTTGTGGGCTCGGGCTTCATTTTGGCGGGTCTGACGTAGCCAAAGTCTAGCCTTGACATTTGCGGCTAAGGCGTCTAGTATGTGGGTATGCCAGCGCGTGG
>DASRKZ010000066.1:0-16276 GCA_035648675.1 Solirubrobacteraceae bacterium
GGCGTGCCGCTGCCGCGCGAGGGCACGGCCTTCATCACGGTCACCGACTCCGACAAGGCGGGCGCCTCCGGGATCGCGCAGACCCTCCACGACAACGGCTTTCGGATCCTCGCCACGCGCGGTACGGCCGAGGCGATCGCGCGAATGGGAGTGCCCGTCGAGCGCCTGAACAAGCTCGGTGAGGGCTCGCCGCATGTGGTCGATTGGATCGAGCGCGGAGACGTCGACCTCGTCGTGAACACGCCGACGGGCTTCGGGGCGCGGACCGACGGCTGGGAGATCAGGCGCGCCGCGGTGATGCACGGGATCCCCTGCCTGACGACGCTCTCGGCCGGGACGAGCGCGGCGCGCGCGATCGCCCGCGCGCGGCGCGACGGCGAGCCGGAGGTGCTCTGCCTGCAGGAGCTCCACGGAGTCAGGACGGCGTGAGCGATCGAAGATCGGCCAACGCGCCCCTCGGCCGCAGGCTGCTGACGGTCGCGGGCATCGACGAGCTGGGCGCCTACCGGGTGCTGCGGGTCGCAGACCCCGGCGGACCGGAAGGTGGCCGAATTCCCAGACCCGGCCAGTTCACGATGCTGGCGGCGGCCGAGCGCTGGGGGGGAGGGCAGGACGAGCGGCCGTATCTGGCGCGCGCGTTCTCGGTGGCTCGGCGGCAGGACGGGGAGGCCCACTATCTGCTCGAGGACGTCGGGCCGGGAACGAAGCGGCTGTGCGAGTTGCGCGCCGGCGACGGCGTGTGGGCGCTTGGCCCGCTTGGGCAGGGCTTCATCGCACCGCGGGACGGCCGGCGGGCGCTGCTGGTGGGCGGCGGCGTCGGGGTCGCCCCGCTGGCGATCTTGCAGGACGCGCTCGAGCGCGACGCGGGCCTCGGCGGCGGGCCGATGGACTCGACTCGGGCGACGAGCGTCGCGAGGACGACGGTGCTGCTGGGCTTCCGCGACGGTCCCCGGGCGCAGGGCGCGGCGCTGTTGACAGGCGCCCGCGTCGCCACCGACGACGGCTCGGCGGGACACCGCGGCCTGATCACCGACCTGCTCTCCGAAGAGCTCGAGAGAGATCCGCACGCGACCGTCTACGCGTGTGGACCCTCACCGATGCTGGAGGCCGTCAGAGCGATGTGCGCAACGCGCGAGGTGCCCGCGCAGCTCGCCCTCGAGGCGGGGATGGCCTGCGGATTCGGCGCCTGCTACGGGTGCGTCGTGCCGCGTCGTGGCGGCGGCTATCTGCGGGTATGCGTCGACGGCCCCGTGATCGACGCGGCTGAACTGGAGCGTGTGGAGGAGCACGCCGGAGCCCCGGCATGAGCCCCCTCACCCGGCGGGAAGAGTGGGCATGAGCGTGGAGTTCTGCGGGCTGCAGCTCGCCCACCCCGTGATCAACGGCTCGGGGACGTTCGACGCGCTCGCCGCACACGGTGCGTTCGGGACGGCGCTGGAGGCCGAGTTCCCGTTCGCGGCGTACGTGTCGAAGACGATCACGCTGGAGCCCCGCCAGGGCAATCCGCCACCGCGGCTGTGGGAGGCGCCGGGCGGGCTAGTCAACTCGATCGGGCTGCCCAACAAGGGCCTGGCGGGCTATCTCGCCGAGGATCTGCCGGCGCTGGCGGCGCTGTTGCGCGACTCTGGATCGCCGGCGGCGGCGGGACCGGTGCCGTTGATCACGAACGTGATGGGCTCGACCGCGGCGGAGATCGCCGAGCTCGTCGAGGCCTGTGACGCGCGGATGGAGATCGCGGCGGTCGAGCTGAACGTGTCGTGTCCGAACGTGAAGACGGGGCTCGATATCGGGGCCGACCCCCGCCAGTTGGAGGAGGTCGTACGGGCGGTGCGCCCGCGGACGGGTAAGCCGCTGATCGTGAAGCTGACGCCGAACGCGGCCGACGTGGCCGCCTGTGCGCTGGCGGCGGAAGCGGGCGGCGCCGATGCGGTGTCGCTGATCAACACGCTGCGGGCCTTCGCGCTGACACCCGTATCCGGCGGCGGCCGATCCGCGGGCCGCTCACCCCGGCCATGGCTGGGCGGAGGCACCGGCGGCCTGTCGGGTCCCGCGATCCGCCAGGTCGCGCTCGCCCAGGTGGCGGCCGTCGCCGCGCGCGTGAGGATCCCCGCGGTCGGCATGGGTGGTGTCAGCGGCACGGCGCACGCACGCGATCTGCTCGATGTGGGGGCGACGCTCGTGGCGGTCGGCACCGAGAGCTTCCGCGACCCCACGGCCGGCGCACGGATCGCGCGTGAGCTGGCGCCGGCGGCTGGCTGATCGGCCAGGATCGGCCCGGCTAAAAAGCCCTGCAAAGACACCGTGCGACCGTCCACCAGCCTCGATACGCCTAAAGCTCAGGTTGAGGTATAGCTGAATTGGTCGTTTTTCCTTGATCGCCCGTCTCCGGCCTGTAGACTCGCCGCCCATGGCGACGGCGACCGAGACGGCGAGCGAGACGACCTCATTGACGCCCGCCGGAGCACCTGAGAGATCCCTGAATCAGCGTATGGACGCGCTGGCGCGAGCCAACCAGATCCGCACGCGGCGAGCGCAGCTCAAGCGCGATCTGAAATCGGGCCGGCTGTCGATCCAGACGCTTCTGCTGAACCCACCGGAGTACGTCGAGACGGCCAAGGTCTTCGACATGCTGCTCGCCGTTCCCAAGTACGGCCGGGTGAAGGTCAACAAGATCCTCGCCCACTGCCGGATCTCCCCGAGCAAGACAATCGGCGGACTCTCAGAGCGCCAGCGCAGCGAGCTCGTATCGCTGCTACGCCGCTGAGCGGCGCAGCAGACCTATAGACCGTGCGCGATTCAGCCGCTCGCGGCACTAGGGTCCTCTCCGTGGCGCGAGTGTTCGTAATCACAGGCCCCTCGGGCGTCGGCAAGGGGACCCTGATCAGAGGCCTGATGGAGCGGCTGCCGCAGTTGGAGCTGTCGGTCTCGGCTACAACCCGCGCGCCGCGGCCGGGTGAGCGGGACGGCGTCGACTACCACTTCCTCACCCGCGAGGAGTTCGAGCGCAGGGCGGGGGCGGGGGAGTTCGTCGAGCATGCCGACTACGCCGGTCGCAGCTACGGGACGCTCCACTCCGAGCTCGAGCAGCGCGTACGCGCCGGGGCGCCGGTGGTGCTGGAGATCGAGGTCCAGGGCGCTCGCCAGGTGCGCCGCTCGCTCCCCGAGGCGGTCCAGGTGTTCATCGCACCGCCCTCGCTGGACGCGCTCCGCACGCGGCTGATCGGACGCGGAACCGACGATCCCGAGGAGGTCGAGCGCCGGCTGCGCGTCGCCGCGGAGGAGCTCACGGCCCAGCCGGAGTTCACGCACGTGGTGCTCAACGACCGCCTCCAGGACGCGCTCGAGCAGCTGACGGCGGTCGTCGCCGATGAGCTCGACGGAGGAGCCACTACACTGGAGGATCAACCAGGAAAGGCAACAACCAAGTGATCTCTCCCCGCATCGACCGCCTGCTCGACAACGTCGACTCCAACTACGCCAGTGTGCTCGTGGCCGCCAAGCGCGCCCGGCAGATCAACAGCTACTACCACAACCTCGGCGAGGGAACCTTCGATGAGTTCCCGCCTCCGATGGTCGACACGGTCTCCAAGAACTACCTCACGATCGCCTTAGAGGAGGTAGCCGCAGGAAAGATCAAGTACCACTACAGGTGACCGCTGGGCGGCGCGCTACTGCGTCCTCGATCGCTCGTGTGCACAGCACACTTCGCTCACTGCGTCCTTGTATCGCTTGCCCAGCGGCCCCCTGACGGTTGGTGCGAGGGCCAGTTGTTAGGAGCAACTGGCCGATCACGGCTTGCCAGTTCCTGCTGCGGCCACTAAAACCCAAGCCATGTCTCGAATCCTGCTCGGCGTGAGCGGCGGCATCGCCGCGTATAAGTCGCTTGAGTTCGTGCGCCTGGCGACGGCGGCCGGGCATTCGGTGCGGGTTGTGCAGACGCCCGCGAGCAAACGGTTCGTGGGCGCCGCTTCGTTTGAGGCGCTCACGGGGGCACCGGTGTTGAGCAGCGAGTTCGAGCGTGACCCGGCGCGGGGGGCATTTCCCGGGCAGGAGCCGCCGGCTCATGAGCCGTTGAGCCACCTGGCGTTGGTGGGCAACGCGGAGATCTACCTGATCGCTCCCGCCTCGGCGAACACGCTTGCGAAGCTCGCCCATGGGCTGGCCGACAACCTGCTGAGCAGCTGTGCGCTGGCCGCCACCTGCCCGGTGGTGGTGGCGCCCGCGATGAACAACCACATGTATGAGAACCAGGCCACCCGGGCCAACCTCGAGGTGTTGCGCGACCGGGGAGTGGAGATCGTCGAGCCGGGCACCGGATGGTTGGCCTCGATGGGCGAGGCGGGGGTGGGGCGCCTGGCCGAGCCCGCGCGGCTGTTGGAGGCCTGCGAAGCGGTGCTTGCCGGCCGATCTCCGATCGGGGACCCGGCCACCGAGAGCTGGCGCGGGTTGAAGGTGCTCGTTACGGCCGGAGGCACACGCGAGCCGATCGACAGCGTGCGGTTCATCGGCAACAGCTCCTCCGGGCGCATGGGCTTCGCCCTGGCGCGGGCCGCGCGGGCCCGCGGAGCCGAGGTGACGCTCGTGGCGGCGAACGTTGCGCTGTCGGCCCCCGCCGGGGTGAGCCTGCGCGGGGTCATCACGGCCGCCGAGCTGGAGCGGGCCTGCGAGGAGGAGTTCGCGGAGTGTGACGTGCTGCTGATGGCCGCCGCCGTCGCCGACTTCACGCCCGCGGCGCCGGCGAACGGAAAGATCAAGAAGTCCGAGCGCGATCGCCTGGAGCTCGTGCTCGAGCCGACGGCGGACGTGCTCGCCGGCCTCGCGTCTCGTCGGCGCGATGGCCAGACGCTCGTCGGCTTTGCCGCGGAGCACGGAGCCGGCGCCGTCGCACAGGCGCAGGGCAAGCTGACCGCCAAGCGGCTGGACGCGCTCGTCGTCAACGACATCTCGCGCGAGGACATCGGCTTCGATGTCGACACCAACGAGGTCACCATCCTCAGCGCGTCGAGCGGCGGCGCTCAGATCGAGCGCCAGGAGGTGCCGCGGGCGAGCAAGGCGCAGATCGCCGAGGCAATCCTCGATGTCGTCGAGAACCTGCGCTCGAGCCGTTAAAATCACCCACGATGGAGAGTGTCTACGACCTCTATCAACGCGGACGAGAGCTGCTCGAGCACGGTGACCACGAGGCGGCGATCGTGCCCTTGAGCAAAGCGCGAGATCTCGAACCGGATAAGGCGTCGATTCGTGAGGCGTTGGGAAGGGCGCTGTTCCATGCGCAGCGCTACGCAGGCGCCGCCGAGGAGTTCCGGGCGATCGCCGCGAGAGCTCCCACCAACGACTACGCCCTCTTCTGCCTCGGCCGTTCGCTGCAACTGCTCGGCCGCCATCGAGAGGCCCGCAATCCCCTGGCGCTTGCATGCTCGTTGCGCCCCGAGCGCGAGGACTATCGCCTTTACCGAGACCGTGCCCGCCGCGCCTGAACTCGGCCGGCGAGGGCTATCGGGCGCCGCCCCGATGCTATGCTCGACGGAGAGCTTTCGTGCCTGCGTGCAGACGCCGGTTGTCGTATGAGAGTGGGCGCCCGCCCGCTTTTTTTGCGTAAGGAGTGAGTTGATGACCCCGCTACAAACAGATATCGAGAGACGCCTCGCCCAGAGCGAGCCCGATGTCGAGGTGCTGCTCGCCGAGGTTCTCGGCGGCAGGTGCCTGCGCGTGTTCATCGATCATCCCGAGGGTGTGACGCTCGCCTTGTGCGAGCGGGTCACCGCGCTGCTGAGCGACGAGCGCGAGCGCTACTCGCTGGAGGTCTCCTCCCCGGGTGGCGAGCGTCCCCTGAGCAAGCCCGCCCACTTCCGCCGGTTCGTCGGTCGCCGCGCGCGGGTCAGGACCCGCCATCCACGCCCGGTCGAGCATGCGAGCGATCGGAGATCCGCCAGCAGCTTCACCGGCGAGCTGGTGGGAGCCTCCGAGGATGAGATCACCCTGGCAGCCGATGGGGGCGTCATCGCGATCCCCTACTCGGAGATCCGCCGTTCGAACCTGGTCGAGGAGTAGCCATGTCACGCGAAATCCTGGAAGCCATGCACGCGCTGGCGCGCGAGAAGGGGATCGAGCCCGAGAAGCTGATGATCGCGCTCGAGGACGCCCTGCTGTCGGCTTACAAGAAGCAGCCCGGCTCGGCCAAGTACGCACGCGTGGAGATGGACCGCGAGACGGCCGACTTCCGCGTCATCGAACTGATCATCCCCGAACGCCTCGAGGCGCATCTGATCGTCGAGACGATCGACGAGGAAACCACGGTCGATCCCGAGACGGGCGAGATGCGCGAGCCCGAGGAACCGGAAATCGACCCGAAGAAGTTCGAGGAATACCGCGATCAGATCGAGGAACAGGACGTCACGCCGGACGACTTCGGCCGGATCGCCGCGCAGACCGCCAAGCAGGTGATCCTGCAGCGCATCCGCGAGGCCGAGCGGGACATGATGTTCGAGGAGTACCGCGACCGTGTCGGCGAGCTGATCACGGGCATCGTCCAGCAGTCCGACTCCCGCTACACGCTCGTGCAGCTGCGCGAACGGGTGGAGGCGCTGCTCCCCAAGTCCGAGCAGGTCGAGGGCGAGCGCTACGACCACTCCCAGCGGATCAAGGCCGTGATCAAGGAGGTCTCGCCGTCGACCAAGGGACCGTCGATCATCGTCTCCCGGCGCGACCCCGAGCTGATCAAGAAGCTGTTCGAGCTGGAGGTCCCGGAGATCGCCGACGGGCTCGTCGAAATCGCCAACGTGGCCCGCGAGCCGGGCTATCGCTCGAAGATCGCGGTCGTCTCGAACACCGACGGCGTCGACCCGGTCGGCGCCTGCGTCGGCCCGCGCGGCTCGCGTGTGCGCATGGTCGTCTCCGAGCTGCGCGGCGAGAAGATCGACATCATCCCCTTCAACGACGAGCCCGCGCGGTTCGTCGCCAAGGCTCTCTCACCGGCGCGGGTACGCGAGGTGCTCGTCGACGACGAGGCCAAGCAGGCGACCGTGATCGTGCCCGACGATCAACTCTCGCTGGCGATCGGCCGCGAGGGCCAGAACGCGCGGCTCGCGGCGCGGTTGACCGGCTGGCGTGTGGATATCCGCTCGGAGAGCGAGTTTGCCGCCGAGGAGGCCGAGCACGGCTACGAGGAGGAGGAGGTCCAGGGTCGCTGTGCCGCAATCCTCTCCAACGGGCGACGCTGCCCGAACGCCTCGCTGCCCGCCTCGCGCTACTGCGGGCTGGATACCCATCAGGCGCTCACGAACATCGAGGGCGACCAGATCGCCGATCTCACTCCCGGCGGCGAGGACGCCCCGGCAGAGGAGCCGAATGAGGTGCCTGTCGCACAGGCGCTCGCCGACCCGCCGGACTCCGGCGAGGAGGAGGCCCCGGCGCCCGCGGAGCAGGCGGTCGAGGCGCCGGCGGCGCAGGCGGCCGTTGAGGAGCAGACGCCATAGGGGTGCACGTGCCCCAGCGCCGTTGCGTTGGGTGCGGTCGCGTCGCGCCAAAGTCCGAGCTGGTGCGTCTGGCGGTGAGCGATCAGAGATTGGTCGGCGAGGGCGAGGGCGAGGTCCGTGTCAGGCGGGCGGTGCTCGACAGAGCAGGCACGATGCCCGGCCGCGGGGCCTACCTCTGTCGTGAAGGCACCTCCGGAGGACCCTCCGTCGAGTGCGTGGCGCTGGCCGCGCGACGCCGTGCTCTGGCGCGAGCGCTGCGCTGTCAGATCTCCGACGAATCGGCGATCAATCCTGAGCTCGTAGAATCGATAAGCCGATGACGAAGAAGCGCGTACACGAGATCGCGAAGGAGCAGGGTCTCTCCAGCAAGGAATTGCTGGAGAAGCTGAAGGCTGCCGGTGTCGAGGCGAAGGCAGCGGCATCCTCGGTCGACGAGGCGCTCGCGCTGAAGGCGCTCGGCACCAACGGCGCTGCCAGCAACGGCACACCCGCCGCTCAAGCGAAGGCGCCCGCGCCCGCGCCCGCCGCGAAGGCGCCTCCCACACCGGTCGCCGCCCAAACCCCTGTAGCCGCACCGGCTCCCGACGGCACGCCGGCCACCGCGCCTGCCGACGGCGCCGCGGGCGCTCAGGCCGCCGACGGAGTGAACGCCGCCGGCGAGCGCGTGCGGCCCACGCGCGACTCACGCACCGGCGAGCGGACACCCGGTGGTGTCGGGCCGGGCGGGCGCAGGCGCGTGGTGATCGATTCCCAAGCATCCCGCCGTCAGCAGGGAGGCCCGGCCAATCAGCCCCAGCGCCGTCCGCGCCGCGGACGCCGACGCCGCGGCACCTACGACGACACGATCGCCCCGATCGACGCGGCCGCGATGGAGGCGACAGATCTGATTCGCGTCAACTCTGGCTCGACGGTGAAGGATGTCGCCGAGTACCTCGGCGTGCCGGTGCCCGAGGTGATCAAGAAGCTGATGATGCTCGGCGAGATGGCGACGCTCACACAGACGCTGTCCGACGACGCGATCCAGGTGCTCGCCGACGAGTTCGACAAGAAAATCGAGATCGTCCATGCCGCGGACGATGTCGAGGTCGAGCCGGTGTTCGAGGATGTCGAGGAGGACATGGTCGAGCGCCCCCCGGTGGTCACGATCATGGGTCACGTCGACCACGGGAAGACCTCATTGCTGGACGCGATCCGCGAGACCGAGGTGGCCGCCGGTGAGGCGGGCGGCATCACCCAGCACATCGGCGCCTACCAGGTCCACCACGGCGGCAAGGTCGTCACCTTCCTGGACACGCCCGGTCACGAGGCGTTCACCGCGATGCGCGCCCGCGGCGCGCGGGTGACCGATGTTGTGGTGATCGTGGTGGCAGCCGACGACGGCGTCAAGCCCCAGACCGAGGAGGCGATCGACCATGCCCGCGCGGCGGACGTGCCGATCGTCGTGGCGGTGAACAAGATCGACAAGGAGGGCGCCCAGCCCGAGCGGGTGCGCACGGAGATGACCCAGCACGGGCTGCAGCCGGCGGAGTGGGGAGGCGAGATCGAGTTCGTGGACGTCAGCGCGAAGACCCGCGAGGGCTTGGACTCGCTGCTCGACACGATTCAGGTGGTGACCGACCTGGAGGAGCTGAAGGCCAACAGCGATGCGGAGGCCTCGGGCACGGTGATCGAGTCAAAGCTCGATCCCGGGCGGGGACCGGTGGTGAGCGTCCTGATTCAGCGCGGAACGCTGCGCGTGAGTGACGCGCTCGTCGCCGGCGCGCACTTCGGACGGGTCCGCGCGATGCACGATTTCACCGGTGCGCGCGTGAAGGAAGCCTCGCCGGGTCAGCCGGTGGAGGTGCTCGGCTTCGATGGCGTTCCGGAGGCCGGGGAACTCGTGCGCGTGGTCGAGAACGAGCGGCGTGCGCGCCAGCTCGCCGGCGAGCGCGCGAACCGCCTGAAGACCGAGGCGCTCGCCCGGCGCTCGGGTCGCAAGATGTCGCTGGAGGATGTCTTCAAGCTCGCCCAGGAGGGTCAGGTCAAGGAGCTCAGCCTGGTCGTCAAGGCCGACGTGGCCGGCTCGCTCGAGGCGATCGAGGACGAGATCGCAAAGCTCCCGCAGGGCGAGGTGAAGGTCAACATCATCCACCGCGGCGTCGGTGGGATCAACGAGTCCGACGCGATGCTCGCCGCCGCCTCCAACGGGGTGATCCTGGCATTCAACGTGCGTCCGGTCGGCGATGCTCGCCAGGTGGCCGATCGCGAGGGAGTCGAGATCCGCTCCTACTCGGTGATCTACAAGGCGATCGAAGAGCTGCGTGCCGCGATGCAGGGGATGCTCGAGCCGGCCGAGGTGGAGAGCGCGCTGGGCCAGGCCGAGGTGCGCCAGCTGTTCCGCGCCTCGAAGATCGGGACGATCGCGGGATCGCACGTCAGCGAGGGCAAGGTCACCCGCGGCGCGAAGGTGCGCGTGGTGCGTGAGGGCACTGTGATCTACGACACGACGATCGCCAGCCTGCGCCGCTTTAACGAGGACGTGCGCGAGGTCTCCTCCGGCTTTGAGTGCGGCATCCTGTTGACGAACTTCCAAGATCTGCGCGAGGGCGACCTGCTCGAGACATACGAGACGCGCCACGTGGAGCGCGAGCTGAGCTGAGCGGGTCCCGGTAGGATGAGCTCGGGACGTATGCGCCGCGTCGATGAGGCGATTCGCCAGGTGCTTGGCGACGCGGTTGGAGAGTTGAAGGACCCTCGAGTGGGATTTGTGACCGTGACCGATGTGAGAACCAGCGCCGATCTGAGCCATGCCCGCGTGTACGTGAGCGTGCTCGGGGACGCCGAACGACGTGAGGCCACGATGGCGGGGCTGCGCAGCGCGCACGGTTTTCTGCAGCGGAAGGTGGCGAGCGAACTGCACCTGAAGCGTACGCCGACGCTCGAGCTGCACTACGACGATACGACCGACCGCGCGCTGCGCGTCGATGCGCTGATCGACGAGATCGACCAGGAATCATGAGCGACGGCGAGAGCACAGAGGTGACACGTGAGCGAGTGCTCGAGCGGATTCGTGAGGACTCCCGCTTCGTGCTCGCCGCGCACGAGCGCCCCGACGGCGACGCGCTGGGATCGCTCGTCGGGATGCAGGGACTGCTGAGCGCGCTCGGCAAGGACTCGGCGATGTTCATCGCGCCCGAGGACCTGCCGCTGCCCCTGGAGTACCGTTTCTTCGCGCTCGACGGCCTGATCCAGGCGCCTCCGGCGGATGTGGCCGAGCGCACCGTCGTGTTCCTGGACTGCGGCAACATCGATCGCAACTCGGCGAGCGTCCTACACGGTGGTAGGCACCTGCTGAACATCGACCATCACCACGACAACACCCGCTTCGGGACGCTCGACCACGTCGTGCCGGGCGCCTCCTGCACGGCGGAGATCGTCTGGGATCTGATGCGTGGCCTGGGGGTGCGCCCGACCCCGGCTGTGGCTGAGGCGCTGTACGTAGGGCTGATCACCGACACCGGGCGCTTCATGTACGAGAACACCGGGCCGCGGGCCCACGAGATGGCCGCGGATCTGATCACGGCCGGCGTCGACGTGCAGGCCGTCTACAGAAGGCTCTACGAGGAGATTCCGGAGGGCAAGCTGGCGCTGCTGGCGCTGGCGCTCAGCCAGGCACAGCGGTTCGACGCCGGCGCGCTGACAATGGTCGCGCTGAGCGCCGAGGACTTTCATAAGACCGACGCCGAGGAGAGCTACTCGGAGGGCATCATCGACCACCTGCGGGCGTTGCAGGGCACGAAGCTCGCGGCGCTCATACGCGAGCTGACTAGCGGCGAGCGCAAGGGCCAGCGCAAAGTCTCGCTGCGCGCCACCGACGACGATGTGGACGTGTCGGTGATCGCACGGGCGCAGGGGGGCGGAGGACACCGGCGCGCGGCCGGTTTCTCCACGACGCTCGAGCTCGACGAGCTGATCGCGTTCCTGCGTGGTGCGCTCGCCGCGCAACTGCATGCCGCCCCGGACGGCCACGCGACCGCGACACTCGCCTGAGCCCCGCCGGCGCGCCGATGGACGGCGTCCTGCTGATCGACAAGCCGGCCGGGATCACCTCCCACGACGTGGTCGCGGCGGTGCGGCGCGCGCTCGACGGGGCAAAGACCGGGCACGCCGGCACGCTCGACCCGTTCGCCACCGGCCTGCTGATCGTGCTCGTCGGGAAGGCGACGAAAGCCCAGCGCCAGATGATGGAGCTGCGCAAGCGCTACGAGACGGTGGCACGGTTGGGGGCGCTATCGAGCACGGGGGACACGGAGGGCGAGATCACCGAGACCGGACGCGTGCCGGCCGATCCACCGGAGCTGCCGACGGGCGAGATCCGCCAGCGACCACCGCTGTACTCGGCGGTGAAGATCGGCGGCGAGCGCGCCTACCGTCGCGCGCGTCGCGGCGAGCACTTCGAGATGCCCGAGCGGATCGTGAGCGTCTACCGCTTCGAGCAGCTCTGGCGCGAGGCCGGCACACAGCCCGGGGAGCCGGAGCGGGCCGGATACCTGATCGAATGCTCGGCGGGCACCTACGTGCGCTCGCTGATCGCCGATCTGAACGATGGCTACTGCCTCGAGTTGCGGCGCACGGCGATCGGACCGTTCGACGTGCGCGACGCGGTAGGGCCGCCCCGCCGTGGCGAGCCGTGGCTCGATCCGCCGCTGATCGCGCTTGACCAAGCGCTGGCGAGGCTACCCAAATAGGCTTGCCCCCGTGAAGATCACGCGCCTGCCCGATGTCCAGGAGCGAAGCGACGGGCGCAGCGTGGCGGTGGGCACCTTCGACGGCGTCCACCTCGGACACCGCGAGGTGATCGAGGGCTCAAACAGCGTGCTCACGTTCGATCCGCACCCGGTCTCGGTGGTCGCCCCCCAGCACACACCTAAGCTGTTGACGGCGCTCGGGCGCAAGGCGGAGCTGATCGAGGCGCTGGGCGTCGAGGAGCTGATCGTGATCCCCTTCGACGCCGGCTTTGCGACGCGCACGGCCGATGAGTTCATCGACGAGGTGCTCGTGGGAGCGCTCGGGGCGAGACGGGTGGCGATCGGCGAGAACTTCCGCTTCGGCCACAAGGCCCAAGGCGACCCGCGGCTGCTCGCGGCGGATGGGCGCTTCGTGACCGTCGTGCACCCGCTGTTGGAGGCGGACGGGGAGATCGTCTCCTCCAGCCACATCCGGGGCCTGGTGCTCGCCGGCGAGGTGGCCCCGGCGGCGGAGCTCCTGGGCGCACCCTTTCAGTTGCGCGGCGAGGTGGTGCATGGAGACGAGCTGGGCCGCGAGCTGGGCTTCCCGACCGCCAACCTCGTTCCCGACGAGCTGCTCGCCTGTCCCGGTCACGGGGTCTACGCGTGTCTCGCCGACGGCCGTCCGGCGGCGGTCTCGATCGGCGTGCGCCCGACCTTTCAGACCGGTCGTGGTGAGCTGATCGAGGCCTACATCCTCGACTTCGACGGCGACCTCTACGGGCGGGATCTGCGCCTGGATTTCCTCGAGCGCCTGCGCGGCGAGCGCCGTTTCGAGACGCCCGAGGCGCTGATCGAGCAGATGCACAGCGACGTGGAGCGCACACGCGAGATCGCTCAGAGCGTCGCGCAGGTGGATTGAGCGAGCGGGCCGTCTGCTACCGTGCCCGCCTATGGCCGCGATAACAACTGAGCGCAAGCGCGAGATCGCCGGGAAGTTCGGCTCCAATGAGCAGGACATGGGCTCCACCAAGGTCCAGGTCGCGCTGCTGACCGAGCGCATCAACCATCTGACCGAGCACCTGCGCGAGCAGTCCAAGGACCATCACTCGCGCCGGGGGCTGCTGATGCTCGTCGGTCGCCGCCGCCGCTTCCTCGACTACCTGCGCCGCAGGGACCTCGAGGGCTACCGCGCGCTGATCAAAGAGCTCGGCCTGCGTAAGTAGGGCGGCCCGGGCGATGAGCGTCATCGACCCCGGCACCCCGGTTCCAAGCTTCAAGCTCGCCGCCGAAGACGGGGGCAGCGTCACGGGGCAGGATCTGAAGGGCGAGCGGACCGTGCTGGTCTTCTACCCGTTCGCGTTCAGTCCCGTCTGCACCGACCAGCTGCAGCTGTATGAGGCCGCGCTTCCCGACCTCCTCGAGGGTGGGATGACGAAGCTGTACGGCGTCTCCTGCGACTCGAGCTTCTCCCAGCAGGCTTTCAAGGAGAAGCTCGGCGTGAGCATCGAGCAGCTGTCGGACTTCGAGCCCAAGGGCGCGGCGTGCAAGGCGTTCGGAGTACTCCACGAAGGTGGCTTTCCCGAGCGCGCGCTCGTCGCGGTGGACGCCGATGGGATCGTGCGCTGGAGCTATCAGGCGCCGATGCCGGGCGAGCTGCCCAGCGTCGAGCTCCTGCGCGAGGGCGTGAGCATCGCCTTCGGTAACGCAAACCCCGCCTGACGCATCGTTCGTCTCCCGGATTCCGTGCGCTTTACTGAGATGCAGCACCCAGTAATGCGAATGATGTTCGAGCGCATTGCCACTGCCGGCCGTCCGCTAAGCTCCGTCCGTTCGGAAAATAAAAAAGAAACAGACCGCCGACCGACGGGCGGTACAGGAAGGCAGTGAATATGAGTAGTGATGGAATTACGCGCGTCTCCGTGGAGATTGCCGGTAGCGAGATTTCCTTTGAGACCGGCAGGATGGCCAAGCAGGCATCCGGCGCGGTCGTCGTCCGCCAGGGCGACACGATGGTTCTGTGCACCGCCGTCGCGGGGAGCCTCCGCGACGTCGACTTCCTCCCGCTGACGGTGGATGTCGAGGAGCGCATGTACGCCTCCGGCAAAATCCCGGGCTCGTTCTTCAAGCGTGAGGGTCGCCCCGGTGAGAAGGGCACGCTGACCGCGCGCATGATCGACCGTCCGATTCGTCCGCTGTTCCCGAAGGAATGGCGCTATGACACGCAGCTCGTGGCGATCCCGCTCTCGATCGACCACGTCCACCCCTATGACATCCTCGCGATGAACGGTGCCTCGACGGCGCTGATGATCTCCGACATCCCGCTGCCGACGCCTGTCGGCGCGGTGCGGATCGGCAAGATCGACGGCAACTTCGTCGTCAACCCGCAGGAGCCTGATCTGCTACCGGATGCCGAGAACCCCTCGGACCTCGATCTGATCGTCGCCGGCACCGAGGAGGCCATCCTGATGGTCGAGGCGGGCGCCAACGAGATCCCCGAGGCCGAGATCCTCGACGCGCTCGACATCGCCCACGCGGAGATCAAGAAGCTCTGCGCGCTACAGCGCGAGTTGGCCGCGAAGGTTGGCAAGGAGAAGAAAGTCTTCGAGACGATCCAGGTTGACCCGCAGGTTCTCGAGGAGATCCGCGCCTCGCACGGCTCGGCGCTCCAGGACGCGACACAGGTGCAGGACAAGCTCGACCGCCAGGAGGCCACGAAGGCGGTCGAGGCTCAGATCCTCGAGCAGCACGCCCCGAGCGCTCCCGAGGGAGCATCCGAGGATCAGCTGAAGAGCGCCAAACAGAAGCGCGCAGCGGTGCAGATGGCCTTCGACAAGCTCGAGAAGTCGATCATCCGCGAGCGCATCGCCGTCCACAAGAAGCGCCCGGACGGCCGTGGCGAGAACGAGATCCGCGACATCACGATCGAGGTCGGCGTGACGCCGCGCACGCACGGCTCGGCGCTGTTCACGCGCGGGCAGACGCAGGCGCTCAGCGTCGTGGCGATGGGCACGCTGAAGGAGGAGATGCGCCTCGACACGCTCGGCCTGGAGACCAAAAAGTACTACTGGCACCACTACAACTTCCCGCCGTTCTCGGTCGGAGAAGCTGGCCGCATGGGTGGCGTCAAGCGCCGCGACATCGGTCACGGCGCGCTCGCCGAGCGCGCACTCGCGCCGATGGTGCCCTCGATCGAGGAGTTCCCCTACTCGATCCGCGTGGTCTCGGACATCCTCGAGTCAAACGGCTCCTCCTCGATGGCCTCGGTGTGCGGCTCCTCGCTGTCGCTGATGGACGCCGGAGTGCCGATCAAACGCCCCGTCGCCGGTATCGCGATGGGCCTGATCAAGGAGGGCGATGACTACATCGTCCTGACCGACATCGCCGGTGTCGAGGACCACCTGGGAGACATGGACTTCAAGGTCGCCGGCACCGAGCGCGGCATCACGGCGCTACAGATGGACATCAAGATCACGGGCGTCACGTTCGAGATCCTGCGCGACGCGCTCGCCCAGGCAAAAGAGGCCCGCACGTTCATTCTCGGCAAGATGGCCGACGTCATCAAGACCCCGCGCGAGCAGCTCAGCCAGTTCGCGCCGCGGATCCAGACGATCCAGATCGATCCGTCGCAGATCGGCCTGCTGATCGGCAAGGGCGGCGAAACGATCAGGGGCCTCGCCGACGAGTTCGAATCACAGATCGACGTCAACGACGACGGCCAGGTGCTGATCTACTCGGCCAACGGCGAGCTCGGCGACGCGCTCGTGGAGCGCGTGCGGGTGATGATGAAGGAGGTCGAGGTCGGCGACGAGTACGTCGGAAAGGTCGTCAAGACGACGACCTTCGGCGCGTTCATCGAGCTCGCGAAGGGCACCGACGGCCTGCTGCACATCTCCAACGTCTCGCCCGGCCAGCGCGTGGAGAGCGTCGAGGACGTGCTCAACAAGGGCGATGAGATCAACGTCCGCGTGGTCGAGGTGGACCGCGAGCGCGGCCGCATCGGCCTGCGCCTGTCCGAGGACCCGGATGTCGCGGGCAAGTCGGCACAGGAGCTCGCCGGTGTCGGTAGCGGCGGCGGCGGGGGCGGAGGACGTG
>DASRKZ010000067.1:0-6249 GCA_035648675.1 Solirubrobacteraceae bacterium
GCCGGCACAGGCCGGCGGCGTGGGTGCGATGGCGGGCGAGTCGAGTACGCGCGTGCCGGGCGGGCAGGCAGGCGTGCCGGGCTGGCAGGCAGGAGAGGGAGGAGGAGGGGGTGAGGAGCTGGTCGAGTACATGGTGTTCCGGCCCGCGGCCGGGAAGGGCTTTATGGTCGAACGCACAGGACCGCGGGCGTTCGCGGTGCGAGGCAAGGGGATCGAGCGGCTGCTGCAGAGGTATGACATCGAGAACGAGGACGCGATGGCATATCTGGAGGAACGGCTGCGGCGGATCGGCGTGATGGGGGCGTTGGAGGCGGAGGGTTTCGAGCCCGGCGACGAGCTGGAGGTCGGCGGGGTGACGTTCGAGCTCGATCCGGAAGCGCCGAGGTAGGCGGTCCCGCATAAGCTCTCGCGTGATGAGACGAGTCGTGATCAAGCTGGGGTCGAGTATCGTCGCCGAGGACAGCGGCGAGTTGCGGGGGGAGGTGCTCGCACGCATCTGCGACGCGGTCGCGGGGCTGCACAGCGACGGCGATGAGGTGGTGCTGGTCTCCAGCGGCGCGATCGCCCGTGGGATGCGCGTGCTGGGCCTGGGGGTGCGCCCGGCGGCGATCGACGAGTTGCAGGCCGCGAGCGCCGTGGGGCAGGGAAAGCTGTATCGCGTATATGACGAGCTGCTGCGTGAGCGCGAGGTGACGAGCGCGCAGGTGCTGTTGACGATCGGCGATTTGAGCGCCAGGACGCACTATCTGAACGCCAGGCAGACCTTTGGCAAGCTGCTGGACTGGCGCGTGGTGGCGGTGGCGAACGAGAACGACACGACCGCGACCGATGAGATCTCCTTCGGCGACAACGACTTCCTGGCAGCTCAGGTGGCGATCCTGGTGTCCGCCGATCTGCTCGTGTTGCTGACCGACATCGACGGTCTCTACAGCGCCGATCCGCGATTGGACAGCGACGCCACGCTGGTTGAGGAGGTCGGCGACTTCGGGGCTTTGGAGGAGTTGGAGATCGGCCACAGCACCTCGCCGCTGGGCTCGGGGGGGATGCGCTCGAAGGTGGTCGCCGCCGACATGGCCACGGCGGCGGGCATCGCGACGGTGATCTGCAACGGCTTGCGCGAGGGGGCGCTCGAGGCAGTGCTCGACGGGAGCCGCGAGGGCACGATGTTCACGCCGCGCGAGACCGGGCACAGCTCGTTCAAGCTGTGGCTGAAGTACGCGAAGCCGGCACACGGCACGCTCGTGATCGACCAGGGCGCGGCGAAGGCCCTGCGCGACGGGAGCGCCAGCCTGCTGCCGGTCGGCATCGTGGCGGTGGAGGGGAAGTTCGACGCGGGGGACGCGGTCGAGATCGTGGTTCGCGGCGACGGCGAGGCCATATCCGGGCGGAGGGTCGCGAAGGGCATCTGCAACTACTCGACCTCCGAGCTGGGGAGGGTGATCGGCATGAAGTCCGAGGCGGTGCGCGAGATCCTGCCGCACGCCACCGACGAGGCCGTGCACCGCGACTACCTCGTGGTCGGCTGAGCACCTACCCTTAGTCCATGGCCACCGTCATCTCGCCCGTCGCGGACATCTGCCGTGCGGCCAAGCGTGCGGCGAAAGCGTTGGCGCGGGTGGACACGGCGACGAAGAACGCGGCGCTGGAGGGGATCGCGGTGGCGTTGGAGGAGCGGACGCCTGAAATCCTGGAGGCCAATGAGCTGGACATGCGCCTGGGGCGGGAGGCCGACCTGAGCGAGGCTCTGCTTGACCGCCTGCGACTGGACGAGGAGCGGATCGCGGGGATCGCGAAGGCGGTGCGCCAGATCGTGGCGCTCGGCGACCCGGTGGGCGAGGTGATCGACGGACATCGCCTTCCCAATGGGCTGGACGTGCGCAAGGTGAGGGTGCCGCTGGGAGTGGTGGCGGTTGTCTACGAGGCGCGGCCGAACGTGACGATCGACGCCGCCGCCCTGTGCCTGAAGTCGGGCAACGCGATCGTCCTCAGGGGCTCCTCTTCGGCGCTTCACTCGAATGAGGCGCTCGCGCGGATCGCGTCCGGCGCCGCGGTGGCCGGTGGGTTGCCGGAGGGTTGCGTGAGCTTGGTGGCGGGTGGCGGGCGCACCCCCGGAGGGGGCACAGGCCGGTCGCTGGCCGAGCTGGCCACCCAGAAGGGAGTGGTCGATCTGATCATCCCGCGCGGGGGCGAGGGCTTGAAGGCGGCACTGGAGGAGGTGGCGACGGTGCCGGTGATCTACGCGGCCTCGGGCAACTGCCACGTGTACGTGGACGCCTCCGCCGACGAGGACTCCGCTGAGCGGATCGTGCTGAACGCGAAGGTGCAGCGCCCGGGCGTGTGCAACGCCGCGGAGACGCTGCTGATCCACGAGGACATCGCGGCGGAGTTCGTCCCGCGCATCACCCGTGCGCTCGGCGACGCAGGTGTGACGGTCCGCGGCGATGAGCGCACGCAGGCGCTGGCGCCGGAGCCCGCCGGGACGGTCGAGACGGCTACCGAGGAGGACTGGGGAACGGAGTATCTGGCGATGACGCTGGCCGTGAAGGTCGTCGGGTCGAAGGAGGAGGCGATCGAGCACATCGGCCGCTACGGGAGCGGGCATTCCGAGGCGATCGTGACCCGCGACACCGACAGCGCCCGGGCCTTCCAGTTGGGGGTGGACGCGGCCTGCGTGTATGTGAACGCCTCGACCAGGTTCACCGACGGGGGCGAGTTCGGGATGGGGGCGGAGATCGGGAACTCGACGCAGAAGCTGCACGTGCGTGGGCCG
The DNA here is from genome assembly GCA_035648675.1 of Solirubrobacteraceae bacterium. Lineage (GTDB taxonomy): Bacteria > Actinomycetota > Thermoleophilia > Solirubrobacterales > Solirubrobacteraceae > Palsa-744. Next base: position 2,771 of record DASRKZ010000067.1, read on the forward strand.
ATCGGGCTGCGGGAGCTGTGCACGTTCAAGTATCTGGTGGAAGGTGACGGACACGTCCGTGCCTGAGGGGCCCGTGGCGCCGGCCGATCTCCGATCGGGGCTGGGCATCCTCGGTGGGACGTTCAACCCGCCGCATCTGGGGCATCTGGCGCTGGCGCTGTACGCGCGTGAGGAGCTGGGTTTGGAGCGCGTACTGCTGATGCCGGCGCACGGCGCGCCGCACAAGGGAGTGGAGGTGGACCCCGGTCCCGGGCAACGCCTGCGGATGTGCCGGCTGGCCCTCGGCGACGAGGCCGGGCTCGAAACCTGCGACCTGGAGATCGAGCGCGGCGGCCCGTCCTATACGGTGGATACCTTGAGAGCGATCCATGCGAGCCATCGAGAGACAAAGCTGACGTTCATCGTAGGAGCGGACATGGCGCGCACGCTGCCGGATTGGCGCGAACCGCAGGCGCTGCTCGGGCTGGCGGACTTGGCGGTGGCCGCGCGCGAGGATGCCGCGCGCGAGGAGGTGCTGGGGGCGCTGAGCGCACTCACGGCCAGGGTGGCATTCCTGGAGATGCCGATGGTCGAGATCTCCTCCTCGATGGTGCGCGAGCGTGTGGCCGAAGGCAGGCCGGTGGAGGAGCTGGTGGGGCCGGCGGTCGCGGAGTACATCGCCGAGCACGATCTGTACCGTGCGACGGCGGACGCCCAGGCGAAGGCGGCGGCGGGGTGAAGCCGGAGGAGCTGGTCGCCGAGATCGCGCGGTATGCCTCGGATAAGAAGGCCGGCGAGATCGTGGAGCTCGACCTGCGCGGCGTGCTCGGCTACACCGACTACTTCCTCATCTGCACGGGGAACACCGAGCGACAGACGAAGGCGATCCATGACGGCATCCTGGAGGGGTGTAAGCACGAGCACGACATCCAGCCGCGCCGAGTGGAGGGTCTGAGCAAGCGGGACTGGATCCTGATGGATTATCTGGACGTGGTCGTGCACATCTTCACGCCCGAGACACGCGCTTTCTACCGGCTGGAGCAGCTCTGGGGTGAGGCCCCTTCGCGGGTGGCGGTCGGCGAAGAGGGGTAGGCGCCGGACGCGCTCGGACCGCTCGGGCGACGTCGATTGTCGTCTCGACGGACTTGCCGGGTCGGAGTAGCCTTGATTGCTTCTATTCCGACAGGAAGGATTGAACATGGCTGGTGACGCATTGTTCCTCGGCTGGGGCCCTGTAGTGCGGGGTCGCGAGCTCAAGTCGCTGGAGGTTTTTCAGGAGACCCTCACGTACTACGGCAAGTTGCAGCAGGACGGCCGGATCGACAGCTTCGAACCGGTGCTCCTCGCCCCCCACGGCGGTGACCTCGGGGGGTTCATCGTGCTGCGCGGCGCCCGCGCCTCGCTGAACGAGATCCGTGGGAGCGAGGACTTCCAGCGTCTGGTCACCCGGGCGGCGTTGATCGTCGACAACATCGGGGTGATCGACGCGTTTACCGATGAAGCGCTGGGCGGGCAGATGGCCAGGTTCCGCACGGCATCCGAGGAGTTGGGAGGCTGAGCTGACGGTCGCGCTGAGCCTGGGACGGGCTCGGCGCGGCGCCGTTTGTCGCGCCGCTCCTTGGCGGGGGCGGCGGCTTGCAAAGATGAGGGGGTGAGCACCACCGCGTCCAGTCGTGTCCCGCACCTGACGGCGGTGATGCGCGAGGGCGAGCGGGTGACGCCGCTCGAGCTGTTCTTCGATCTTGTGTTCGTCTTGGCGCTGACGCAGTGCACGACGCTGATCACGCGGACGCCGACGTGGGAAGGGATGCTGAAGGCCCTGTTGGTCGGTCGGGATGAAGCGGACGATCGTGCACGTCGACGACCCGCTGAAGCTCGTACCGGCGGCCGCATTGCTGGGCGGTGCCGCGATGTACCTGCTCGCGCATGTCGCGTTCCGGCTGCGAAATATGCACACACTGAGCCGACGGCGCCTGGTTTGCGCGCTCGTGCTGCTTGCGCTGCTGCCCGCCGGCGCGACCCTGCCGGCGATCGCCACCCTGGCGATCCTCGCGGCGCTGCTGACCGCGTTGATCGCGTATGAGGCCTTGCGTTATGCCGACTCGCGGGACCGCGTACGCCATCAAATGGCGCGGAAGCCGGTCGCCTAGCAACGGTTGGGTCGCGTCACCGGCTGGCCCCTCTCGGTTTGCGGTCAGCCGAACGCTGGTCGGGTATCGAAGCGCGCAATCGACGGGCCGCGACCTCATCGCCTTGAAACGGCAGCAAATCGATGACGCCGGCCTGTTCGAAGGCGCGGTGGATGATTCGTGATCCAGGAATCAGCGTAAAGCCATATCCCAGTCGTCGGCAGAGATCGCAACGAAACGAGATCACCGCCACCCCGATCGAGTCGATGCACGTGAGCTGACGTAGATCCAGCGTGATGTCGGTGACTCCTTGCTCGCAAAGACGCTCTATCTCTACTTCGAGCATGTGGGCCGAGCGATGAGTCAACTCGCCGGTCAGGATCAGCGTGTGCGCCCAAACGCTCACACTCCTCAGCGCTGAATCGGGCTCAGTGCGGGGGGACTGTGTACGCGTGCTCGTATCGAAGGCGGTGTCGGTCCGATTGGCGCGAATTCCCGCCGCGCCGCCCGCGTTTTGGCTACTAATGCTCACCGTTGACGTCGTTAGATGAGGGTCCATCAGATACAGCTCCTTCCAAAGAAGCTTCGAATTGATTTCCATGGCCTGGATCACGAGATCCACGGCCGAAGCGAAGTGACCGGGAGGAGCTAGCCCGGTCGCTCTGGAATCAGAACGAAGAACGCCGTAAGCCACGGCTGAAACGAAAGCCGCAGGCGACGCATTGCCCGCGGGGCCGCCGGCAGTAGGTGACCCGCGAGTGAGGAAAAGCTGGAGAGGGCAATACCGGAGCCGCCCGGCGCCGAGCCACCGAAGGCGCCGCCGGGTGCGGACCCGGGCGGCGGCCCGACGGAGCGGCTCCCGTTCGCGGAGCCGTCGGCGTCGCCATTGGTGCCGACACCAGGCACACCCATCCTTGCCGCCGCCCCTGTGGCGATATCCACGGTCGACACCGAGAGGAAGATATGAGCACCCAACTGACCAACCGTGCAGCCGCTCGTCATTGGCCCCGCCGGTCCGGAGAGCTCGCAACTAAAGTCTCCGGCGCGCTGCGCGGCGGACAACAGCGGCGGCGCGTCGATAGAGGCCGGGCTTGCGGCTGAGGCCGTCGAGGGCCCTCCAGGGTCGCCCGTGGTGGGACCTGTTGTCAGCCAGCCGATCGGAGCGCTTGAAACTTCCGCCGGGGCTGGGTCCGAGGAAGCATTGGACGGCGCGGCGTCCTGCAGAGCGACAGCGGGTGACGACGCCAAGCTTTCCGCGGCTTGTTCGGCCGTCGGATCGGTGGGCAGGACTTCCTTGGCTCGTTCTTTGATCAGTTCGACGGGCTGCGGATCTTCTTTGGTTTGTGTTGCGACCGGTTCGAGGGGTGGGGT
>DASRKZ010000068.1:0-16375 GCA_035648675.1 Solirubrobacteraceae bacterium
GCCTTCAGCTGACCAGACGCGCCCGTCAGCTGACCAGAGTTAGTGGGGGGCGCGCAGGGGAGGCGGCGCCTGGCCGGGCAGCGGCCGTTCGGCGAAGCCGGTGTCCGGCAGTGGCGAGGGTAGCGGCGCCGCGGGGACGCCGGGGCTGTTGATTGGCACGATCATCTCGGCGGCGGCGCCGGCGAGACGGGGGCTGTCGGCGTAGATACCGACCACCACACCCGCGGTGGGGAGCTCGATCGTCTCGGATCCCTGGGCGGCCACACCCGCGACATGGCGGATGTGAACGGTGCTATGCGGCTGTGAGCCGACGGGAATGAAGCTGTTGTCTGGAGAGGTGACCACACGCAGACGCGGGACGCAGGTGCTCTGCCCGCCCGCGGCGCAGTCGCCGTAGAAGACCGAAAACGCGCCGCTGGGGTCCTGGGAGGCTTCGGTGATCGCCATGCCCTGGAAGGAGCCGCCCAGCCAGTAGACGGGGTAGGGGGCGAGGAGGAGACTCTCGAGCGTGGTGTGCGAGAGCGGCTGGTCCTGGAGCGTGTCGCCGCAGGCATTGAGCGCGAGCGTGCAGAGACCGAGCGCAAGCGCGACCGAGCAGCGATGCGGGAGACGGCGGTTGCGCATTCTCAGCCCACGTAGCGATTGGTGATCGGCATACGTCGGTCGCGGCCGAAGGCGCGCGTGGTGACCTTGATACCGGGAGGCGCCTGGCGGCGCTTGTACTCGGCGAGGTCGACGAGGCGGATCGTGCGATCGACCTCTTGTTCGGGCAGGCCATCGGCGATCAGCTGCTCACGACCCCGGTCGAGCTCGATATAGCCGTAGAGGATGCGGTCGAGCAGCTCGTAGGGGGGCAGCGAGTCCTCGTCGCGCTGGTCGTGGCGGAGCTCGGCCGAGGGCGCGCGCGCGAGGATCGACGGCGGGATCGGGGCCTGCGCGCGCCCCGCCGGCGCGGCGGGCGAGTTTCGCCACTCGCACAGGCGGTAGACGAGCGTCTTGGGCACGTCCTTGATCACGGCGAGGCCGCCGGCGAGGTCGCCGTAGAGGGTGGTGTAGCCGACCGACATCTCCGACTTGTTGCCGGTCGCGAGCACGAGCCAACCGAACTTGTTGGAGAGCGCCATCAGCAGGTTGCCGCGGATCCGGGCCTGGAGGTTCTCCTCGGTGAGGTCTGGCCCCCCACCCGTCCCGTGCCCGGCAAGCTCGGCGCGGAGCGTCTCCGTATAGGCATCCATGATCGGCTCGATCTCCAGCTCGTGGACGCGGAGGCCCAGCGTGGCGGCCAGGGCGCGTGCGTCGTTCTGCGTGGCGGAGGAGGAGTAGGGGGAGGGCATGATCGCGGCGCTCACCCGCTCACCGCCGAGCGCATCCGCGGCCAGGCAGGCGACGAGCGCGGAGTCGATCCCCCCGGAAAGGCCGAGGACGACGTGCGAGAAGCCGTTCTTCTCGACGTAGTCTCGCAGCCCGAGCATCAGCGCCGCATAGATCTCCGCCGCTTCGGGTGCGATCGGCTCGGTCATGCGCGGGGTCACTGTGGCGGGCCGCCCGGTATCGAGATCCAGATCGCACAAGAGCAGGTCCTCCTCGAACTGCGCGGCGCGGGCGAGCGTCTCACCGGTGGGGTCGACGACGAAGGAGTGACCGTCGAAGAGGAGCTCGTCCTGGCCGCCGACGAGCCCGCAGAACGCGATCGGAACCTCGTCTTCGCGGGCGCGCTTGGCGAACATGCGCTCCCGTTCGGCGCCCTTGCCGGCGTGGTAGGGAGAGGCGGAGATGTTGAGAATCAAGCTCGCGCCGTCGGCGGCCTCCGCGGAGGCCGGGGGGCCGGGCTGCCAGAGGTCCTCACAGACCGTCAGCCCGATTCGCCGGCTGCCCACTTCGATCATCGCTCCCGAGACTCCCGGCTGGAAGTAGCGCCGCTCGTCGAACACGCCGTAGTTGGGCAGGTGGACCTTGCGGTAGATCGTCTGGATTGCTCCGTCGGCGAGCACGGCGGCGGCGTTGTAGACGTGCTCGGCGCGCTCCGGGAAGCCGACGATCGCCACCACGCCATGCGTCTCGGCCGCCAACTCCATAAGTGCGGCTCGAGCGTCCTCGAGGAAGTGCTCACGAAGCAGCAGATCCTCGGGGGGGTAGCCGGTGAGGGCAAGCTCCCCGAACAGCACGAGATCCGCCCCGGCCGCGCGCGCATCGTCGAGACCCGCGCGGATGCGCGCGGCGTTGCCGGCGATGTCGCCCACCGTGGCATTCATCTGGCAGAGAGCCAGCCGCATAATCTCACTAACTCCCCGTTGTTACTGGGCGGATGGCCCTCTCGGGGAGGGCCAGGGTACCAATGGGGTACCAATTTGCCGGGCGAGATGGGGGAGAGCGAGCTGCCGGAGAGGAGGCGGGTAGGGCCATGCGGAAGATCGTACCCGCGTGGAGGGGCGTCCCTGGCGCTCGATACCTGTGCGGCGTGGCGAAGGTCTACAACCAGAAGTCGATGCGCAAGCTGCTCGTGGAGCATGGCTGGAAGGCGAAGCGATGCAGAAGCGAGTGCGCGAGGTGCTCAAGGCGGTCGTGCGGGCTGTCGATACCGATCGGAGCAGAAGTTTCTAAGTATAGAAATGCCCATGCAACCGGAATACCAGACCCTAAAGCAACTCGGGATCCTCGCTGTCGATGACGAGGAGTCGAACCTGCTGCTGCTACGGCGGATCCTCGAGCGGGAGGGCTATGTCAACGTTGTGACCACGACGGAGCCGTCGCGAGTGCCTGAGATGTTCGTCAAGACGCGTCCGAGTTTGGTGCTGCTCGACCTGCACATGCCGGGGATCGATGGCTTCGAGCTGATGGAGCGGCTTGGGCCGATGATGGGCGAGCGAAGGAGCATCCCGTTTCTGGTGCTCACGGCGGATGCGACCGAGGAGACCAAGCGCCGTGCCCTCTCAGTAGGTGCCCGCGATTTTCTTACCAAGCCGCTCGATCGAATCGAGTTGCTTCTTCGCGTGCGCAACCTGCTGGAGGTCCAGAACCTGCAGGACCGGCTGTTCGAGCAGAACGCGAACCTCGAGACGGAGGTGGCCGAGCGCACTCGCGATCTGGAGCAGGCACGACTCGAGGTACTCGACCGCCTGGCGATCGCGGCCGAGTACCGTGACGACGATACGCAGCAGCACGCCTGGCGGCTCGGGCGCACGAGCGCGCTGCTCGCACTCGGGCTCGGGCTGCCCGACCAAGAGGTTGAGCTGATCCGGCGCGCCGCGCCGCTGCACGACATCGGCAAGATCGGAATTCCCGACGCGATCCTGCTCAAGCCGGGCAAGCTCAGTGACTGGGAGTTCGAGCAGATGAAGACGCACACGACGATCGGCGCCGAGATCCTGTCCGGCAGCCGTAGCCCGCTGCTTGTCATGGCTAAGTGCATCGCCCTCACTCACCACGAGCGCTGGGACGGCCGAGGCTACCCCCGCGGCCTTGCTGGCGAGCAGATCCTGCTCCCGGGACGGATCGTGGCCGCGGCGGACGTGTTCGATGCTCTCGCGCACGCCCGTCCTTACAAGCCGGCGTGGCCGGTGCGGGAGGCGGTCGCTGAGGTCCTCGACCATGCCGGTGGGCAGTTTGACCCTGATGTGGTCCAGGTGTTTGCAAAGCTCGACCACCAAGCGCTTTTGAGCGGGGCGAGGGACTGGGAGCCGCCCACCAAGCCTTCCCTCACGCGCTCGCAAGCACGGCCCGCGACCCATGCGTGAGCAGGCCGGTGGCTGGAAGGCGGCGAGGGCGATGCCGTCGCGGCGAGTGTCGGTGCTCGTGGCCGCTGCGCTGCTGTTCGCCGGCGTCTTCATGTTCGGCATCGTCGACCCATCCATTGATGACCGGGTCAGCGTCCTGTACGCGCTGCCCGTCGCGCTGATCGCGGTCGAGCTGGGACTGGCATGGGGCATCACGGCCGCGGTGCTGGCGCTCGGACTGTTCGGCTTCTGGGACGTGACCGACCACACGTTTAACGGCAACCTCGTGGACTACGCGAGCCTGGGCGCGACCTTCCTGGTCCTCGGCGGAGCCGTGGGAGCTCTCGCGGACCATGTGCGACGGATATCTGCCGAGAGCGATCGATTCTGGGGGCTCTCGACCGAGCTGCTCTGTGCGGTCGGATTCGACGGCTACTTCAAGCGCCTGAGTGGCGCCTGGGAGCAGACGCTCGGCTGGACGCCGCAGGAGCTGCGCTCGAAGCCATTCATCGAGTTCATCCACCCCGACGACCGCGAGGTGACCAGGTCCGAGGAGGGGGCACTGAGAAATGCCGACCATGTAACGCATAACCTTGAGAACCGCTACCTCTGCAAGGACGGCAGCTACCGCAGCTTGCTCTGGGGCGCCAGGTCGATCCCCGCCGAACAGCTGACCTACGCGAGCGCGAGGGACCTCACGGAGCGCAAGCTCGTCGAGCAGAAAGCAGAGGCCGCACGGTCGGAGGCAGAGCGCGCCAACCGCGCCAAGAACGAATTTCTCTCCCGCATGAGTCACGAGCTGCGCACGCCCCTGAACGCGGTCATCGGCTTCGCACAGCTGCTCGAGCTCGACGACCTCGCCGCGAACCAGAGCGAAGGCGTCGAGCAGATCCTCAAGGCCGGCCGCCATCTACTCGCGCTGATCAACGAGGTGCTCGACATCTCGCGGATCGAGTCAGGGACAATGTCGCTGTCGCTCGAGCCCGTCCACCTCGGCAACGCGCTCGCCGAGGCACTCTCACTGATCCGTCCGCTCGCCACCGAGGCCGGAGTCAGCTAAGGACCGATCACACCGAGCTCGCGGAGCTGCACGCGCTCGCCGATCACCAACGACTGAAGCAGGTCCTCATCAACGTACTCTCGAACGCAGTCAAGTACAACCGGCGCGGCGGTGAGATCCACGTAAGCTGCACCCAGCGACCCAACGCCCGGATAGAGATAGCAGTCGCGGACACCGGCCACGGGATAGCCGAGGATAAGCTCCAGCGGCTGTTCGATCCCTTCGACCGCCTTGACGCCGAGCGCACGGGCATCGAAGGCACGGGCCTCGGACTCGCCCTCTCACTGCGGCTGATGGAGGCCATGGGCGGCACGATCACCGCCGAGTCAAAGCTGGAAAGCGGCACCACAATGCGAGTCCAACTCGCCGCCGGTCAGGAACCGGAGGACTATGCGGCGACACGAAACGAGGCGCCATCAGCCGCGAACGCGTCGCCGTACGGCACGGTCATCTACATCGAGGACAACCTCTCCAACGTAAAGCTAGTAGAGCGGGTTATCGAACGGTTCCCTGCCATTCGCTTGATCACCGCGATGCAGGGGAAACTAGGGATCGATCTTGCTCGCCAGCACCAACCCGACCTGATTGTCCTCGACCTCCATCTCCCGGACTTGCACGGCCGCGACGTGCTCGCGCAGCTGAAGGACGACCCCATCACCGCCGCCATCCCGGTCGTGATCCTCAGCGCCGATGCCACCACGGCAGAGGTGAAGCGGCTCAAGGCGGCAGGTGCCGCCGAGTACATGACCAAGCCGATCGACATCGACCTCCTGATCAAGACAATCACGGGCACCCTGTCAGCCCACGCGACCAAACTGAAGCACTCGCCACACTCCCAGATCGCGTAGATCGTAGTCCACGCTGGCGGGCGCCATCCACGACCGAAGGTGCCGCGCAGCCTCGCCATGTCGAGGGCCCGTCAGCCAATCTGAGCGAATCTCAGGTGATCCCGTCAGCTCTGCACGGCGGGAGGCTTACCGAGCGAAGATCGGTCGGCGCGGGCGCTTGCGACGGCCTGCTTGCGCAGCGGTTTCGCACCGTTGACGCGGGATCCGCCGGCGACACGAGCGCCGCGCGCCTTCGGGCGAGTGCTCGAAACCCCCGCCGCGCGCGCCAGCGAGCTGATCGCCCAGCGCAGATCCCGCGCGATCCCCTCAAGGCCCGGCAGCGCGTCGTAGTCGGCGAGCAGCCCGAAGCCGAGGTGGCCGTCGTAGCTCATGACCGCGATCCCCAGAGCCTGGCGGCGGGCGAGTGGCACGACCGGATAGAGCACCTGGAGGCGGCGTCCCAGCAGATACAGCGGGAATTGCGGTCCGGGGACGTTCGTGACGACGAGGTTGAAGAAGCGCTGGCGTGCCTGCAACCGCGCCGCCTGGCTGAGGATCGTCGGCGGTGCGAAGCCCGCCAGGTTGACGAGCACCTGCGCGCCCACGGCCTGGCCGGACTCCTTCAGGGTTTCCATCTCCCCGGTGATCTGCCGCAGGCAGCTCACCGGGTCCTTGACGCCGACGGGCAGGGGAGCCCACATCGCGGCAACCTGGTTGCCGAGCGCGGGTGGGTGGGATCTCTTATTCACGTCGGCGCGTACCGAGACGGGCACCATCGCCTTCAACACGAGACCCTCGGTGTCATGTCCCTGCCCACGTAGGTAACGGCCCAGCGCGAGGCTGACGGAGGCGAGCACGACATCGTTCAGGGTGCCCCCGAGCGCGTCCTTGATCGCCTTGAACTGGGCGAGGTCGCCGTCGAGGAACGTGTAGCGCCGGTGTGGACCGATGTCGACGTTGAACGGACTCGCCGGCGCGGGAGCGTTGATGCCGGCGAGCGTCGTGGCGCCGATGCTGACGAGGCCGTCCTTCATCTGCGAGGCGGCCCGCAGCGGCGTGCGCAGCAGGGCGCGGGCGCCGCGGGTCATCTCGGCGGGCACCGTGGTGCGCTCCAGCAGCGCCTCGCCGAGCAGCTTCGCCGATCCCGGCAGCGGCCGAGCGGTCCAGGGTACCGGCGGACGGGAAGTCGATGACCCTCCCTCGGGGGCGGTGTCGAACAGGACGGTGGTGATGTCCACGCCGGAGACCCCGTCGACGAGCGCATGGTGAGTCTTCGCGATCAACGCGAAGCGCCCGCCGGACATGCGCTGCACCAGCCACATCTCCCACAGCGGCTTCGAGCGGTCCAGGCGCTGGGAGAAGAGCCGGCCCGCGAGCTGCTTCAGCGCGGCGTCGTCGGCCGGCCGCGGCAGGGCGGTGTGACGGATGTGGTAGCGCGGGTTGAAATGGGGGTCGTCCGTCCACACCGGCCGGCCCTGTCCGAGCGGCACGTGCGCGAGGCGCTGGCGATAGCGCGGCACCAGGTGGAGGCGACTGAGGATGTGCTCGACCAGTTCCTGGGGCGTGGGCGCGTTGCCCTCGAAGACCATCACCGACGCGACGTGCATGTGCGCGGTCGAGTCGTCCTCCAGGTGCAGGAACGCGGAGTCGAGCGCGGATAGGCGGTCGGGGTTGCTCATCGCCTCGATTGTCGCGGCTTCGGTGCCGCACGTCAACGTCGGGGGCCTTCAGCCCGTCTCCAGGGCAACGAGGAACCTCGAGAACAGCTTCCACGGGGATCAATCATCTGTGACCCCCGTCACAGATAACCCCCGCAAAGAGCGCTTAATATGCGAACGATTGTTCGACTCGCCGAGTCGTCTCCGTTGATGGAGGCGAGCGGGGGACCCACTGCCGGATCGCCGCTGTAGGCGATCGGGATGGGGCGAATCGGCCGCTGTTGTGGCCGTAACGCCCGGTTGACGCGCGTCTGGTTCGCGCGACGGCCGGCCGTGAGCCCGACAGCTAACCCCGTAGGCGGAAACAAGGAGGTTTCTGAATGTATGTTCCCGCGACGCTCGCGCAGCCTGCCGCTGCGCCCCTTGCCCCGATCTCGATCGCGGGGAGCACGACGCCGCCGTTGGCGGGGCCGACGCGCACTTCGCTGAGCGCATCCAGGACCGAGCTGAACGTGCTCGAGGGCCACGCGACGAGCGTCACCGGCAAGCTGAGCACCGCCGTCGACGAGGGCGCTCCCGATCCGCGAGCGGTCGACTCCCGAGCGTCGGGGTTGGCGGGGCAGGTGGTCACGCTGCAGGCACTCGGCAGTCACGGCTGGAGGACGTTGGCCCACACGCGAACCGGAGCGGGCGGTCGATTCCGGCTGCGCTACATGCCGCGTGAGACCACGAGCGAGCGGCTGCGGCTGCGTTTTGCGGGCGACGCCGAGGATCTCGGTGCGCACCGGCGGCTGGGTCGTTTGAACGTCTACCGCCTGGCCGCGGCCTCGTGGTACGGAGGCGGCGGTGAGCTTGCATGCGGCGGCGCGCTGACGAGCGCGACCCTGGGGGTGGCCAACAAGACGCTTCCCTGCGGCACGCTTGTGACGCTTCGTTACGACGGGCGCTCGGTCCGGGTGGCGGTGATCGACCGCGGGCCGTATGTCGCCGGCCGCGAATTCGACCTCACCGAAGCGACCAAGCAGGCGCTCGGGTTCGGGGACCTGGGCGAGGTTTGGAGCACGCGCTGATTGGGCGCGTTCATGCAAGCTGGGCGTGTTCGTGCAGGGGTTGGCTTTCGGTCGCGTGCCTCATTGAATCTGCCGAATGTCTGTGGGAATGACGAGCTCGCGCGCACAGGTGTGGATGGAGAGCCTGGGCGAGTGGAGCTGGCCCGGTCTGCGCGCGGAAGCGGTGGAATCGCTGCCGCCGTCCTGGGTGCCCACGTTTCCACCCCGGCTGGAACCGATCGGCCCCGCGGGGGCCACACCCGGACGATGGCAGCCGGCGCGAGCGCGCTCGCGCCGGCTTGGCACGGGCGCGCTCCTGAGCGCGTTGGCGGCGCTCTGCGCAATGCTCGCGCTCAACGGTCCGCTGAGCCTGGAGCGTCTCGTCGGGGTCCGTACCGCTCGAGTGGCCGAACAGGCGGTGCCGGCTCCCGCGGCGCGGCCCGTGCCCACCCTCAGGGCGGTCAGCCACGACGCGGCCGGAAGCTCGATCGACGCGGCCGGCTACCCCTCGGCGGCGCTGCACGGACAGGGTTCGTTCCTCGCCTACCTGCCCGCCGGCTACGTCGATACGACCAGCCACTACCCGGTGCTGTATCTGCTGACCGGCAATGACCAGCCGAACACGACGTTCCTGCGGATCGGCCTGCAGGCGGAGCTTGACCGGCTGATCGCGCGACACAAGGTTCCACCGTTGATCGCCGTGATGATCCAGGGCGGATCTGGATCCAACAACTGGCGCAACCAGGGCGCCCGGCGCTACGAAAGCTACATCCTGGAAGTGCAGGAACTGATCGACCTGACGCTGCCCACCGTGGCCGCGCGCAACGCTCGCGCGATCGTGGGCGACTCGATGGGTGGCTATGGCGCCATGAACGTCGCCCTCGCCAATCCCTACCGCTTCAGCGTGGTCGAGAGCTGGCTCAGCTTTTTCAACGGACTCGGGGGTGCTGTGCGCGCCGACCGGCCGATCTTCTCGCGGCTCGGCCTGCGCGCGTTCGTCTACGGCGGCGAATCCGATCACATCGCCAACCCCGACGAGGACGCGCCGTTCGCCGCCGCGCTACGGGCCTCCGGCGCGGATGCCAGAAGTGCGATCTACCCCGGCGAACACAACCTGGAAACGCTCGAAGCGCACCTCTCGAGCATGCTCGCGTTCGCGGGACGCTCGCTGACTGACGTGGCCGGCTTGCGAGCGCCCGTCGCCCGCGCGAGTCGGTGAACTGACTCACGGAGACCCTCCGTGAACTAGTATGTGCGCTAAGTCGCATTTGGGTCACATTGGGGTACTTGTTTGGGTCGATAAGTCTTTATGAGGAGAGGGGTCCTGTCAGATGTCACGTCAAATCGGTAGCCACGACACTTCGAGAAGGTCAAGCCGGATTCGGTCGCGGGGTCGGCGCACACGGACACGGGCGGTGCTGGTGGCCGGGGTGATGTCCGCCGGCGTTCTCACGGGCGTTGCCGGTCTTGGCGTAGCCACCTCCAGCGCGGCTGCCCCCAAGGCGCTCGCGGCGAGGACGATCTCGCTGAAAGAGACCGGGAATCTGCATCGCACGAGCAGCAAGGGACTGAAGCTCAACGAGCAGGGCTCGGCGTCGGGCACGATCAAGGGCACGATCTTCATTCACCTGGATGTCGTCTCACCGAATCGAGTGACGGCCGAAGTCAATATCTACCCGAGCGGCGGCTCGCTCACGGGCAATGGCTCGGCCAGCTATCACGTGAATGGCGGCACGGCGAGCTTCGCCGGCAGGATGGCGATCAGTCGCGGTACCGGCAGCTATGCGAACGCCCGCGGCTCGGGGCTGGCCTTCAGCGGCACGATCCAGCGGTTGAGCGGGGCCGTCACCGTGCATTTGAGCGGCAGCATGTCGACCTGAGGGTCTGGCGAGCACATTGTCCAAATTCAGAGCCCTTACGGTTGTGCTGCTGGCCTGCTGCTGCCTGCCGGCGACAGCGGGCGCGGCACAGACGGTCACGCTTCACACGTCGTTCTCGCCGAACAAGCTCGGTGCCAGCACGACGATCGGGTTTGGCTTCAATATCGCCAACGCAGGCGGCGGGCTGCCCTCACCGCTGACCGGTCTCAGCCTCCATCTCCCCCCGGGGATCGACTACGTGACGACGACGCTCGGCCTCGCGATCTGTCAGCCCGCGAGCCTCCTCGCGGAGGGTCTGAGCGGCTGCTCTCCCAACTCGCGCCTGGGATTCGGGAGCGCATTCGTGGAAGTGCCCTTCGGTCAAGGCAGCGGGCATGAGATACCCGACATCGAGGCGCTGATGGGTCCTCCGCACGAAGGCAACATAGTTGTGCTGTTCTACGCCAACGGACAGGAACCGGTCTACGCCCAGATCGTCTTCCAGGGCGAACTCGTCTCCGGCTCGGAAGCTCTCGGCGGGAGCCTGAACGCCGCCGTGCCGCTGATTCCCAGCGTGACGAACGGGCCGCCGGTCTCGATCATCAGTACCCAGGCGACGATCGGACCCAGCCATCTGACCTATTACACCCATTCTCATGGCAAGACGGTGGCCTTCCATCCGAAGGGTGTCTCGGAGCCGCAGAGCTGCCCGCGTGGGGGCTTTCAGTTCTCCGCGACGTTCACCTTCCTGGATGGCAGCTCCACCGTCGCCAAAAGCACCGTGCCCTGCCCGCCGCGACGACGGTAGGGCTCACGCGGATCGGTCAGTCCTGCAGGGCGAGCGCCGCGGGCACTTCGGCGGCGAAGTAGCCGGGCGCCGCGACCATCACGACGGCTGCGGCGGTGACGAGTGCGAGGCTGACGATCGCGTCGAGGATGCCGAGCGAGCTCACCACGGGATAGTTGATCACGGTGCTCAGGGCATGGTCCAGGAGCTGCTGGCCGAGCAGCCCGAAGATCGCGCCGGTGGTGCACCCGACGCCTACCAACAGGAAGCTCTCCAGCACGATCGTCTGCCACAGTTCGGTGTGAGCGAAGCCCTCGAGCTTGAGCTTGGCCAGCCGGGGGCGGCGCTGCCAGATCAACGCGCCCATCGCGGCGGCCATCGCGAGGATCGCGGCGATCAGGATCAGCGTGGCGATCTGCGAGAGACGGGTGAGCCCTTGCCGGGTGATTTCGACCAGTTTGCCTTCGTGCTGTTCGGCGGTCTGCACCGCCAGGCCCGTGTTCGGCCCCAGCGCGGTCCGGATCTCGGTGCGGAGGAGACGGGGTGTGCTGCCGGGATCGACGCGCACGC
The DNA here is from genome assembly GCA_035648675.1 of Solirubrobacteraceae bacterium. GTDB lineage: Bacteria > Actinomycetota > Thermoleophilia > Solirubrobacterales > Solirubrobacteraceae > Palsa-744. The sequence goes on from DASRKZ010000068.1 coordinate 11,524, forward strand.
TGAAGGCGCTCACGTCATTGCTTTCCCAGGCCCGCGCGTAGTCTTCGGCGCTGATGATGATCGCCCCCGGGGCCCAGCCGATGTTCGTGCTGACCGCCGCCAGGCGCACCGTGGTGGGGTGCGGGGCGTTGAGTGTGAAGGGCCGGCCGATGTGCAGATGGCGTTCTTCGGCGATCGCCTGCGAGACCACGGCCCAGCCGCCCGCTCGCAGCCGCGCGTCGGCCTGGGCGACGTTGCCTTCGATCAGCTGCGTGGGTGGGATCAGCGGCGAGGAGTCACTCGGCGGCGCGATCACCCAGATGCGGCGGTCCCCTTCGTCGAGCAACCCCCCGCGGTAGAGGCCGACCGACCGCACCCCGGGCAGCTTTTCGAGCTTGCTCTGTTCTGTGGGGGGAAACGGTGTGGTCATCAGCAGGTTGGAGCTGCCGGCCGCCGAGACCCAGACATCGGTCGAGGCATTGGTGTCCCGAGCGGCGTTCTCGAGGCCCTTCAGGAGGTCGCCGTGGGCTCCCTGGATCGAGACGGCGCCGAACACGGCGATCGCCCCGGTGGCGGCGATCGCGACGGCCCGCGAGCGCCCCGAGCGCAGCTCCATGACGGCGATGTGCGGCACGACGCTCGTGACCGCCGGGGCGGCGCGTTTGACGAGCGCGAGGGTCGCGTTCAACGGAATCGGCAATAACAAGAGCAGCGCGGCGATCAGGCTGACCATCCCGACGATCGCCTCTTCGGGGGCGAAGAGGAGAATGCCGAGGGTCAGCGCGAGCGCGGCGAGACCGCCGAGCAGGAGCCAGCGGTTCTGCGCGCCGCCGGAGCCCTGCTTGAGGGTCGTCGCGGCAAGCGGATCGCGCGAGAGGATGTCGCGCAGCGGGCTGAGCACCGCCACGCAGGCGGCGATCATCCCGCCGCCCGCGGCGATCGCGATGCTCTGCCAACTGACGACGCGCTCGGAGCCGAGCGCGAACGCGGACGAGAGGTAGCCGGGGTTGGAGTGGAAGAGATGGATCGAGAGCTCGTCGCCGAGCAGCAGCCCGAGCGCCGTGGCGATCACCCCGAGCACGACGGCGTCCAGCAGCAGCACCGCGACGACGGCCCCCGGCGTGTATCCGTCGCGGCGTAGATCCACGATCAGCCGGCGACGCTGGGGCACGGTGAGCAGCATCGCGTTGAAGGCGAACAGGAACCCGACGAGCGCGCTGATGACGGCGAATAGGGCGGTCGACTGGTTGGACGCCGCGGCGGCCTTGGCGAACAGCTTTTCGTCGTGGTTTGAGGACTCGACGTCCAGCTGGTTGCCCGCGAGTCGCTTGAGGCCTGCCAGCACCTGAGCTTCCTGCCCGGGCGCGGGCTCCACGAGGATGCGGTTCAGGCGACCCTTCAGGCCGGCCAGTTCCTGTGAGAATTCCAGCGGTCCGATCGCGATCGGGCTGTTGATGAGCGCCCCGATCTGCTTCTGGTGGAGTTGCGCGTAGAGCGCGGCTTCGGAGTTCTCTCCACCGACTTGGAAGGTCATCATCTTCCCGAAGGCGGTCACGCCGATGGTCTTGGCGACCGGCGCCGGCAGCACGACGGCGCCGAGACCGGCGAAGGGCGTCAGGGAGGCGCGCTTGACCAGCGCGCCGCCGAGTTCGGTGAGGCTCGAATCGGCGCCCACGAGCTGCACGGACTGGGTGCCCTTGGGCCCGACGACGTTCGCGGTGGCTTCGATCAGTCCGGCCGCGAGGCGCACGCCCTGGAGATGACGCACCTGCCCCAGCACCTGTTCGTCGAAGCCGTGGGGATCACGCGCGGTGATCTGCAGGCTGGCCTTGCCGACGATGCCACTGTTGAGCTTCCCCACGGAGCTCGACAGGCTGGCGCTGGCGATCTGGGAGACGAACAGCAGCCCGACGCCGGCCGCGATGCCGACGATCGCGAAGATCTCCTGTAGGGCTCGCGCACGCAGACGCACGCGGTAGAGATGGATGATGCTCGAGAATCTCATACCGACCCCGTGGAGGGATTCACTTCGAGCCGGCCGGCGCGAACCCCTGCTCGGGGTCGTAGCTGGTGAGCTTTCCGTCACGCAACGCGAGCACCCGGTCGGCGTAGGCGGCCGCTTGCGGGTCGTGGCTGACGAGCACCACCGCCACCTCGCGCTCGCGGCAGAGCTCGCGCAGCAGGTCGAGCACTTCGCGGCTGCGCTGGGAGTCGAGGCTCCCCGTCGGCTCGTCGGCCAACAGCAACCGCGGCTCGCTGGAGAGCGCCCGCGCGATCATCACGCGCTGGCGCTCGCCCATCGAGAGCGTCTCGGCGCGGTGCTCCAGGCGCTCGCCCAGGCCGAGCCGCTCGAGCAGCGGCTGCACACGCCTGTGCGCCTCCCGCCAGCGCGTGTCCTTCAGCAGCTTGAGCACCGCGTTGTCGATCGCGGTGACCCCGGGCAGCAGGTCGAAGTTCTGGCGCACGAAGCCCATTTCCGAGAGCCGGAAGGTCGAGGCCTCGCGCTCGGACAGCGAGGAGATGTCGCGGCCGTTGACCAGCACGGACCCGCTGGTCGGCTCGAGCAGCGCCGCGACCATCAACAGCAGCGTGGTCTTGCCCGATCCGCTCGGTCCGTAGAGCGCGACCATCTCTCCCGGCGCGACCGACATCGAGACACCGTCGACGGCGCGCACGGACTCACCGCCGACGGCGGGGTAGTGCTTCACGAGATCGCGCAACTCCAGCATCTATGACCCACTTCCCTCTCCCTGACCCAAAGCGGGCGTCAACCAAGCCGCCTGCCCTCCAATGCGACTACCGGAGGAACATATCTTCAACCCTACCTCAAGACTGTCGTGCCGGTGGCGCTGCTTCCCCAGCGCCATAGCTTGAAGACGAGCAGCGTCGGCGCCGCGAGGTCGCCGATCGCGTCGAGCACGCCTTGGGAGACGGCCTCGAGGTCGGGCGCATCGGCCTCGGGGGTCGAGAGGTAGTTGCCGGCCATCGCGGCGAGGATGATCGCGTGCCTTCGCCCCCGCGGCAGCGCCCGAGCACGGGCCACGGCCTGCACCGCGAGCATCCGCAGGCGGGCCGCGGCCTCCGCGGGGGAGGCGTAATAGGCGACCAGGCTGCGCTGGTTCGTTCTGGCGTCCTCCTGGCGATCGATGATGTTGTCGAGCAGCGAGTGCAGCGCCCCGATCCAGGGAAAATAGGCGTCCTCGATCGCTGTGATGTCCGCCTGTCGGAGCTCGGAGTCGGCCGCGGCCGCGATCAGCACGTGCACACCGAGCGAGGAGCCCGCCGCGGCGGCCGTCTCCCACCACCGGAGCTCCGCTCCCGTCGGGGTCTCTGCCGCTGCCCATCGCGCGAGCGCGTCGGGGTCGCCCTGCGTCTTGCCGACGTTGAGGCTTTGGAAGGTGACGATGCGCTCGGCGGCGCTCCGCGCCGGCTGTGCGACCGCCGCATAGGAGGGTAACGTGCTCAGCGCCGTGCGGCAGGCGTCGACCATCTCCTGGAGGTAGCCGCCGTCCTCGCGCCGGGGATGATGCGCGTAGTAGTCGAGCGTGGGGGCGCCGGGATCGAGCGCCACGAGTAGCGCCTCGTGGAGCCGGCGGCCGTTTGCGACGGCCTGCGGGTGCGGCTGCTCGGAGAGCAGGTCGGCGTAGTTGTAGGCGGCCTGGAAGGCAATCAGCGCGCGCACCACCGCGGCGCGATGAGCGCGTGGCGCGAACGCGGCGAAGGCCGCGGCGCCCTCGATGTTGCCGCGCTCGCACAGCGAATCGACCGCTATCCGCCGGAGCTCCGGATCGGGGATCTGCCCGGCGCGCTCCCGCAATTGGCGTACCCCGCTCCTGACGCGCGGAAAGACCGTCAGCCAGTAGCGCAGCGCCGCGTCGACGAACGCGGCGGTCAGAGCAACACGTTCACGAACTGTCGACGACACCTGGGAAGTAGTAAACACGATGCCCACTACCGGCGGCGAAGCTAGACCCGGCCGCCACGGACCGCGGTGGGTGTGTGCCGCGGAGCGCGGCGGCTGTGTCAGTCCTCGCGCGGCGCCGGCTGAAAGACGATCCGCTTGAGCTCGCCCGTCGCGCCGCCGCCGAGCCGCAGCGCGGTCTGAAAGCCCTCGAGTCCGACCTCGCCGGTGTCGAGCGCGCGGCGCAGATCGTTGAGCGCGGCGCGCTCCTGCTCGGGTACCTGCTCGCGCGGAAGCTCGAGCAGGAGCAGGTGTCGTGGGCGTCGCAGTCCGTGGGCCGGCCGCACGTAGCGCTCGCGCTCGGCGGCGTCGAGGCCCTCGAGCACGAGGACGACCGTCTGGTTCTCACCGAGGCGCTTGACGACGGCGGCGTCGAGCAGCTCGCCGGCCCGTGGCTCGATCTGCTCCTCCGCGACACGCCCAGCGAGCAGGGTGCGCACCTTCGCAAGTGAGAGCACGGCGCCACGCTCCTCCACGACGCGCTCGGCGAAGCGCGCGGACTCCGAGGCATCGGGAGAGACGATCAAAAGCAGGCTGCCGGGCGAGTAGCGCAGACGATCGGCCGGTGCGAGAACCCGGCAGCGCGCCGAGACGTCGACCGGGCGCGGCGGTCCGTCGCCCTCGCGGCGCGGCCGGTCGGTGGTCCACCCGCCGCGCTCGTCGGAGCCGATCTTGACACTGCGCACGGAGGGGGGAGTTGGCATCTGTCCATCATGCCCTACGTCGCAAGCCGGCGCTTTGCCACCCGGAGGAGACCTACTTACGGGCGGGGCTGATCGGTCTCGAGTGGCCGCTGGAGGCGGATAGACTTGGCTGAGTCCCATGGACTTGACATTCAACGAGCGGGAGACGGCCTTTCGGGAAGAGCTGCGTGGCTGGCTCGCCGAGAACCCGCCCGCGGCCGAACCGAGC
>DASRKZ010000069.1:0-7388 GCA_035648675.1 Solirubrobacteraceae bacterium
TCCTTCAGCCGACCACTCCAGGCCCGATCCCAGTCGGCGGCCTGCTCCGGCAGCGCTTCGCGCCAGGCATCGAAGCGCTCCTGCCACTGCACCCGCACGCGCGCGCCGGGGTCGCGCAGGCTCATGTGCTCGTAGACGCGCTCGTCCACCCAGAAGTGACGCTCCGGATCGAAGCCCATCGCCTCCTTCGTGGCGCGTACTTCCTCCTCGCCCAGGGCGGACCCGTGCGAGGCGGCGGTATCCACCGCGTGGGGCGCCGGGTAGGCGATGTGCGAACGGATCGCGATGAACGACGGGCGCTCCGGTTCGTCGCGCCCGGCGGCCAGCGCGGCCTCGAGCTCGTCCAGGTCCTCGGAGTCCGCGACCCGCTGCACGTGCCAACCGTCCGCTTCCAAACGCGCCGTGTGGTTCTCCCCGTCGAAGGAGATCGTCGTCGAGCCGTCGATCGTGATGCGGTTGTCGTCGTAGCAGACCACCAGCTTCCCCAGCCCGAAGTGGCCGGCGATCGAGGCGGCTTCCTGGCTGATCCCCTCCATCAGGTCCCCGTCGGAGCAGATCGCGTACGTGTGGTGGTCGACCACCTCCCGGCCGGGGCGGTTGTAGCGCTCGGCCAGGAACCGCTCGGCCATCGCCATACCCACGGCGTTACCGAAGCCCTGCCCGAGAGGCCCGGTGGTGACCTCGATACCGGGCGTGTGCCCGCGCTCGGGGTGTCCCGGCGTGCGCGAGCCCCACTGGCGGAACTGCTTCAGGTCGTCGAGGCTCAGCTCATAACCGGTGAGGTGCAGCAGCGAGTACTGCAGCACGCACGCATGCCCCGAGCTCAGCACGAAGCGATCGCGGTCGGGCCACTCGGTCTCACCCGGGTCGACCCGCAGGAAGCGCTCGAAGATCGTGTACGCCAGTGGCGCGAGCGCCATCGCCGTGCCGGGATGACCGGAGTCGGCCTGCTGCACGGCGTCCATCGCGAGACCCCTGATCGTGTCGATCGACAGCTTGCTGATCTCGGGCTGCTCCACCAAACCGATCCTAGCGACCGGACCGCCGCCGGGGGTGGAGAGAGACCATCGAGGTGCAAAAGGCCGTTCCGGGTCGCTAGTCGACGGATCGCTACAGTCGAGAGATCGTGCCTGAGCAGTTCCGCGACGTGGGCCGGGGGATCACCCTCTGCTACGAGACGTTTGGCGATCCGCAAGACCCGGCGGCGCTGCTGGTCATGGGCCTCGGCACCCAGATGGTCGCCTGGCAGGAGGACTTCTGCCGGGGACTCGCCGAACGGGGTCTGTACGTGGTGCGCTTCGACAACCGCGACATCGGGCGCTCGACCCACCTGCAGGGGCCGCCGCCGTCGTTCGTCCAGCTCCTGCGCGGCTCGGGAGCCGTCGCCCGCTACGCACTCGCGGACATGGCGCGGGACTCCGTGGGACTACTGGACGCGCTCGAGCTCACCTCGGCGCACGTGATCGGGGCCTCGATGGGCGGGATGATCGCCCAGACGCTCGCGGCAAGGCACCCCACGCGGGTGCGCTCGCTGGTGTCGATCATGTCCACCACGGGCGGGCGCTGGGTCGGGCGACCGGCGCTCAGCAGCTACGCGATCTTTCTGCGCAAAGCTCCGCGGGAGCGTGAGGCGTACATCGAGCACGCCGCGCACCTGTTCGCCAAGATCGGCTCCCGCGACATAGCCCAGGACGGCGACGGTATCCGTGAGATCGCCGCCCTCTCCTACGATCGCGAGCTCGACCGCACGGGGACCGGGCGCCAGCTCGCCGCGATCGTCGCCTCCGGCGACCGCACCGCGGAGCTCGCGCGCATCACCGCGCCGACGCTCGTGCTCCACGGCACAGCCGACCCGCTGATCTCGCCCTCCGGCGGGCGCGCCACAGCCCGCGCGATCGCCGGCGCGAAGCTCGTGATGATCGAGGGCATGGGTCACGACCTGCCGCGCGCGCTGTGGCCGCGGCTGATCGACGCGCTCGCCACCCACACCGCCGAGGCGGACCGCCTCGGCGCGGAGCGCGCCGCGCTCCAGCGGGCCTGAGCGGGAGACCGGCTCAACCGGGATACGGGCGGCGGCGGTAGGCAGGCAGGCCCGCCATCGAGTGCGCGCGGCCCCTCCCCCTCCCGCACCGCCGCGGCCGCACGCGCACCAGCCAGTGCAGGTCGTGACGGCAGTGCGAGCGCCGGTACGGCCAGCGGCCGTGCAGCGCGCGAAGCATTCGCTGCTCCTCGCAGCTGGGCAATCGCACGGTCAGGAGCCCTCCCAGCCGAGCGTGGCATACACGCGCGGGCGCGTGCGGGCGGCTAGTTGCGTAAGACTCGCTGGCCAACTCGGCCAGCGAACGTCCCAGATTTGTGCCTGAAAGTACCAACTAATAATATGTCGCCTACAGAACAGCAGTTGCATTGCCCCGCGGGTACTATCTCCTCCCGGACCCTCGTCCGATCCTGCGACTGTGCTTGCCTTTAGACCCATCTCCTATGCCTCTCCATCATGTTCGCCCTCCCCAGTCATCCGGTCCCAGTGCCCCCCGGATGCGCGGAAATCGGCTCCCGCCACAAACATATAAATCATGTTTTACTCAATCTGTCAAATTGCCCGGCCGTATTCGTGAAGGGCCGGTATCGATCTTCGAGCCCGGGCGGCGTTCGCACACGGCTCCCGAGGTGATCGCGTGAGTCCCGCTCGGAGGGGAAACGGCATAGGGCTGCCACGCGGGCCACAGGCGCTGCCACGGGAGGCGGTCGCGGCGCATCAGCGCGAGCGCCTGTTCAAGGCGATCGTCGAAGCGGTCAACGAGGACGGCTTCGCGGCCACGACGATCTCCGATCTCGTTTCGCGCGCCGGTATCTCGCGACGGACCTTCTACGAGCATTTCCACAACAAGGAGGAATGCCTGCTGGCCGCCTACGACGCGATTATCGAGCGTCTCACGCGGCGGTTGATCGACGCGACACGGTCCGCCGATGACTGGACCGAGCAACTCGAAGCGTTCATCGGTGAGATGTTCAACGCCGTCGGCGACCGTCCCGACCTGGCCCGGTTGGTGTGCGTGGAGATGGGCGCCGCCGGCCCGGTCGGCGTGCAGCGCTGGGCGGAGGGCTCCGCGGTGACACAGAGCTTCATCACCGAGGGCTTCAGGCGAGCGCCTGGACGCGGGACGCTCCCCGACCCCGTGGCCCGCGCGATGGTCGGCGCGTTACGCAAGATCCTCTACTCCCGCGTGCGCAGCGAGCACTCGAGCAAGGGCCTCCATGCCGAGCTGCTGAAGGTGCTGCCGGACCTCGTCGGGTGGATCGCGCTCTACTACCCCTCCCCCGAGGGAATTCCGATTCGTCCTCGGCGCAGACACTCGCGACGGCTGGTCGGCGGGCGTGCGCCGGGCACCCTCTCACCGCCCTCGCTGATGGGCACGCGGGGGTTACCGCGCGGCGATCACAACCTGCCGCGGGGGTTCGTGATCTTCAACCAGCGCGAGCGGATCTTCGACGCGATCGCCAACCTGACCGCCACCAAGGGATACTCGGCGCTAAGCCTCGAAGACATCGCCGCGGAGGCGGCGGTGTCGCTACAGACCTTCTACTCGCACTTCGCCAACAAGGAGGATGCGTTCCTCGCCACGTACGAGGTCGGGCACGCCAAGTCGATCGGGCTCATCAGCCAGACCCTCGCGGGGCAGGCCGGCGGGGTCGCGGCGGTACGGGCGAGCGTGTCGGCGCTACTGGAGTTCCTCGCCTCCGAGCCCTCCTACGCGCACCTGGCATGCGTGGACGTGCTGATCGCGCATCCCCGCGTGGCCAACCGCCTGGACGAAGCCAACGCTTTCTACGCGGAGCTGCTCACCCTCTTGATCGGCAACAACGCACCCTCCCCGCCGTCGCCGATCACCGGCGAGGCGATCGTCGGTGGCGTCTTCGAGCTGCTCCACGACTACATCCTGCGCGGCCACACCGACGACCTGCCCGAGCTCGCCGACCACATCATGTACATCGCGCTCACGCCGTTCATGGGTAGCGAGGAGGCCTGGGCGGCGACCAAGGCTTCCGCGTAGAGGAGACCCTGGGCGTGGGCGGCGACTAAGGCTTCCGCGTAGAGGAGACCTCGGGCCTTCGCGGAATTCCCCATATCGAAACCCAGCCGCTACCGGTCCAGGGGTCGCGCCTGCCGTCAAGTAAGAAACACCGTCTACCGAGACGGGATCATGGCCCTGCTCGACGGCACGGTCGCGATCGAGCGCGACGATCACATCCTGCGGGCCCGCAGGACCGCGGCCATAACGCGCGCGGCGGCGGGACTGGGGGGCATCACGCTGATCCTCGTCCAGCCGAGCCTCCTTGCCCACCCGGCGCTTGGAATCGCGGGTTTCTCCACGATCGCGCTGACGGCGCTGGTGCACCTCTGGGTAGGGCAGGTGCGCTGGCTGAGAGTCGAGGAGTCGCTCGCCGGGGCGGCGGCGATCCTGATCGTCGGCCTGCAGGGTCAGCGAGTGACGGCGCTCAGCATCCTCTGGCTGGTGGCGATCTCCACCGGCGTGATGGCCCGCGGCGGACGCGTGCACTGGGTCGGGCGATCGATCGTGCTGACGGCACTCGCGCTGCCGGTGATTCTGGAAGGCCGGCTGAGCGCCGAACACACGGCGCTGTGCCTGGCCTCGCTGGGGTTGCTGTTGACGAGCGGACGCCTCACACGCGAGCTCAACTACCTGCTCCGTCAAGCTCGCCACGACGCGGACAACGCCGAGACGCTGCTGCTGGCGGGGGACATCGCCTCGCGCGTAGCCAGACGCGGCGACGCGGCCGAGGAGCATCAGCTAAGGCAAGAGGGGGCAGGGCTCGTCGCGGTGGACAGGGCGCAAGCCGAAGCGACGCTCACCCGACTAATCGCCGGCGAGGGCCTGTCGATGGCGGTGCAGCCGATCGTCGACGTGCGCACCGGGGCGGTACACGCCTACGAGGCGCTCGCCCGCTTCGCCGGATGCACGGACAGTCCGCTGCGCTGGTTCTCGATCGCCGCCGAGCTCGGCGCGCGCGACGCGCTGGAGCGCGCCTGCCTGCGCGCGGCACTCAGCCTATTCCGGCGACGTCCCGCCGGCGCGGGCCTGTCGGTCAACCTCTCGGTGCCGGTGCTACTCGATCCGCTGACCCTCGAGATGCTCGACGAGCGACACGACCTGGAGGGACTGATCATCGAGATCACCGAGGGGACGCTCGCGCAGAGCGACGTGCAGCTACAGGCAGCGCTCGCCCCGCTGCGCGAACGCGGCGCGCGGCTGGCCGTGGACGATATGGGCGCCGGCTACTCGGGGCTACGCCAGATCACAACTGTGCACCCCAACTACCTCAAGCTCGACCGCTCGCTGATCAGCGGTATCGACCACGACCAGGACCGTGCCGCGCTCGTCGGCGCGCTCGTCGGCTACTCCAACCAAGTGGGCAGCCTGCTGGTCGCCGAGGGCATCGAGCACCGTGCCGAGCTGCGTGTGCTCGGCGAGCTCGGCGTGCCGCTCGCCCAGGGCTACTACACGGGGCGCCCGGGACAGCCTTGGCCCAAGGCCGGGATCCCTCGCCCGTCGGCGGCGGCTACAGCGCCGGGCGCGGACATGTTCCCGCTCGACGCGGGCTCGGGGAGCGCCGCAACGACGGGGTCGCTGCTGCCCGCCTGAGGCGCGCCGCCGCGTGGTACCGTCGGAGGAGTAGGATCGGGGCATGAGCTGGAGAGTCCCCGGACGGGCGATTCGAGTCATCATCCACGACTCCGACGGCGGCATCGGTCACTACTCACGCGATCAGGACGACGACGGGAGAGTGATCTGGCGCGAGGGGCGTCCCGACGAGTTGACCCCGGCTTCCTCGGACGGGGCATCGATGACGACCGTCGAGCTACTTGACGCCCTCACTACGTCGCTGCAACACCCCTAGCTGCCAGAGCAAAGAGGCCAAGACAATGACCGAGCATCAAGATGCCGACGGGGACGGCTCGCGGGCGGGAATCTCGTGCTCGTCGACGAGGTCGGTGGGACCGAGGATGAACACCTCGCACATCAGGTCAGGGTGCTGCTGGTTTCCGCTCATGAAGCCGATGACCTGCCGGGCGGTCGCGTCCTCGATCACCCCGGTGAAGCGCTCGCGCATGACCTCCTGAAACTCCATGCGCTGCTGGATGACCGCAGGGCCGCGCCCGCCCTCGAGCAGGGTCTCCTCGACCCGCGAGAAGCCGCCGCGCAGGACGCACACGACCAAGTCGTCCTGGTAGTAGGACTTTGCGCGGGTCGGACCTCGCCCGTAGAATTCCTTGAGCAACGCGACCATTCCATCGGAGATGGCCGTCAGCACATCCCCATGCGTGCTTGGGGGGCTCTGGATGATGTGTGGCGCGTTCATTGCTGACCGACGTTTGCTCGACGAGGCGTAATCACGCATGGTAGCCCAATAGCGCACCCGCCCCTTGCTTATTGAGCGGGACCCGAGCCGACGGGAGCGGTGGCCGATGGCGGACCGGTTCAGTGCCGTATCGAACGCATGTTTGACCGAGCCCTCCAAGTGGGTACTCTTGTGGGGAGCACGCTGGAAACAGGTTGCAAAACAGGTTGCGCGTGCTTCTGCCCCATCAGATTGGGAATGCTCCGTCGGCGCAGGATCGCCTTCGCGAATAGGTCCTCTGCACCGTCCGGGCTGTGCCCGGAGGATTCAAGACCAACGGGAGGTTCCTGTGAGCATCGGAACGATCATCATAATTGCTGTTGGCGCCGTGGTGGTGCTACTGCTCATCGCCGCCGTCGCTCGCGCCGCGAGCCGCAGGCGTGACGAACGTCATCGTGAGCAGGCGGGCGAGCTTCGCCAGGAGGCCAGAAGCCGTTCGATCCAAGCGGACAGTGCGCGCGCCTCAGCTGATGAGCAGACCGCCCAAGCCAAGCGTGCCCAGGCTGAAGCTGAGGAACGCGCCGCTCAGGCGCGGCAGGGACACGCTGCCGCAGGGCGACAGGCGGTTGAGGCCGAGCATCTGACCGAGTCTGCCCGCGATCAGCACGCGCAGGCACGTGCGATCGACCCAGATGCCAGCGACAGCGGCCAAGACGAGGCACTAGCGATCAATGCACGCACTGGCTGACCGACCGCTCGTGCGGCCAACGTCGCTATCGCTGTGAACTGGGGCATCGCCGCGATCGTCTACCTGATCGTGGGCGGACTGATCGTGCGGGCACTCGGCAGAACCTACCGCGAACGCCCAGGTAGGCGCTCGTCCTATTCAAATGAGGAGATTGCATGACTAACAAGCACATCGACAAGGCCAAAGGTCGCGCGAAGCAAGCAGCCGGCGCGCTGAGCGGAGACGGACGCCTGAAGAACGAAGGGCGCGTCGAGGAGGCCAAGGGCTCTGCGAAGAACAC
>DASRKZ010000070.1:0-4614 GCA_035648675.1 Solirubrobacteraceae bacterium
CGTCGGGCGCCTGGAGGACGGCGCTGGGCCGGGCGGGGGGGCTGGCGGGGATCCCTCTTTATCGCGGGTGGAGCCCGCGGCGATGGCCGCGCTGGTGGGCATGGCCGCGTCGAAGCTGATCAGCGTCGGCGCCGCGCGGCAGGTGCTCGACCGGTTGGTGGCTGAAGGTGGCGATCCGCGGGCGATCGTGGCGGCCGAGGGGCTCGGCGCGATCGGCGCCGGGGAGGACCTGGCCGCGATCGTGGCCGCGGCCCTGGCCGCGAACGTCGTCGCCGCCGAGCAAGTGCGCGGCGGAAACGCCAGGGCGATCGGCCCGATCGTCGGGTATGTGATGCGCGAGACCAAAGGCCGCGCCGACGGCGGCGAGGTCACGAGGCTGGTCAACGAGCAGCTCGGCACTTGACCTCGACCGTCAGGACGCGTCCTGGCCTGGTGTCCCGTTCGGCGGCATAACCGTCTAGGCTGGGTGTATGAACGCAGAGCCATCGTCACGCTCACTGGGTAAGACGCTCGTCGCGGGGTTGATCCTGATCGTGGTGGCCTGGCTGCTGCTGCACTTCGTGATCCATCTGGTCGTGTTCGTCGCGAGCATCGCGGTGGTGGTGCTGGCGGTCGTGGCGCTGGTGTGGGCCTTGCGCGTCCTCTTTTAGAGGCGCTGAGGAGCGGGAGAGCTAAGTGGCCTACGTCTTGATCGCGATCTCCTTCGGTCTGGCCGGCGGCATCGTCGGCAAGATCAAGGGCAGCTCGTTTGTGTTGTGGTTCCTGATCGCGGGGCTCGTCCCGGTGTTGGGCCTGCTGGCCGCGATCGCCTACCGTTTCGAGCGCGACGAGCTGCGCCGAGAATGCCCGCAATGCGGCCGCGTGACAAAAATCTACGACGCCCTCTGTACCCGTTGCGGGGCCGAGTTGGAGTTTCCCGAGGTGGCGATCGCACCGGAATCCTGGAAGCGTAGCCCGGCCCCACATCCCTGAGTCTCCGCGGTCCGTGAGTGCCAGACGACGCACGCGAGCGCAGACGTGCCGGTGACACGGCGAGCATCGTGGGTGGCGTCTGGTGCCACGGATGCCACTTCGGCCGCCCTAATCCGAGCCTTCGCCTAGCCTGTGGGGGCGATGAGCACACAGGTAAAGACGGCTCCCGATCGAGCTCCTCGGCCGGCCTCCTCGAGGATCGCGCGGATGATCCATCGCGCGGGCTTCGAGGACGAGCCGGAATTCGTCCTGCGCGTGGTGCAGCCGGCGCTGGTGGGGATGATCGACGGCACCGTCTCCTCGCTGGCGCCGATCTTCGCGGCGGCGATCTCATCCAATTCCCATACTGCGCTGCTGGTCGGCTTCGCCACTGCGTTGGGCGCCGGGGTCAGCATGGGCTGGTCGGAGGCGCTGTCGGACACGGGCAAGCAGACCGGCCGCGGCTCGGCCGTGGTCCGCGGCTCGATCACTGGTGGGATGACCACCCTCGGCGGCATCTTCCACACGTTGCCGTTCATCATCTCCGACGTCCACAAGGCGCTGGTGGTGGCGGGCTGCGTGGTCGCGGTGGAGCTGTTCACGATCTCCTGGGTCAGGAAACGCTTCCTGAAGGTCTCGATGCGCTCCTCGCTGCTGCTGGTGACAGTTGGCGGCCTGATTGGGCTCGCGATCGGCATTGGGATCGGCTTGGCCTGAATCGGTCGCAAAAGGCGGAGGAGGCGAAGAACAGCGGCCGGCAAGCTAACTAAGCGCGGGTCGCAGTAAGCGTCATGGCGTAGCAAGGCGAAGCTGCAACCCAATAACTCCCCAGGCTCTGGTGTCCCGAAAACCCGCTGGTACACTGGGCTTTTCCCGGATGAACCCTGAGAAGACGAAGGAAAGGAGGTAGGCGATATGCGCGCGGTGGACGCGGTGATGGAATGTTTGAAGGCGGAGGGTGTGGATGTCGTCTTCGGGCTGCCCGGCGGCGCGAACCTCCCGACCTATGACGCCTTCGTGAACGGGGGCATCAGGCACATCCTGGTCCGCCACGAGGCCGGCGGCGGCCACGCCGCCCAGGGCTACGCGAAGGCGACCGGGAAAGTGGGGGTCGCGTTTGCCACGAGCGGCCCGGGGGCGACGAACCTGATCACGCCGATCTGCGACGCGATGATGGACTCGGTTCCGGTGGTGTTCATCACCGGCCAGGTGCGCACGGAGCTGCTCGGGACCGACGGATTCCAGGAGGCGGACACGCTGGGGATCACGATCCCGATCGTGAAGCACTCGTTCATGATCCAGGACCCGAAGGAGATCCCGAGGGCGATCCACGAGGCGTTCTACATCGCGCGCAGCGGTCGCCCCGGTCCGGTATTGATCGATATACCGCAGGACCTCTCGCGCGGGGAGATTGAGTACGAGCCGGTGACGGACGTGCGCCTGCCCGGGTATCAGCCGCGGACGGAGGGCAACCAGAAGCAGATCCGCCAGGCGGCGAAGGCGCTGGCGGCGGCGCAGCGCCCGGTTATCTACGCCGGCGGGGGCGTGGTGAACGCGAACGCCTCGGCGGAGCTGGTGGAGTTCGCGACGAGTGACCGCTTCCCGGTCACCTGCACGCTGATGGGCCTGGGCGCGTTTCCGGCGCCGCACGAGCAGTGGCTGGGAATGCCGGGCATGCACGGCACGCGGGCGGCGAATTACGCGATGGACGAGGCCGACCTGATCTGCGCGGTGGGCGCGCGGTTCGACGACCGGGTGACGGGCAAGCTGTCGGAGTTCGCGCCGCACGCGAAGTTCATCCACATCGACGTGGACCCGGCGGAGATCTCGAAGAACATCCCCGCGCATATCCCGATTGTGGGCGACGCGAAGCACGTGCTGGCGAAGCTTTTGATCGAGTACCGGGCGCTGGGCGTGGATCCCGCGCGCCTGGGGGCGTGGTGGGAGCGGATCGAGGGCTGGCGCGAGAAGTACCCGCTCGGCTACGAGGACTCGACCGATAACGAGATCAAGCCGCAGTACATGATTCAGGCGCTGTACGAGGCCACGAACGGCGAGGCGATCGTGACGAGCGATGTCGGCCAGCATCAGATGTGGACGGCGCAGTACTACGACTTCCCGGCGCCGCGGCGCTGGATCAACTCCGGCGGGCTGGGCACGATGGGCTTTGGGCTGCCGGCGGCGATGGGCGCGGCGGTCGGCTGCCCGGATCGGCTGGTGTGCGCCGTGGCGGGCGACGGGTCGGTGCAGATGAACGCGCAGGAGCTGGCGACGTGCGCGCAGAACGGGATCCCGATCAAGGTGTTCATCATGAATAACGGCTATCTGGGCATGGTCAGGCAGTGGCAGGAGCTGTTCTGGGACGGCAAATACAGCCACGTGGACACGGGCGAGTTCCCCGACTTCGTGAAGCTCGCGGAGGCGTACGGCGCGACGGGGATGCGGTTCGAGGACAAGACGACGCTCGTGGAGGACATGAAGCGGGCGATCGCGACGGACGGCCCGGTGGTGGTCGACGTGAGGGTGACCCGCGAGGAGAACACCTATCCAATGATCCCGGCGGGAAGCGCGGCGCGGGAAATGGTGGGATGAGCGCGATGAGCGAGGCGACGACGAAAGAGCCCCTGAGCCTGGAGGGGCTGCAGGCGTCGGGCGGCGTGCGGACGGGGCGCAAGCACGTGCTGTCGATCCTGGTGGAGAACAAGTCGGGCGTGCTGACTCGGATCGCGGGGCTGTTCGCGCGGCGGGGCTTTAACATCGACACGCTGACGGTCGGCCCGACCGACGACGAGCAGATCTCGCGCGTGACGCTGACGGTCGACGGGGCGCTGCACCCGATCGACCAGGTGACGAAGCAGCTGCACAAGCTGATCAACGTGCTGAAGATCCGCGACCTGGAGCCGAGCGACACGGTGACCCGCGAGCTGGCGCTGTTCAAGGTCTCGGCCGACGGCGCCCAGCGCGGCGAGCTGACGCAGATCGCGGAGATCTTCAGGGGGAAGGTGGTCGACGTGACGAAGCGCTCGGTGATCGTCGAGGTGACGGGTACGACGGAGAAGATTGAGGCGTTCGAGGGCATGGTCCGCCCGTTTGGCTTGATCGAGATGATGCGCACGGGCGAGATCGCGATCTCGCGCGGACGCAGCGAGACCTGAGAGCGCACGTGGCGGTGCGGGCCGTTTTTATGGGAGACGCGGAGGCGTGTCCCCCCGTCCAGCCCTGTTGGCGCCGGTCACTACACCCTGTGACGCCCGAATGGTGAACGACAGAGCTCTCACCGAGGCGGGCGGCGCGTTCGCGTTGAGCGAGGCGGACCGTGAGCGGCTGCTCGCGCGCCTGGAGGTGGCGGTCAGGCGCGCACGGCGAAGCGGCGAGGAGACCCTGGCGACGATCAGCTTGGAGCTTCCCGCGGAGGTGGACCCGAGCGCCGTGGTGTGCGCCTCGCGGAGAGAGGGCGAGGCGTGGTTCGTGTTCGAGCAGCCCGACCGGGGAGGAGCCGCGCTGGCGGCGCTCGGCGAGGTGGCCCAGCTGCGGGCCTCGGGCGCCGATCGCTTCGCGGTGGTGGCGGAGCGCTGGCGTGCGTTGTCGGCCGCCGCCGTGGCGGATTCGGATCGGACTCCCACCCACCCCGGCGGTGGGGCGGGTGGGGGACCGATCGCCGTG
>DASRKZ010000071.1:0-13815 GCA_035648675.1 Solirubrobacteraceae bacterium
GGCGGACCATGTCAAGGGGAGCAAGCGGCTTGCGCTCCTCTTCGTCTTCCAGGCCACCCCGCCGCCCGGCGAGCACGACCGCGCCGACGGCCGCGATCAGGAGCAGCAACGAGGCCGCCTCGAACGCGAGCAGGAAGCGCGTGAGCAAGAGGTTGCCGATGTAAGCGGGAGTGCCGAACGTGCGCGGCCCCGGAGCGTAGGGTGCGCCCTGGCCGCCGATCGCCTTCAGGCCCGTGCCGAGCAGCGCGATCAGCAGCTCGATCAGCAGCGCCCCACCGGCGATCGCCCCGCCGAGGCGCAGGTTCGAGCCCGCGGTGCGCTGATCGGACAGCAGCTCGTCTCCCAGCGACCCCGCGGTGGAGCCGCCGACGTAGGCGACGACGAACACATACAGGACCATCACGGCGCCGGCGTATACCACCACCTGCGCGGCCGCCACGAATTCCGCGCGCAGCAGGAGGAACAGGACCGCGAGCGAGATCAGGTGAGCGACGAGCGCGAGCACGCTGAAGAACGGGTCGCGCAGGACGACGACGCCGACGGCGCCGGCGATCACGCCGAAGCCGGCGATGAAGAACAGGACTGCGCTCACTCGCCCTCGTTCCTCAGCGGCGTGCGCTCGAGCGGCTCGGCGAGCAGCATCTCCTTGGTGAAGATCAGATCCGAGCGGTCGTAGTCGGACATCTCGTAGTCGTGGCCCATCGTGATCGCGTCGAACGGACAGGCGATCTCGCAGTAGCCGCAGAAGATGCAACGGGACAGGTTGATCTCGTAGACGGCCGCGTAGCGCTCGCCGGCGGAGACGCGGTTCTCGGGGGTGTTCTCGGCCGCGACCACGCGGATGCAGTCGGCTGGGCAGGCGGCGGCGCAGAGCGAGCAGCCGACGCACTTCTCGAGACCGGATCCCCCCCCGTCCCCGTCCTCGAAGCGGTGCAGCTTGTGGCGACCGCGGAAGCGCGGGTAGACGGGCGTCTTCTCCTCCGGGTACTGGACCGTGACGGGCTTTTCCGTAAAGCGGCCGAAGGTCGTCATCAGGCCGCGCACGGTCTCGCGGAACGTGCGCCAGGTGCCGCGCGCGGCGCCCGGCGCGGGGGTCCGCTGGACCTCGATGACGTCCTCGCCGGGGCTCCAGGCGGTGACGTTCAGGCCGGCCGCGAGCCCAGCAGGCGCCGCGGGCGCCGCGGTTACGGCGGGCGGCTGGGGGGGAGTCTCTGGGGTCTCAGGAGTCATGTCAGTGCGTCACCACCACGAGCACGGCCGTGAGGAGCGCGTTGAGCGTGGCCAGGGGCAGCAGGACCTTCCAGCCGAAGCTCATCAGCTGGTCGTAGCGCAATCGCGGGAGCGTCGCGCGGACCCAGATGAACAGGAACGTGACGAGCCCCATCTTAAAGAGCACGATGAACGGGTCGAGCCAGCCGGGCTGGTGGATGCCGAACGGCAGCAGCCAGCCGCCGAGGAAGACGGTGGTCACGATGCCGGAGACGACGAGCACGTTGAGGTACTCGGCGAAGTAGTAGGAGGCGAAGCGCCCCCCGCCGAACTCGGTGTTGTAGCCGCCGACGAGCTCCGCGTCGGCCTCGGTCAGGTCAAACGGCGCGCGGTTGGTCTCGGCAAAGCTCGCGGTGAGGAAGATGAGGAAGCCGAAGAACTGGGGCACGATGAACCACATGCCTTTCTGGGCTTCGACGATGCCCGTCAACGAGAGCGTCCCCGCGGTGAAGATCACCCCGACGAGCGCGAGTCCCTGAGAGACCTCGTAGGAGATCAGCTGGGCGGCGCCGCGCATCGCGCCGAGGAACGAGTACTTCGAGCCCGACGACCAGCCGCCGAGCATGATCCCGTAGAACGCGATCCCCCCGAACGCGAACAGGTACAGCGGACCGATCGAGACGTCGATCCCATACAGCCCGACCGGCGTGCCGAAGATCCTCTGGACGTTGCCGAAGGGAATGATCGCAAACGCCGCCACCGCGGTGAGGATCGAGATGATCGGCGCCAGCACGAACAGGAAACCGATCGAGGTGCTCGGGCGGAACTGCTCCTTGGTCAGCAGCTTGAAGATGTCCGCCAGCGGCTGCAGCGCGCCGAAGGGGCCGACGCGGTTGGGGCCGTAGCGGCTCTGAAAGCGCCCGAGCAGCTTGCGCTCGGCGAGCAGCACGACGGGCACCAGCTGCAGGCCCACGGCGAAGATGACGATCGCCTTCAGGACCTGGATCCACCATTCTTCGTAGTAGCCGACGATCGCGAGCGTCATCGATCCTCCGTCGCGCAAAGTGTCATGTACTTTACGGAGGGTGTGTAACTATAGTTATACGAGCCTCTAAAAGTGGTGGTCATACGCGCTCCCCGACGGGGTAGGCGCCGCCGGCGTCGCGTTCTTGCCAGCGCACGCCACGGCCACCGATCTCCTCGAGCGTCAGCTCCGCGTAGAACGGCACCGCGTCGAACAGCTGCTGGGAGGCAGCCGAGCCGGTGGGCACTTCCAGGTCGAGCCCGATGCGGGCGGCGAGCTCGGCGATCGCCTGCCACTGCGCGCGGGTCGAGTCGGACTCGCCCACTCGCGCGACGGCCTGCCGCAACCGCTGGATGCGCCCGTCCGGGTGGACGATCGTGCCCTCCTTCTCGGCGTACGCCTGCGCGGGGAACACCACGTTCGCGTGGTTGCGCAGGCCGTCCGTGAGGAACGTCGCGTGCGCGACGACGGTCGAGGCCCGCTCCAGCGCCCGCTCCCACTGCTCCGCGTCGGCCGGGTCGCTCAGGGGTTCGGCTTGGAGCAACAGCAGCGCTGCCAGATCGCCCGCGGCCAGTCCCTCGGCGATGCCTCGACTATCGAGGGGATCGGCATCGCTCGTCGTACTGAGCTCGCCGAGCCCGGGAGCGGCGTTCGGCAGCACGCCGGCCTCGCGTAGACCACGGCCGTTGGAGCCGGCGGGAATTTCCAACAGACCCGCGCCGGATGTATCCGCCAGAGACAGCGTCTGTGCCAGGTCGAGCAACGCCTGGGCGGCCGCGGCGCCGTCGGAGCCGGCCGTCAAGCGTTCTCCCCACAGGATCACAACCTCCTCGCCGGCGTCGCGCAGTTGCTGGGCCAGCTCGCCGGCGCGCTCGCTGTTACGTAGGTCCGCGGCGCTCGCCTGGATCAGGCGCATGCCGTGGCGGCGGATGCCCTTGCGCAGCCGCAGGTCGAGGATCGGCATGTCCTCGATCGGATCGGCCTCGAGCACGAGCACGGCGTGGGCGAACTCCAGGTCTGAGACCTTCGCCTGCAGGGCTGGATCGCCCAGCGCGCGGTGGAGCTCCAGCGGCAGAACGCCCGCGCGGCGCGAGTCGATGTGCGGCGAGCCGAGGCCCTCGCGCATCAGGCGCGCGAGCAGGAACCCCTCCTCGTTGGTGGCCTCGCCACCCACGAGCGCGCCGGTGCGCTCGCCCGCGCGAGACAGGCCCGCGGCGGCCTCCTCGAGCGCCCGCTCCCATGAGACCGGGCGCAGCTCGCCGCCGTCGCGGATCAGCGGCTCGGTGATGCGCTGGCCGATCTCCGATCGGTCGCCGCCGAGGGCGGGATAGGCGAAGCGCCCTGCGTCGCACAGCCAGCCGTCGTCGACCTCGTCGTTCTGGCGCGCCAGCACGCGCAGCACGCGATCGTCACGCACTGTCAAGGTGACGTTGCACTGCGCCGGGCAGAGCGTGCAGACCGAGCCCGCGTCCTCGATGTCCCACGGGCGCGCGCGGAAGCGGTAGGGGCGCGAGGTGAGCGCGCCGACGGGGCACAGCTCGACGATGTTGCCGCTGAACGGCGCCACGTAGGGATGGCCGTCGAAGGTCGAGATGTAGGAGTGCGCGCCGCGCTCCAGGAGCACCAGCTGGTTGTCTTCGGAGATCTCCTGGGAGAAGCGCGCGCAGCGGTAGCAGAGGATGCAGCGCTCGCGGTCGATCGCGATCGTGGGGGAGAGCTCCAGTGGCTTGACGAAATGGCGCTTGGGCTCGATGAAGCGCGAGTGGCCCGGACCCCAGCCGAAGGTGATGTCCTGCAGCGGGCACTCACCGCCCTTGTCGCAGACGGGGCAGTCGAGCGGGTGGTTGATCAGGAGAAACTCGACGACCGACTGCTGGGCGGTCTTAACGCGGTCGGTCTGGGTGTGCACGACCATGCCGTCCTTGACAGGGGTCGAGCAGCCGGTCTGCAGCTTTCCGATCCCCTCGATTTCGACCAGGCACATGCGGCAGGCGCCGACCGGGTTGCCGAGCTTGGGCTCGTAGCAGAAGACCGGGATCTCGACGTCGCCGTGCTTGGCCGCGTCGACGAGCATCGCGTTCTCCGGGGCCCTGACCTCGAGGCCGTCGATCGTGAAGGTGATCGTCTTCGGTTCGGGCCTAGGCACCGAGCGCTCCCTGGGCGGCGAGAACCTGCTCGGCGGCGGCGGCGGCGGGGCCGAGGCCGCTGCGTGCACGGGCGGCCTCGATGTGGGCCTCGAACTCGGGGCGGAACTTGGCGATCATCGATCCGATCGGCATCGCCATCGCGTCGCCCAAAACGCAGAGGCAGTTGCCGATGATGTGCTCCTGGACGGAGGCCATGATGTCGAGGTCCATCGGCGTGGCCTCGCCGGAGTCGATCCGCTCGAGCATCTTCACGGTCCAGTTCGTGCCCTCGCGGCAGGGCGTGCACTTGCCGCAGGACTCGTGCCGGTAGAACTTCGCGAGCTTGATCGCGAGCTCGACGATCGGCGTGGAGTCGTCCACGACGATGATCGCCCCGGAGCCGAGCATCGAGCCGGCTTTGGCGAGCGAGTCGAAGTCGTAGGGCACGTCGAGATCGTCGGGGGTGAGCACCGGCGCCGAGGAGCCGCCGGGGAACCAGCACTTGATCTCGCGTCCCTCAAGCGGACCGCCGGCCAGGTCGAAGATGATCTCGCGCGAGGGGATGCCCAGCTCGATCTCGTAGTTGCCGGGACGCCGGACCTGTCCGGAGATCGAGACGAGCTTGGTGCCGGTGGAGGTCTGCACGCCGAGCTTCGCGTACTCCTCGCCGCCCATCCGCATGATCGCCGGGACGGTCGAGAGCGTCTCGACGTTGTTGATCAGGGTGGGTCCCTGGTAGAGACCCTGGTTGGCCGGGAACGGCGGCTTCAGGCGCGGGTTGCCGCGCTTGCCCTCCAAGGAGTCGAGCAGGCCGGTCTCCTCGCCGCAGATGTAGGCGCCGGCGCCGCGATGGACGACGAGCGAGAGCGAGTGCTCGGAGCCGAGGATCTGATCGCCGATGTAGCGGGCGTCGCGGGCTTCACGGAGAGCCGCGTCGAGCATCTCGGCCTGCAGCACGTACTCGCCGCGGATGTAGATGAACGAGCGGTTGGCGGACGCCGCGTAGGAGGCGATAACGATCCCCTCGAGCAGCATGTGGGGGTTCTTCTGCATCAGTTCGCGGTCCTTGAACGTGCCCGGCTCGGACTCGTCGGCGTTGCAGACGAGGTACTTGTCCATCGAGCCTTTCGGCAGGAACGAGACCTTCTTGCCCATCGCGAACCCCGCGCCCCCACGCCCGCGCAGGCCGGAGGTTTCGAGTTCCTTGAGCACGTCCTCGGGCGCCATCTGGAGGGCCTTTTTGAGTGCCTCGTAGCCGCCCCGGCGCTGATATATCTCCAGGGTGTTCAACCCGGGCTCGTCGATGTCGGCGAATAGAAGTGGAGTGCTCATACGTTGGCCCCCGGATCGGCGCAGGGTCGTTTGGCAAGCTGCTTGTCGGGCAGGACTTGGCGTCCGGTGCGCAGGTCCTCCAGCAGGCGCGGCACATCCTCGATCGAGAGCGGGCCGACGTAGGCGCCGTCGACGGAGGCCATCGGCGCGATGTCGCAGGCGCCGAGGCACTCGAACGCACGCACGTTGAATTCGGCATCCCCATCCTCGGCCTCGCCGGCGGCCTCCTGCACGGCCGCGAGCAGCGCGTCGGCGCCGCAGAGCGAACAGGAGATGTTCGTGCAGACGTAGATGCTGTGGCGTCCGACGGGCTCGGTCTCGAGCATGTCGTAGAACGTGGCCACGGCCGCAAGGTCGGCGGGAGTGAGGCGCATGACGCACGCGACCTGTTCGATCGCCTCGGGCGAGCACCAGCCGTGCAGGCGCTGTGCGGCCTCGAGCGCCGGCAGTGTGGCGGAGCGGGTCTCGGGGTAGAGCGCCATCGACGCCTCGATTTCCGCGCGCAGCTCGGCCGGCACCTCGACGGATGGGGACCCCCCCACCCCGGGAACCGTCGCGGGGTCCTTATCGAGATCGGCGGGCGTATCCCAGCCGGGCACCCGCGAGCCGTGGGCATAGCGAGGGATCTCCTTGTCCATCGGTACCTCGGGGCGCGAGCTCATCTATCTATACCCCCGAGAATCGGATCGAGCATCGCGGTGGTGGCGATCATGTCGGCGATGTAGCTGCCGCTGGCCATCGGCGCGAGCGCCTGGAGGTTGACGAACGAAGGGTCGCGCATGTGCACCCGCGCGGGCTTGGAGCTGCCGTCGGAGCGTACGAAGCAGGCGAGCTCGCCGCGGGGGGACTCGATCGGGTAGTAGACCTCGCCGGGCGGCACCCGGAATCCCTCGGTGACGAGCTTGAAGTGGTGGATCAGCGCCTCCATCGAGGTGGCGAGCTCGTGGCGAGGAGGTAGCGCCACCTTGCGATCGCCGGTGATGTGCGGTCCCTCGGGCAGCCCATCCAGCGCCTGCTCGGTGATCTTCACCGACTCGTAGATCTCGGCCAGCCGCACGGCGAAGCGATCGTAGTTGTCGCCGACCGTCCCCACGGGGATCTTGAACTGGAAGTCCTCGTAGGAGCTGTACGGCGCGGCCTTGCGCAGGTCCCAGGGGTTGCCCGCCGCGCGCAGGAGGGGCCCGGTCACGCCGAGTGAGAGCAGCGTCTCCGCGTCCAGCGGACAGGTGCCGCGCAGACGCTGCAGGACGATCTCGTTGGAGTTCAGGATCGCGCTGTACTCGTCGGCGCGCTCGGGCATGACCTTCAGGAACTCGCGCAGCTTCGGCGCGAAGCCGGCGGGGATGTCCTCGATCACGCCGCCGACCTGGAAATAGCGCGTGTGCATGCGCGCGCCGGAGGACATCTCGAACAGGTCGAGGATCATTTCGCGCTCGCGCAGGCAGTACAGGAAGATCGAGATCGCGCCGAGATCGAGCGCGCTCGTGCCCAGCCAGATCAGATGCGAGGCGATCCGATTGAGCTCGAGATGGATCACGCGCAGGTACTGGGCGCGCTTGGGAACCTCCACCTCCAGGAGCGTCTCGACCGCGCCGATGTAGGCCATCGCGTTGAAGTAGTACGCGAGGTAGTCCATCCGCTCGACGATCGGGATCACCTTCCAGTAGGCCTTGTCCTCGGCCGTCTTCTCGATCCCCGTGTGGACGTAGCCGACGATCGGTTTGATGTCGCGCACGATCTCGCCTTGGAGGGTGACGAGCAGCCGCAGGACGCCGTGCGTGGCGGGGTGGTGCGGGCCGAAGTTGAGCGTCATCAGCTCGTCGGTCGTGCTCATTCGCGCGACTCCAGCCATTTGGCCTCGTCGTAGGTGAAGATGACCGGTTCGCCGCCGATCGGGAAATCGCGCCGCTGGGGATGGCCCTCGTAGTCCTCGGGCATCAGGATCCGGCGCAGGTCCGGATGGCCCTCGAAGACGACCCCGAACATGTCATAGATCTCGCGCTCCTGATGGTTGGCCGTCGGCCAGTCCTCGCTCACCGAATCCACCGTCGGCGCGTCCAATGGAACCCGCAGCTTGACCGTGATGCGGTCGACGCTGCCCATGTCCAGCAGCTCGTACACCACGCCGAGACGCGGCTCCTCGGGGTAGTAGTCGACGCCGTGCACGCTCGCCAGGAACGTGTATCCCCGCCCGCTCAGGTGCTGGAGCGTCGGGCGGATCACCGCCGGCTCGATCACGAGCGTGGCGCGTTCGCGGAAGAAGACCGTCTCGATGACAGCTTCGCCCAGGTCGTGGGCGATCAGCTCCAGCCCGGTGGCGTCAGGCACCGGGGCCGACCCGGTCGTCGCGGACGATCTCCTCCGTGCCGACGGCGTCGTAGCGCTCGCGCCAGCCCATGTCGGGGTCGTCCTGGACCATCTTCCGCAGCTTCAGCACACCGTGCATCAGCGACTCGGGGCGGGGCGGGCAGCCGGGGACGTGCACGTCGATCGGCATGAACTTGTCGGCCGGCACCAGCGCGTAGTTGTTGAAGACGCCCATCGACGAGCAGCACGCCCCCATCGAGATCGCCCACTTGGGCTCGAGCATCTGGTCGTAGAGGCGGCGAATGATCGGCGCCATCTTGATCGATACACGCCCCGCGAGGATGATCAGGTCGGCCTGGCGCGGGGAGGCCCGGAACGCCTCGAAGCCGTAACGCGCGATGTCCATGCGCGGGCCGGCGGCATGGAACTGCTCCATCGCACAACAGGCCAGTCCGAAGGCGAGGGGAAAGAACGAGTTCGAGCGCGCCCACGCGACCGCTTGGTCGAGCGTCGTCGTGAGCATGCGTTCTTCCACGTAGCGCTCGAGCTCCGTGCCCTCCAGGTGCGCCGGTTGGTGCGGGCCCTCGATCGCGTTGCCGCGCAGCAGCTGGCTGGCGTTCAGTGATTGCACGCGCTGCTCCGCGCCGGCCCCCGGCAAGCCCGGGGCCGTACGGCCCGGGCCGAGGCGCTGGCGTTTTACTTCCACTCCAACGCTCCTCTGCGCCACACGTAGACGAAGGCGACGAACAGCAGCACGATGAACGTGATCGTCTCGGCCAGCGCGAAGCCACCGTAGGCGCGCAGCTCGACCGCGATCGGATAGAGGAAGACGACCTCGATGTCGAACAGGATGAACAGCATCGCGATCAGGTAGAAGCTGATCCCGAAGCGCATCCCCTGCTTGACCTCCGACGGTAGGCCGCACTCGTAGGGGTCCTGCTTGCGCTTCGCCTGACGGCGCGGTCCGAGCACCGAGTTCAGCATCGCGAATACGCCCCCGACGGTGCCGCCGAGCACCAGGAAGACGATCGCCGGAAGATAGCTGCGCAGCACCGAGGCTGTTATATCACCGCTTGTGGCAAGGTGTTACATAGTGGCAATCGGCTCGATATCGTGACCCAGGCCGTGGTCGCCGGCGCGCTGGTCGTAGCGGCGCTCAATGCGGTTCCGGCATTGCTCGGCGGCTGGCGTTGGTATCGCTGTGAGCCGAGCGGTGCTTTCTGGCTATTGCTGCGCATCGGCCAGGGCTCCGCGCTCACGCTCGCACTGGCCGTCGGCTCGCTGGCGGTGGCCGGGGATGACTCGAGCGATCGCCTCTTCTACCTCTACGCGCTGCTTCCGCTCGCGATCGGGTTCGTGGCCGAGCAGCTACGGGTCGTCTCCGCGCAGACGATCCTCGACCGGCGCGGCCTCGCGGATGCCCAGGCGGTGGGAGGACTGCCGGAGCAGGAGCAGCAGGTGGTCGTCGCGGAGATCATGCGCCGCGAGCTCGGCGTGATGACGCTGTCGGCGCTCGTCGTCGTGTTTCTCGCGTTGCGCGCGGCGGGTACGGCCCACGGGTTCTGAGCGGGCTGTACCCACGGGTTCTGGGCGGGCCTATATATTCTCGGCGCATGAAGCTTGCTGTGACGACGATGGTTCTGCTCGCCTGCGCGGCCGCGGTTGGCGGGTGCGGCTCGCAGGGGATCTCGGTCCCCAAGAGCAGTCCCTACTACCGCGGGGCGGTGATCTTCCGCGACCACTGCTCCGGCTGTCACACGCTGGCCGCGGTCGGCGCGGAGGGATCGGCGACGAGCATCAAGGACCGCCTGCGCACGAACGGCCCGAACTTCAACTTCCGCAAGGAGAACCCCGAACAGGTGCTCTACGCGATCCACAACGGTGGCTTCTCGGGTGCGATCATGCCGGAGAACATCGTCCTCGGCACCGAAGCGCGTGAAGTCGCCAACTTCCTCACCAAGTACTCCGGGCTGCAGGCGCAGAAAGTGCCTACCGTGAACATCACCCTCTCAACCAAATAGGCGACCCGCGGAGCGGGTGAGGATGTGCTCGACCTCAAGCTGATCCGTCAGGAGCCCGAGGTCGTGCGCGCGGCGCTGGAGCGGCGGGGCGAGCAGGCGGCCGCCGGTCTGGATCGGGTGATTGAGCTGGATGAGCGCCGCCGGGGGCTGATCCCCCAGCTGGAGGAGATGCGCGCGGGACGCAACGCCGCTTCGGAGACGATCGCTCACGCCAAGCGCGCGGGCGAGGACGCGGCCGATGCGATCGCGGAGCAGCGCGAGCTGGGCGCGCGCGAGAAGCAGCTCGCCCGTGAGCTGGGCGACGTGGAAGGGGAGCTCCAGACGGCGCTGGCGCCGCTGCCCAACCTGCCTGATCCGACGGCGGCGCCCGGCCGCGAGGACGAGCTGGTGCGGGAGGTGGGGGAGATCCCGACATTCGCCTTCGAGCCGCGCGACCACCTCGAGCTGGCGGGGGACGGGATCGACATGGATCGCGCGGCGCGCCTGTCGGGCTCGCGCTTCGCGTATCTGAAAGGCGATCTCGTGATGCTCGAGCTGGCGCTCGTGCGCTGGGTGTTGGAGAAGCTGCGCTCCCGCGGCTTCGAGCCGGTGATCCCGCCGGTGCTCGTGCGCGAGCAGGCGCTATACGGCACGGGCTTCTTGCCCGACACCGAGCAGCAGATCTACTCCCTGCCCGAGGACGACCTGTTCCTCGTCGGCACCTCCGAGGTCGCGCTCGCAACGCTTCACGCCGAGGAGATCCTCGAGGCCGACACGCTGCCGCTGCGCTACGCCGGCTTCTCGCCCTGCTTCCGCCGCGAGGCCGGTGCGGCGGGGAAAGACACACGGGGCATTTTCAGGGTGCACCAGTTCGACAAGGTGGAGATGTTCAGCTTCGTCTCACCGGCGGAGTCGGCCGGCGAGCACGAGCGCATCCTCGCGATCGAGGAGGAGATTCTCGGAGAGCTGAGCCTGCCGTACCGCGTCGTGAACATCGCTGTCACCGACCTCGGCAACTCGGCCGCGAAGAAGTACGACTGTGAGGCGTGGTTGCCCAGCCAGAGCCGCTACCGCGAGTTGACCTCGTGCTCGAACACGACCGACTACCAAGCCCGGCGGCTGAATATCCGCGTGCGCCGCGACAAGCAGACGCAGACCCTGCACACGCTCAACGGCACCGCCGTGGCAGTCGGGCGAACGCTCGTGGCGCTACTGGAGAACGGCCAGCAGGCGGACGGCAGCGTGGCGTTGCCCGGGGCGCTTGTGCCCTACGGCGCGCCTGCGCAGCTTTAGTATTTGCTGCCGAGGAGCTGGATGTGGTCGGCCTCGGCCGCGCTCGGGAACGGGCGGATCAGGCCGAAGCGCGCGAGCGTCGCTTGGGGCACACCCTCCACGCCGGGCGTGTCCGAGGCTTCGCCGCGCGTATGCGGGTCGTTGGCGAAGCCGCCGACCTCGACAGAGTGCTCTGGAGAGCGGTAGCCGGAGATGCCGATCAGGTGCAGGTGGAGGGCGATCCCGAGCGCGTTGAGGTGGGCGACGAGCACCGGCTCCTCGCCGACCGAGTAGTCGGTGCCGGGCGCCTGGAAGAAGCCATATTCGCCCTGGGGGGACGAGGTGAAGCTGCCGACCGGACCGGTGTAGGCGTTGGCCACGCCCTCGGCGGCGAGTTCGCTGACGGCGAGCTTGGAGAGCTCGTGTTCGAGCGACTGCTTATGCGACTCGAGCGCGCCCAGCTCGGCGCTCTTGCGATCGCGGGCGCCGACGAACTTGAGCTCGCGGTCGACCAGGGCCAGATGCAGTTGGGAGACCTCGTCTCGCTGGACGAGCACGGCGCTCGTCTCGCGCGCGTGGCTTGTCTCCAGTGCCGCGAGTCGCGTCGCCTGGACGGTCACGGCCTTTTGCTCGTCGGCGACGTGGATCGTCGACCCGGCGTTCTCGCGGGAGATCGCGCGTAGGTCATCGATCCGCTCGATCAGGTCGGCAAAGCCGTGCGCCTCCAGGACGACGGTCGCGATATCCGGCGGTGGGGACTCGTAGGAGGCGATCACCTGGGCGACCAGCACCTGCCGGTCGCGCCCGAGCTGGAGTTGGAGCGAGGCCAGTCGGATGCGCGCGGCGCGTAGTTGGGAGCGCAGGTTGTCCAGCAGGTTGCGCTCGACGTCGAGGCTCGATTCCAGCGCGTCCAGACGTGTCTGCAGGTCCTCGATGCTGCCTTGGAAGCCCTCGATCTGGTGGGTGTCGGCGCCGATCCCCGCGTGCAGCTCACCTTCACGAGCCTGCGAGGCGGCGATCCGGCCTTCGAGCGAGCCCGAGGTCGACCCGGCGGCGATCGGCCCGGCGGCAGCCGCCCCCGCGACGGCGATCGTGAGGGTGCCGGCGAGGACGAACAGGCGTGCGGAGGTCTTCCGGCGCAGACCTCGCAAGCGGGTGGGAGAGCGGGACATGAAGTCGGCAAGCTAGCCAGAGGAGGGTCGAATCACAAGGAATCGGCGCTCTTGCAGGGCGGCTTGCAGGGCCGGATGGACATCCGCGGGAGGGTCAGGTGGATATCTCGGGGACCTCGACGCCGGCGAGGGGTCGGCGGGAGACGGGCTGGACATCAAGCGGATAGTCTCTCCTGGTACTATCAAGCTCGAACTGGGGGGCAGTGGGCGCGTAGCTGATCGGATGCCCGTTTGTCCCTCGAGCGCGTGGAGGCATAGTCGCCGTGGAAGAGGTGCAGCGGACGAGGATCCTGGAGGCGATGGCCGAGATGGCTGTCGACTGGGGTGCGGGCGCGGTCACCGTCTCGCACGTCGTCGCACGGGCCGGCGTTTCCCGAAGGACCTTCTACGAGCTGTTCGCCGACCGGGAAGCCTGCCTGCTTGCGGCGTTCGACTTGGGCGTGGAGCGCGCGCGAGCGAGGATGGAGCCTGCCTACACGGCGGAGTCGCGCTGGCGCGATGGGATCAGAGCGGGACTGGCGGCGTTCTTGGTCTTCCTCGAAGACGAGCCCGCCCTGGGGCGGTTGTGCGTCGTGCACTCGCTGGGTGGCGGAGCGGATGTGCTGAGCCGCCGTACGGAAGTCCTCAGTGTTCTGTGGGAGGTCGTCGATCGAGGACGCCTGGAGGGCGCCGCGGGGAGGGAGCAGCCCCCCGCTGTGATCGCCGAGGGGATCGTCGGCGCCGTCCTGTCGGTCATCTATGCCCGTCTGCAAGCTCAGGACGATCCGAACCCCACCCACCGCGAGGAGGGGCCGTTGATCGAGCTGTTCGGGGTATTGATGAGCTTGATCCTGCTTCCCTACCTCGGAGCGAGCGCCGCGCGTCGGGAGCAGTCGAGGCCCGCGCCGAAGCCTCGTCCGGGGACCGAGCCGGTGCACGGCGGGATCGATCCGGACGAAGACCCCCACGTCAGGTTCACCTATCGCACTACGCGGGTGCTCACCGCGATCGCCGAGTACCCGGGCGCGAGCAACCGCGAGGTGGCGGTGCGCGCGGGCATCGTCGATCAGGGTCAGATCTCCAAGCTGCTCGGCCGTCTGCTCCGCCTCGGCCTGATCGCGAACATCGGTGAGGGCTCCTCGCGGGGAGCGCCGAACGCATGGCGACTCACGGAGCAGGGCGAGCGGTTCGAGCAACGCGCGGTCGCGCGGTCCGAGCGCGGTTCGAGAGCGCTGCCTCGCTGAGCTTCCCGACCTAGGAGCGTGGGTCTCTATCGGCTGACGTGGCGGGTGGGCGGCGAAGATCCGTGAGGGTTGGCGGTCGCCGGCGGGCTTGTCGTGGTCGTGTGGTGTGGTCGCTTGCTTTGTTTGTCTGCTGGTGGTGGCTCCTGGACC
>DASRKZ010000072.1:0-2458 GCA_035648675.1 Solirubrobacteraceae bacterium
ATCGGTCCTCTTCGCGCGTCAGAACCTGCCGCTGATCTTGGAGAATGGCCAACTCAACCCAAACCTGAGCGATGGCTCGCTATGGGGCGCCACGCTGGGCAACGCGGTCCGGGTCTGGCGCTCCGGTATCGGCGTGGACGCACGCGGCGACCTCCTCTACGCAGCCGCCGACAACCAGACAGCAGAAAGCCTCGCCCTGATCCTCCAGCGCGCCGGGGCGCTACGGGCGATGGAGCTCGACATCAACTCCGAATGGGTCACCTTCAACTTCTACGGCGCTCCCGGCGCAAGCGAACCCTCGAAGCTACTGCCCGATATGACCCGGGAAACAACCCGCTACCTCGAACCCGACGACCGCGACTTCTTCGCTGTCTTCAGCCGCGGCAGCGGCTAGCCTAATAGCATGGTTCGGCGCTTCACCTTGTCCGAGCGAGCCGTCCACTGGCTCACCGCGCTTGCGTTCTTCAGCCTGCTCATCAGCGGCCTCGTCGTCGGGCGTCGCGGGACTTTTCACGACGTGATGTATGCCTGGCATCTCGCCTCGGCCGGCGTGCTCGTCCTGGTCGCCGGTCATCTCTATATGGCGCTCGTCAACCGCGCGACACGCCACGCGCTGCGCGGAATGCTGACCGGCGAGGTCGATCGCGAGTGGGCGCGCAAGCACTACCCGCGCTGGGAGCCGTAGCTGAGCGCGCGGGCTACGCCGCCGACCAACGTCGCCGACGTCCCTGTGTATGAGACAGCTCCGCATCGCGAGAAGCGGACCGTCACCATGACGGGGTGCGCCTCCTGGGACTGCCGCTGTCGACGCTGGCTGCCGTGACTCTCCTGCACCATCACCCCCACGGCCCGGGGATCGACTACATCGGCGTGTTCCTGGCGGCGGGGGCAAGCTGGGTGGCGCTTCCGGGCCCCGGCGAGGCCGCCCTCGTCGCAGCGGGCATCTCGGCCGCGCACGGCCATCTCGACCTGAGCTCGGTGGTGGCCGTCGCCTGGGCCGGGGCCACCGCAGGCGGGGCCGCGGGATGGCTCCTTGGTGTGAAGGGCGGCCGGAGCCTGCTCACGGCACCCGGGCCGCTGCTTCAGCTGCGCCTGGCGCTGATCGCACGGGGCGATCGTTTCTATGAGCGCTACGGCCCGGTGGCGGTGCTGTTCACGCCCTCGTGGATCGCCGGGATCCACGACATGCGCTGGTCGCGCTTCCTGCCCGCCAACGCGGTCTCGGCCCTGATATGGGCGCTCGCCTTCGGTGTGGGCGCCTATCTGCTCGGACCGTCGATCACCGACATCGCCGCCGACGTGGGCTTGGCCGGCGTGCTCCTCCTTGGCACGCTGTTGGTGCTCGCCATGGCGCTGGTGGCATGGCGTCGGATCCACAAGTCGGCGTAGCGGGTGAGCAAAACCGGGTGGTGAGAATCCTCTTATTACGCGATCGAAATGCTGGAGCGGTTAGGAGATATTGGATAAGGTTCCTGCTGTGCCACTTGCTCCCGGTGGAGGACAACGAGCATCCGGCCATAGCTCCATAAGCGTGCTGATCCTTGCTGCCGGTGTTGGTCGTGGTCACCAAAGCGCCGCGGAGGGTCTGCGTGACGAGCTGCTTCGCATCGCGCCTGATGTGCGGGTGACCGTACGCAATGGTCTCGGGGCATCTCGAGGTCCACTGCGTGTCTTCCTCGAGCGCTTCACCCGCTGGCAACTCACGCACTGGCCGGCTGCTTATTCCTTTTCATACTTCATCGCCGTGCGCTGCAGGCTGGGGCGTCAGCTCGCGCTGAGAGTGCTCTACAGTGCCGCTCGCTTCCGTCTGGGTTCGCTGATCGACGCTGAGCAGCCCGATGTGGTGGTTTCCACATACCCCGGAATAACAGCGCCGTTGGGTGTCATGCGCCAACGCGGCCAGCTGCACGTCCCTGTGTGTGCGCTCGTCACCGATCTCGCCAGCCTGCATTTCTGGGCGCACTCCGGCGCCGACCTCCATCTGGCGAGCTATCCCGAGTCCCTCACAGAGATCGCCGCGATCACCGGTGGAGCGCCCGCGAGGGCAGCCAGACCTCCACTGAGCGTTGCCCACTGGGCCAGACGAGAACGGTGTGCCGCGCGCAGTGCGCTGGGCCTGGACTCCGAGCTCCCGCTCGTCGTCGTCTCCGGTGGTGGCTGGGGCATCGGCGATCTCCGAGGAGCGATCGAAGGAGCGCTTGGCGTGGATCTTCTGCAGGTGATCGTGGTTTGTGGAGAGAACGAGCCCGCGACCCGCCGGCTGAGCAGCCACTACTCCTCGCACTCCCGAGTTCGCGTGCTGGGGTACACCCACGCGATGGCCGACCTGCTCGGCGCGGCCAACGTGCTCGTGCACTCAACCGGCGGGATGACCTGCCTGGAGGCCGCAGCCCAAGGCTGTCCCGTGATCGCGTACGGGTTCGCACGCGGCCATGTACGCCACAACACGCAAGCGATG
>DASRKZ010000073.1:0-6419 GCA_035648675.1 Solirubrobacteraceae bacterium
CAGCCCAGCCGCCACGGCTTCCATCGCGGCCACCCCGAAGCGGGTGGCGAGCACGCGGTCGAACGCGACCGGGGTGCCGCCGCGCTGAACGTGACCGAGAATCGTCACGCGTGTTTCATAGCCGGTGCGCGCCTCGATCTCGTGCTCCAGTAACAAGCCGACACCACCGAGCCGGGCGTGCCCGAAAGCGTCCGTTGCGGTGCCCTCGCGGGTCTGCAGCGTGCCTTCTAGGGGCGTTGCTCCCTCTGCGACTACCACGATCGAGAAGCTGCGACCGCGCTCGTGGCGGCGGCGCAGATGGGCGCACACCTCCTCGATGTCAAACGGACGCTCGGGCACCAGGATCGCGTCCGCGCCGCCGGCGATCCCGGCGTGTGTGGCGATCCAGCCGGCGTGGCGGCCCATCACCTCCACGACAATGACGCGGTTGTGAGACTCCGCGGTGGTGTGTAGCCGGTCGATCGCGTCGGTGACGATCTGCACGGCCGTCTGAAAGCCAAAGGTCACGTCGGTCCCGGCGAGGTCGTTGTCGATCGTCTTGGGGACGCACACGACCGGTATGCCCTCGCGGTGCAGGCGCAGGGCCACGCCGAGCGTGTCGTCGCCGCCGATCGGGATCAGGGCGTTCACGCCGCGGCTCTCGAGCGTGCGACGGATCTCGCCCAGGCCACCCCGTCCCTCGGCGAAGGGGTTGGTGCGCGAGGTGCCGAGGATCGTGCCGCCGCGCGGCAGGATGCCAGCGGTGCTCTCGAGCGTCAGCGCGAGCGCATCATCCTCGAGTACTCCCACCCAGCCGTAACGGAAGCCCACGAAGCTATAGCCGCCGTCCGCCAAGCCGCGGCGAACCGCCGCCCGGATGACCGCGTTCAGACCGGGGCAGTCACCGCCGCCGGTAAGCAATCCCACTGTTGCCATCTGATTTCTCCTTTTTAGCCTGGACGTTCGATTCGATCTTGATGCGGAATGGCGCTCAGCTCTGCACCGCGGCGCTCGGTGCTCCGAGGCCGAGTAGGGCCGCGTGCTCGCGAAGTTCCTCGCGGGCGTCGGGGTGCGCGGCGTGCTCGATGATCAGCCGGGCCTGCGCTCGCTGACTACGCCCGAATATGTGTGCACAGCCCTGCTCTGTGACTACGGCGGAGTGCTGGAAGGAGGTTACGGGGTCTGATAGCCGTGGGACGATCGTGGAGGTGTCGCTCGGCTCATGCCAGGAGCGCAGCGCGACCACGGCGTGACCGCCCGGTGAGTGAAGGGCGCCCTCGACGAAGTCCGGCTGGCCACCGAAACCGGAGTAAAGACGGCCGCCGATATGGCTCGCGCCGGCCTGGTCTGAGAGGTCGACCTGGAACGCCGTATTCACGGAAACCATCCCTGGATGCGAGGCGATGCGCGACGGGTCGTTGGTCGTCTCGGTGCGGGTCATCCGCAGCCTGGGGTTCTGATCGACCCACTCATAGAGCTCGCGCGAGCCAAACAGGAACGAGCACACGATCGGCCGCGCGGGATCGAGCGCTCCGTCCCGGTCGAGCTCCATCACACCGTCGCTGATCATCTCCGACCAGATCGCGAGATTCCGCTGACCGGCGAGCGCGCGGAGCGTCGCATCGGGGACCTGCCCGATGCCGAGCTGCAGCGTGAACCCGTCCTCGACCAGGCCGGACACGAACTCCGCGATTCGCTCGGAGTGCTCGTGCCCTGGCTCGATCGCGGGCGAGGGGAGATCTGCCTCCACCTCGATCGCGAGATCGATGAGCTCTTCGTCGAGCTCGCCGTCGCCGAGCGTGTAGGGCATCCGTCGGTTCAGCTGCGCAATCACCAGGCCGCCACGCGCACGGACGCGCTCAACCGCGGCCGGGAGGACATTCACCTCGATCCCGAGCGAGACCTTCCCGTCTCGGAGAGTCGAGGTGTGCAGCAGCACGACATCGGGTTCGCGCATAGTCGCGAACAGCTTTGGGACGAGCGACAGGCGCATCGGCAGGTAGTCCAGCCGCTCACCCGTGTCGCGCATCCCGGGCCCCACGAACGGCGTCTCGAGGATCACACCGTCACGTGTGGGCAGCGGGGCTTGCGCCGCGAGCATGAACAGCCGGTAGCGCTCCACCGTCCGTTCGAGCGCGTCCAGCAGAACTCGCGGGGTAGCGAGGTTTCCGCTCGCGACGACTCTCAGCTCGGAGACCGGGAGCCCGGCCAGAGTCTCCTCGAGCTGCTGCTCGGAGATGACTCGCATCTACACGGCCGCGGCCACGGGCGCCATGACTCGGGCGGCGAGGTCGACAAGCCGGCTGGAGTAGCCCCACTCGTTGTCATACCAGGCGATCACCTTTACCTGGCTGCCGTTCATCACGCTGGTGAGCTCCGAGTCGAAGATCGAAGAGAAGGAGGACTTCACGATGTCGCTGGAGACGATCGGATCCTCGCTGTAGGAGAGGATACCTGCCAGCGGACCGTGCTCAGCGGCGTCGCGGAACGCGCCGTTGACCTCTTCGGCGCTTGTGGCACGTTCGGCCTCGATCGTGAGGTCGACGATCGAGCCGGTCGGCGTCGGCACGCGAATCGCGATCCCGCCGAGTCGTCCGTCGAGCTCGGGGATCACGAGGCCGAGCGCCTTCGCCGCACCGGTCGATGTCGGCACGAGGTTCAGCGCGGCGGCGCGTGCTCGCCGCAGATCGGAGTGTGGACCGTCGAGCAGGTTCTGGTCGGCCGTGTAGGAATGGATCGTGGTCATCTGACCGTGGCGGATACCGACAGTGTCATGGAGCACCTTGGCGACCGGCGCGAGGCAGTTGGTCGTGCACGAGGCGTTCGAGACGATGTGATGGCGGTCTGGGTCGTAGAGCGCCTCGAAGTTCACGCCGATGACGACGGTCGCATCCAGCGGCTCGGACCCCTTGCCGGGCGCGGAGACGATCACCTTGCTGGCGCCCGCCTCCAGATGCTCTGCGGCTGCCGCTCGCGTGCGATAGCGGCCAGTGGACTCGATCACCACGTCCACTCCCAGCTCGCGCCATGGCAGCTTGGAGACTTCGGGCTCCGCGAGCGCCTTGATTGGACGGCCGTCCACGGACAGGTCCCCGGAGGTGGACTCCACGGTGCCGGGAAACGCTCCGAAGACGGAGTCGTGGCGCAGCAGGTGCGCCAATGTGACCGCGTCGGTGAGATCGTTGATCGCGACGATCTCGATGTCGGCTTCCTGTTCGTGTGCGATCCGCAGCACGCTGCGTCCGACGCGGCCGAAGCCGTTGATGGCGACTCGAGTGGGCATCTGCGGTCTCCTCCTGCTCGTCTCTGTGGGGATGGTGGCGGTACGGGCTGTCCTTGGGGTGAGAACGTCACGCTACGCGCACTCACCGGCCGTGTCATGAGTGATCAGTCCCCTGTGTAGTGGTGAGAACTACGGAGCGCGCTCAGTGGGGAGTGCGGTGGTAGAGGGCCTGCTCGTTGGCTTGACTTCGTTGCAGCTGATGAACGCCACCCAGAGCATCGCCGGTAAGTGGATATACGATTTCGCGGAGGGCTCGCGCGAGATGCGCGAGATGCTCGGCGGCAAGGGCGCCAATATCGCCGAGATGACCCGCATCCTGGGTTCAGACCGGGTGCCGGCCGGGTTCACGATCAGCACAGAGACGTGCGTCGAGTACATGCGCGCCGCTCGCACCCCGCCGCCTGGTCTGCACGAGCAGGTCGACCAGGCGCTCGCCCGCCTGGAGGATCGCGCCGGCAAGCGGCTCGGCGACCCGGAGGACCCTTTGCTCCTCTCGGTGCGCTCAGGCGCGCGCGAGTCGATGCCCGGGATGCTGGACACGGTCCTGAACCTCGGGTTGAACGATGCGTCGGTTCGGGGCCTGGCTGAGCGCACGGGCAATGAGCGCTTCGCCTGGGACTCCTATCGGCGCCTCGTGCAGATGTTTGGCAACGTCGTGCGCGGGATCCCGGGGGAGCGCTTCGAGGAGGAGATCGCGCGGATCAAGAGCGAGCACCGCGTCCACCTCGACACCGAGCTTGACTGCCCCACGCTGCGCGAGCTGACACGGCGCTTCCAAGGGCTCTACGACTTTCCCGCGGAACCGCGGGAGCAGCTCGAGCAGGCCATTTTCGCCGTGTTTGACTCGTGGATGGGTGACCGGGCGGTGTCCTACCGCCGTATCAACCGGATTCCCGAGGACTGGGGCACAGCGGTCAACGTCCAGCAGATGGTCTTCGGCAACAAGGGCGAGACGTCGGGCTCGGGCGTGGCATTCAGCCGCGACGAGCTGACAGGCGCACCAGAGCCCTCGGGCGAGTTCCTCGCCGATGCCCAGGGCGAGGACGTCGTCTCGGGCGTGCGCACCCCCCGTGACCTGTCCGAGCTGCACGACTGGATGCCCGAGGCGGCAGAGCAACTCGTGGAGATCCTGCGGCTGCTCGAGCGCCACTACAAGGACATGCAGGACACCGAGTTCACCGTCGAGGATGGTCGCCTGTACATGCTGCAGACCCGCAGCGCCAAGCGCCCCGCGCAGGCCGCGGTGCGCTTCGCGGTGGATGCCGTGCGGGAGGGCCTGCTCAGCAAGGCGGAGGCGATCACCACGATCGACGCCGGCTCACTCGACGCGCTACTACACCCCTCGTTCGACCCCGAGGTCGACTACCAGGTGCTGGCCCGCGGCGTCGGCGCCTCCCCCGGCGCCGCCAAGGGCACGATCGTCTTCACCGCACAAGAGGCCGTGGACGGGAGCGCCGATGGAGCCGCTGTGATCCTGGTGCGCTCCTTCACCGAGGCCGATGACGTGGCGGGCTTCCACGCCGCAAAGGGCATTCTCACCTCCGAGGGGGGCAAGGCCTCCCACGCGGCGTTGGTGGCGCGCGGCATGGGCCGACCGGCGGTCACCGGCGCGGGCGAGCTGGACGTCGACTTGCACGCCGGGGAGGTTCGGGTCGGCGAGCTCGTCCTGCGCAAGGGCGACTTCATCGCGATCGACGGGAGCACCGGCACGGTAACCACCGACGACGTTCCCCTCGTCGAGGCACACGTAGAGGAGCGCCTGGAGACCGTCCTTGGATGGTGCGACGCGCTGCGCATCCTGGGTGTGCGCGCCAACGCCGACACACCAGAGGATGCCCTGCGCGCGCGCAGGTTGGGTGCGGAGGGGATCGGGCTGTGCCGGACCGAGCACATGTTCATGGCCGCCGACCGCCAGCCCAGGATGCGCGCGATGATCATGGCCGAAGACGAGAGCGCCCGTCGTGCCGCGCTGGATGAGCTGCTCCCCCTTCAGCAGCGCGACTTCGAAGGGCTGTTCGAGCAGATGGCGGGCTTCCCCGTGGCGATCCGCCTGCTCGATCCGCCACTGCACGAGTTCCTGCCCGACCCCTTCGAGCTGCGCGAGCAGATCGTGCAAGCGCGGCTCGAGGCCAGCCCGCGGCTCGCGGAGCTCGAGCACCAGCTCGAGCGCATGCGCAGCCTCGAGGAGACGAACCCCATGCTCGGAACCCGCGGCGTGCGGCTCGGCATCCTGCACCCAGAGATCTACGAGATGCAGGTGCGCGCGATCGTGCGCGCCGCACGCGCGGTGCGGGAGCGCAGCGGCGAGGCGCCCCGGCTCGAGATCATGATTCCGCTTGTCGCTTACGAGCGCGAGCTCGAGCTGGCACGGGCACGGGCGGTGGCGGTCGCCGCGGAAGAGGGCCTGGCCTACGGCGATGACTTCCGTATCGGGACGATGATCGAGCTCCCACGCGCCTGCTTGATCGCTGACCGGATCGCCCGCCACGCCGACTTCTTCTCGTTCGGCACCAACGATCTCACACAGACCGCGATCGGGTTCTCTCGCGACGACATCGAGGGACGGATCATCCCGCGCTACGTGGAGGAGAAGATCGTGAATGGATCGCCGTTTGCGAGCCTCGACGAGGCCGGCGTGGGCGAGCTTGTACGGATCGCCGTGCGCCTCGGCCGCCGGGGCCGCGCGGACATCGAGCTCGGTATCTGCGGGGAGCACGGCGGCGACCCCGACTCGATCCGATTCTTCCACCTCGCGGGGCTCGACTACGTCAGCTGTTCCCCGTTCCGGCTCCCGATCGCCCGTGTGGCGGCTGCCCAGGCGGCGATCATCGCTCCGCGGGCGGCGCACATCGGGAGCGGCTGACTCGAAGTCGGCCGCTCCCTGTCGGCGTGCTACTTCGCATCGCGCTTCCCCCGGGTCACGGGAGGTTTGCGAGCCGTAGCTCGTTTTTTTGCCGCTGGGCGGCGTTGGGTCTTCGTCTCGGGCATCAGCTCCACCACTTTCAGGACCTTGTAGCCTCGCGAAAGCCAGCTAGGAGCGTGGGTCAGTAACCGCGGGTCCGTCCGCGGCGTTTAAGAGGATTCCTGGGGCAGGGGCACACGACCAGGAGGTTCGGGATGGCGGCGGCGGTTGCGCAGGAGCGGCTGGTGGAGGTGG
>DASRKZ010000074.1:0-17539 GCA_035648675.1 Solirubrobacteraceae bacterium
CAGCCCAATCAAAAACCCTACACACGCCCCACGACCCGAGTCATAGATCGCCTCAGCCTCAAACCGCTCCACACCCCAACAATTCGCCGACCAACCCAAACGCACCTTGTTATGGAAAACCCGCAGGACTGAACGCCTACCGATTTATGGCCATTTGCAGGGATTTATGCCGTCCTAGGGGGCCTCGTCCGGGGCCCCGTTGTGCTATTGTTCTGTAAACACTTTTCCCGCCCCGGCCCGCGGTCTTTTGCACTCGGGATTCCGGGGCGTTCTCACGTCATCGAGGGACCATTGGCCACAGGCAGCGACAACTCTGAGCACGGGGGCGCCACCAAGGGCGGCGTCAACGATCCGTCGATGACGGACGGCTCCGCCGGCTACGACGCACAGGACATCACGGTGCTCGAAGGCCTCGAGGCGGTCCGCAAGCGCCCGGGCATGTACATCGGCTCGACCGGCGTCATGGGCCTGCACCATCTCGTCTACGAGGTCGTCGACAACTCCGTCGACGAGGCGCTGGCGGGGTTCTGCACCGAAGTCGCGGTGACGATCCACCCCGACAACTCCGTGACCGTCTTCGACAACGGCCGCGGCATCCCCGTCGCGACGATGGAGAAGGAGGGCAAGCCGGCGGTGGAAGTGGTCCTCACCGTCCTGCACTCGGGCGGCAAGTTCGGTGAGGGCGGCGGCTACAAGGTGTCAGGTGGCCTGCACGGCGTTGGCGTGTCGGTCGTCAACGCGCTGTCCGAGCGGCTGGTCGTGGAGATCCGCCGCGATGGTCACAACTGGTCACAGGAGTACTCGCGCGGCGCACCACAAAACGAGCTCCAGAAGGGCGAGAAGCTGCCGAAGGGCGCCGGCACCAGCAACTCGGTGACGTTCCTCCCGGACGCGGACATCTTCGAGTCGCTCGAGTTCGACTTCCGCACACTCGAGGAGCGCCTGCGCGAGACCGCGTTCCTCACGCGCGGACTCAAGATATCGATCGTCGACGAGCGAGGCGAGGGTCATTCCGCCGAGTTCCAGTACGAGGGCGGCATCGAGGACTTCGTCGCCTACCTCAACGAGAACAAGGACACCGTCCACCGCAAGGTCATCTTCTTCGCCGGCGAGGGTGATGAAGGCGCCGCGGAGATCGCGATGCAGTGGAACTCCTCCTACCAGGAGTCGATCCACTCGTTCGCCAACAACATCTCAACGCGCGAGGGCGGCTCGCACATGTCGGGCTTCCGCTCGGCGCTCACGCGGACGCTCAACAGGTACGCGCGCGAGAAGGGGCTGTTGAAGGAGAAAGAGGACAACCTCTCAGGCGAGGATGTCCGCGAGGGTCTCACCGCGGTGATCTCCGTGAAGCTCCGCGATCCCCAGTTCGAGGGTCAGACCAAGACGAAGCTCGGCAACCCGGGCATGGCCGGCTTCGTCGAGTCGATCGTCAACACCGGTCTGGGTGAGTTCCTCGAGGAGAACCCGTCAGAGGCGCGCGCGGTGATCATGAAGTCCGTCCAAGCCCAGCGCGCCCGCGAGGCCGCCCGCAAGGCGCGCGATCTGACCAGGCGCAAGTCGGCGCTCGAGAACTCCACCCTCCCGGGCAAGCTCGCCGACTGCTCGGTCAAGGACCCCTCGCTCGCCGAGCTGTTCGTGGTCGAGGGCGACTCCGCGGGGGGCTCGGCCAAGCAGGGCCGTGACCGCTCGACCCAAGCGGTGCTGCCGCTGCGCGGGAAGATCCTCAACGTCGAGAAGTCGCGGATCGACAAGGTGCTCCAGAACACCGAGATCCAGGCGCTGATCACCGCGATCGGCACCGGTGTGCGCGATGAGTTCAACATCGAGAATGCCCGCTACCACAAGGTGGTGCTCATGAGCGTGGATGCGGATGAGCACGTGCTGGTGCGGGACGACAACGGGGTTCGGATGACGACGATCGGGGAGTTCGTCGATCCGCTCGTCGATGGACAGCCGGCGGAGGGTCCGCAACAACTCGTGCGATCGGTCTACGGGAACTTCGGGCAGGTCCTGTCGGTGGGCCTGGCAGATCGCGAGCCGCGGTTCGGCGAGATCAAGGGAGTCGTTCGGCACGGGGTGACCGAGCCTCTCTACGAGGTCAAGACGCTCTACGGACGCTCGGTGAGGGTTACCGCCGCCCACTCGATCTACATTCACGAGGATGGCGAGCTTCGCACGAAGCGCGGCGATGAGATCCAGGTCGGCGATGTCGTCGTGGCCCCGCGCAGGATTCCACTGCCCGACTCCGCGCCGCAGCGCATCGACCTCTTGCGCGAGCTCCATCGCCACCCCGACGCCGCGCGCCAGGTGTGGGTCCGCGGACCCGCCGTGCTCGATTGGTCCAGGCAGAAGATCACCTTCGAGCACGCCGACAACCCCCAGCTGACACAGCCCAGGGTCGACGTGCCGGAAGAGGTGCGCACCGAGCTGAGTGCGTTGCGGCGGCGCAACCGCGTCTCGCAGCGAGCGCTGTGCGACGCCGTCGGCATCCGCCAACCCGTCACGTTCTATGCCTGGGAGCGTGGGACCTCACGCCCGATCGTCTCTCACTGGGAGGCGTATGTGACGGCCGTCGGCGGCGACCTTGAGTCGGTCCGCACCAGGGTGAGCGTCGGCGACAGCGCGCTCGACCGCACCTGGC
This sequence comes from Solirubrobacteraceae bacterium, assembly GCA_035648675.1. Taxonomy (GTDB): domain Bacteria; phylum Actinomycetota; class Thermoleophilia; order Solirubrobacterales; family Solirubrobacteraceae; genus Palsa-744. The sequence continues at coordinate 2,645 of DASRKZ010000074.1, forward strand.
GGCGCCAGTATCGTGCCTCGCGGCGCAACCGGCTGCGCCAGGAGGTACGTCTATCCGAGCTGGATGAGCGTGACATCGAGTTCTTCGATGGACGCGAGGATGTCCAGCTCACGCCAGAGCACTACGCCACCCAGGCCGTCAACCGCTACGTCGCCGTCGACGAGAAGCTGATGAATCTGCTCGGCTTCTCCCTGGCCGAGGGATCGTGCAGTGAGCGCGGCGGTGTTCGGCTGGCCGTCGGCCGCGGCAACAGCGGCTACGCCGAGGAGATGCGCCAGGCCATGGAGCATGTCTTCGGGGTCGCTCCGCGTTTCTACGATGCCACAACGAGGGTGGCGGAGATCCGGGTCAACAATCGGGTCGCCGCGCTGGCGTGGAAGTACGTGTTCGGATTTCCGGGGCACACGTCCATCGAGAAGCGGATTCCGTCACTCGCCTTCAACGTGAGCGAGACCCTGCGTCTGCAGTTCCTGCGTGGCTTTCTGCTCGGCGACGGGACGGCTACATGCGGTCGGGTCACGCTGTACTCCTCCTCGCGCCACGTAGCGAGCGGTCTTCAGTACCTGCTCTCGTCCCTGGGGGTGCTCACGTCCACATCTGTGCGCCAGCCAAGCGGAAAGGCCGGGACGCGCCATGGGCACCCGATCGAGCAGAAGCACCCCCATTGGCAACTCAACGTGACCGACGTGGACGACCTGTCCGCGATCGAGGCGGCGTGGCAGGACCACCCCGGGGCGTGCACCGTTCACGCGAGGATCGCGAAGACCCGCCGCGCCGCCCGCCGCGCCCTCGAGCTCTCCGAGGATCTCGTAGGCCTGCCTGTCGCGAGCGTCCAGGAGGTGCCGGCGACCAACGGCTGCGTCTACGACTTCTCCGTCTGGGACGACGAAAATTTCGTTGCTGGTGCCGGGGGACTGACCAGCGCCAACACCGACGCCGACGTCGACGGCGCCCATATCCGCACGCTTGTGCTCACCCTCCTGTTCCGCGAGATGCAGGAGCTGATCGAGGCCGGCTACGTCTACATCGCCAAGCCCCCGCTCTACAAGCTCAAGCAGGGCGCGCGCGAGCGCTACATCGAAAAGGACTCCGAGCTCGAGGAGATCCTGCTCTCGGACAAGTGGGAGAAGCTCGATATCTTCGACCGCCACGGCACCCAGTTCAAGCTGACCGAGACCCGCTGGCAGCGCTTCTCCCGGCTGCTCAAGCAGTACGAGGGCTGGTCCTCCTCGCTGAGGGCAGCCCACGGCCACGACATGGTCCAGTTCCTGGAGGAGTCCTCGCTGCTCGACGAACAAGTGATGAGTAGCGAGGCGGCTATCGAGGTGCTCAAGCGCGTCGGTGTCGAGGGCGAGGCGCACGCCACCGAGCTCGTCGGGGAGGACCCGCTCGAGATCCGCGTGAAGGCCGTAGAAGCCGCGACCGGCTTCGCCCGCACGCACCGCATCAAGCGCGCGCTGTTCGATTCTCAGGAGTACCGCCAGCTCGCTCGCGTCCACGCGCAGCTGGTCGAGCTCGCCGGAACGCCGACGTTCGACGTCCGCCTCGGCGACGCTCGCGAGACCGCGCTGACCTTCGAGGCGCTCCGCGCGGCCGTGATGACGGTCGCCCAGAAGGGCATCAAACTCCAACGCTTCAAGGGTCTCGGCGAGATGAACGCTGACCAGCTCGGCGAAACCACGATGGCTCCCGCTACGCGCACGCTCGCCCAGGTCACGCTCGAGGACGCCTTCGCCGCCGACCGCATCTTCTCGATGCTGATGGGCGACCAGGTCGAGCCCAGACGTGCCTTCATCGAGGACAACGCCCGCGCCGTCGCAAATTTGGACGTGTAGAGAGGTGAGCTATGGCAAGTGCTGATGTCATAAGCGGCGGCAACGTCGAACCTCGCGCGCTCGAGGAGGAGATGCGCACCGCGTATCTCGACTACGCGATGTCGGTGATCGTCGGCCGTGCGCTGCCCGATGTACGCGACGGCTTGAAGCCGGTACATCGCCGCGTGCTCTACGCGATGAACGAGCTCGGTCTCGGGCCGACTCGCTCCTACGCCAAGTGCGCGAAGATCGTCGGCGAGGTGATGGGCAACTATCACCCCCACGGCGACTCCGCGATCTACGACACGCTCGTGCGCATGGCCCAGGAGTTCTCGATGCGCTACGAGCTCGTCGACGGCCAGGGCAACTTCGGCTCGATCGACGACGACCCGGCTGCCGCCATGCGGTACACCGAGGCGCGCCTGGCGCGGATCGCCACCGAGATGCTGCGCGATCTCGACATGGACACGGTCGACTTCGCGCCCAACTACGACGGCTCGCGCCGCGAACCGCTGGTGCTACCGGCCCGCTTCCCCAATCTGCTCGTCAACGGCTCCTCGGGCATCGCCGTCGGCATGGCGACCAACATCCCGCCGCATAACCTGCGCGAGGTGATCGCCGCGACGATCGCCTACATCGACGATCCGGACATGGAGGTCGAGGGCCTGATGCGCCACATCACGGGCCCCGACTTCCCGACGGGCGGGATCATCCTCGGCCGCGCCGGGATCAAGGACGCCTATGAGACGGGCCGCGGTCGGGTGCGTATCCAGGCGCGTGCGCACATCGAGCCGCTGAAGCAGGGCAAGGAGGCGATCGTCGTCACCGAGCTGCCGTTCATGGTCAAGAAGGGTGGACCGGGGGGGCTGATCGAAAAGATCGCCGAACTCGTACGCGAAAAGAAGATCCCCGAGATCTCCGACCTGAACGACTACTCGGACAAGCGCGGGATGCGCCTGATGATCGAGCTCAAGCGCGACGCGATTCCCAAGGTCGTGCTCAACAAGCTCTACAAGCACACCCCAATGCAGTCCACCTTCGGCGTGAACATGGTCGCGCTCGTCGACAACGTCCCACGCACGCTCAACCTGCGGGCGGTGATCCACAACTACGTGGCCCACCAGCGCGAAGTGATCGTCCGTCGCACCAAGCACGAGCTCTCCGAGAAGGAGGCCCGCGCGCACATCCTCGAGGGGCTGCTGACGGCGCTCGAGCATCTCGACGCGATCATCGAATTGATCCGCGGCTCACGCGACCGCGACGCGGCGCGCGAGCAACTGGTCGAGCGCTTCGAGCTCAGCCACATCCAGGCCACCGCGATCCTCGACCTGCGCCTCTCCCAGCTGACGGCGCTCGAGGCCGACGGGATCAAACAGGAGCACGCCGACGTCACCGAGCGGATCACCGAGCTGCGCGCGATCCTCGGCGACGAGAGCCGCGTGCTCGCCGTCATCAAGGAGGAGCTCACAGAGATCTCGGAGCGCTTCGGCGACGAGCGCCGCTCGGAGATCACACACTCCGAGGACGAGATCGACATCGAGGACCTGATCGCCGACCAGCAGATGGTGATCACGATCACCCAGACGGGCTACATCAAGTCGCTGCCGCTCGCCACCTACCGCCAGCAGCAACGCGGCGGCCGCGGCGTGACCGGGATGGACATGAAGGACGGGGACTTCATCGAGCACCTGTTCGTGTGCTCCTCGCACGACTACCTGCTGTTCTTCTCCAACCGCGGCAAGATCTATCGCTCGAAGGTCTACGAGCTGCCCGAGGCTCAGCGCACCGCCAAGGGGCGCGCGCTGGTCAACATCCTGCCGCTGCGCGAAGGCGAGCGGATCCAGGCCGTGCTCTCGACACGCGACTTCACCGAGACGAAGTACCTCGTGTTCGCCACGCGCAACGGCACGGTCAAGAAGACGGAGCTGCTCGCCTACAACACCCCGATGAAAGCCGACGGCATCATCGCGATCAACATCCGTGACGAGGACGAACTGCTTGCCGTCCGCGCGGTCGATCCCGAGGACGAGGTGATCATGACCTCACGCGCCGGTCTGACCGTGCGCTTTGCCGAGTCCGATGCCCGTTCGATGGGACGTGACACCACCGGCGTGCGCGGCATGGAGGTGGGCAAGGGCGGGAAGGTGATCGCGATGGACGTCGCCCGCGACGACATGGACCTGCTCGTGATCACCGAGAACGGCTACGGCAAGCGCACTCGGATCGATCAGTACCGCAAGACCCACCGCGGCGCCAAAGGCGTCAAGACGATCAAGCTGACCGAGAAAAAGGGCGGCTTAGCCGGCGCGCTCGTCGTACGTGAGCATCAGGAACTGGTGTTCATCAGCGTCGGCGGGATGGTTCAGCGAACCTCCGCCGGCGGCATCTCCCAGCAGGGACGCTCGGCGACCGGCGTGCGCGTGATGAACCTCAAGGAGGACGACGTCGTCTCAGCGATCGCCCTAGTCGTCGACAGCGTGGAGCCCGGCGAGGGAATCACCGGCGAGCTGCCGCTCGCCGATTCCACGGACACGCCGCTCGCGGACGAGGCAACCACCGCGGAGCTCGACGACGACGGAGAAGTTACCGAGGATCAGTAGCGGATCATTAGTGCCCACCCACCGCTTGCCGAGTGTCATCCACGTCCGCTACTCTGGCGAGACCAGAGAAAGGAGGTGGTCCTAACGTTAGTTGACAGTCTTTGCGGGACTCTGGAGGTGACCGGCCGCTAGGTCGGACAGGCTGGACCGCTTAGCGGAATCCAACCCGGGGCACCCCGAGGCGCCCGCCGGTTCTGGTCCCTCCGGCAGTCTTTTCCGGTCGTCTCGGTCTTTCCAGTCAGAGAAGTGTCTGCGCGGGGCGCCGCCGTCTGGGCGCCCCGCGCTTTTCTCTGTCCGCGACCGGCAGACGTGGGACGCGGGGGATCGGATCAGGCTGCCTGGGGCAGGTACGCCAGCCACGCCGCGGGAATCTTCGGGCTGGCGACGTGGATGAAGATCTCCGCCCGCGGAGTATGCGGGGCGTGGCGGGGATGCATCCCCGCCTGCTTGGGCAGCCGGTTGCCCTTGCGACGGTTGCAGGGAGCGCAGGAGGCGACGATGTTCTCCCAGCTCGAGGTCCCGCCCTTGGAGCGGGGGATCACGTGGTCGACCGTCAGCTTCGAGTGCGAGCCGCAGTACTGACAGGTCCAGCTGTCCCGGGCGAACACCGCCCGGCGCGTGATCTTGCGACGGTGGGCGTCGCGGGGGACGTGCACGTAGCTGACCAACCTGATCACGACCGGTCGCGCGAGCGTCGCGTTCTCGGAGTGCAGCTCCCAGCCGCCGCGCTCGAGCAGCTCGGCCTTGTCCTTCAGCAGCAGCACCACCGCGCGCCGGACCGAGCACACGTTGATCGGCTCGTACGTCGCGTTCAGAACGAGCACCCGGCCACTGTCAGGCCCGCGTCGCTGGTGCTCGGAAAGCGACACGGACCGAAGTGGTACAGGTGGAACGGTGTTATCCACTGCGTGGCGGAGTGTAGCGATCGCCTCGTCCCCGCCGATCCAGCTCCTGCTCCTCAGGCCGCCGGGTAGGACCCGAGCACACGTACCTCCTCGCACGTCTCGCGTAGGTCCGCCACCGCATCACTCACGCCTTGCTCGGTCCGCGGCGCACCCTCGAGGTCGACAAAGAACATGTAGTGCCCCAGGCGTTCGCGCCGTGGCCGGGACTCGATCTTGGTCAGGTTGATCTTCCTACGCGCGAACTCGTCCAGGCAGCGCACCAGCCAGCCCGGACTGTCCGCTCCGGCGCCCCAGAACACCAGCGAGGTCTTCCACTTCCCATGCTCTGCCACGGCGCGCATCGGCGGCGCCGTGGAAGTCGCTTCGCTGGAGAGCGCCAACCATACGAAGCGTGTCTCGTTGTCGTCTCGATCCTGCACCTCCGCGCGCACGACCGTGCCTCCGTAGATGTCCGCCGCCAGCCTCGTGCCCAGCGCCGCCCTCCCGGGCCGCGCATCCTCCACGACCTCCCTGACGGCCTCAGCGGTGGAGCTGGCCGGAAGGACGCGTGCGTGCGCGAGCTCTCCGCGCAGGAACCGCGAGCACTGGCCGGGGACCTGTGGATGGGAGAGGACGGTGTCGATCTCCTTCAACTCCACCGGCTGGCCGGCGATCAAGGAGTGTCTGACCGTGAGCAGGGTCTCTCCTACGATCCGCACGTCGCCGGACTCGTCGGCTAGCAGGTCGAGCGTGACGCTGAGAGAGCCGTCGAGCGAGTTCTCGATCGGCACGATCGCCCACTCGACGTCTCCCTCGCGGAGCGCCACGACGGTGTCATAGATGCTCGCGCGCGGGACGGGCTCCACAGAATCCGCGGTGGCGCTCGCCAGCAGCGCCTCCTCGCTGAAGGTCCCCTCCGGGCCGAGATAGGCGACCCGCGGGCGTATCTCGGGCGGGCTCATCTCAGGCCGTGGACGGAGGAGGAACATCCCCCGCGCCCGCGGGGGGAGCGAGCGCCGCGAGGCGCACGGCTTCGAGCTCCTCGGGCGAGAGCTCCAGTTCACCGCGTCCGCCGTGCACCTGCTTGGCGTACACACGCGCCTGGTCGCGGTGGTGGATACAGGAGAGCACGATCCCCGACTGCTGCTCGTCGAGCAGCGCGATCGACAGCGACTGCTGCCCGGAGAGCTCGTTGTAGGCGTCGTAGCGCACCAGTGCCCGATGGGCGATCGCTCCCCGCAGTGCAAGCTCTGCCGCGGCGAGTCGCACGTCCAGGCGCGAGGCGATCTCCTCGACGTACTCCTGTAAGCCCTCGACCGCCTCCTGCACTGCGGCGGCGTGGGCGACGAGGTCGCGCTCGCCCTGCTCGCCGAGCACCAGGCGCTGGGCGCGGCGCAGGCGCCGCATCCCGGCGGCGAGCGCGACGCACGCCAGCAGCGCCACGATCGCCACGGCTCCGGCGGCGAGCGCGACGATGCCCTGGGTGTCGGTGAGCGTGCCGGCCATCGGCACAACTTAGCCGCTCGTGCCGCCGGTGTGATCGGCACGCCGCCGATGGGCCGCGCCGGGTCCGGCTATTTTTCGAAGATCGCCAGGTAGGTGTTCTTGGTGCCTTCGTGGTTGGTTTCGCCCGGCACCGGTTCGACATGCACTTCGATCTTTGAGGCCGCGCCGAGCGGAACGCCCGTGACAGGGATGCCGACCTTGGCGGTCTTGCCGGGCTCGGTCTGGGGGATCGCCTTGGAGGCCGTGAACTGCTTGCCCCCGGCCGTGACCGTGACGTTGACCGTGACATCCGTCTCGGGGAATTCGCCGGCGTCTTCGACCTGGGCGGTGAAGGTCGGGCTGCCGCCGCCGCTGATGTGGTTGAGGGCAGGTTCGGATTCGAGCGTGTTGGCGCCCACGCTCACTCCCTTGAGCGCGCTGCCATGGTGACCGGTGAGGGGCTGCCCGCTTTGTGAGGAGCTGGAGGACTGGCCGGTGATGCGCGCGAGGACCGTCGTGGGTTCGAGCCAGCCGAGGTTGGGCAGGAAGCTGCTCGGGGCGGTGCTCTGATTGTGGATCCCGGCGCCCGCAAGTGTCTGTTGGATCAGCGGCGCGACGCGCTGGGAGTAGATCACGTCGGAGGCCAGAAAGATCTCCATATCGCCGGCGATCGGGGTGCTCGCCTGTTTGGCCTGGCCGCCGAGCGCGGTGCGCACGAGGCTCGTCACCTTGGCCACCCCTTCCGCGCGCAGGTCGAGGGCCAGCAGCAGGTCACGCTGGGCGCCGGACATCGAGCCGGGGACGCTCAGGGCCTTCGCGGCGGCGGCCTGATTCTGTGCCTGGATGTGCAGTTGGTCGAGCTGGACCTCGACATCCAGCGCCGACTTGGAGTTGGCATTGGAGAGCGCCGTGAAGAACGGCTTGGAGACCTGCTGGTCGGATTCCTGGACGATCCGGCTGACGTCCCGGTTGTAGGTTTCCAGCGCCTGCGTTTTCTGGCCGCTCAAGTAGCCGCTCACGACGAGCACCAGCACCAGCACCACCACCACGCCGACGCCGGCGGCGATGCGGCGCCGCACCATCAGCGTGTGCTGGTCGAGCGAGGCCGAGTCGCCGCTGTGCTGGGCACGGCGCGGCCTCGGCCGCTGTGGCGTGCGGGGCACTCGAGTTGACGGCCGAGGCGCTGTCTCCTCGCCATCGTCGAAGAACGACAAAAGCCAACCGCTCCTTTTCAGGGGTTCCTGGGAGGGCCGAAGTATGACTGCCGGTGGCCTCCCTCGTGATTCTGCAACTTCTCGGTCAACGCGCCTTTTCCTGCGAGGCTCGGCAGGGGGAGGGCCTGTCGGCGGCGAACGCAGGAGCCGGTGGACTCGCTCGACACCCTCGTCCACACCCGACCCGGCTCAGATCCGGTGCGCGCGCCGATCTCGAGGCGAGGCGCCCGCCGGGGCTCCACCGAGGACGGATGGCGGCGGGAGGAGGAGACGATCGTGCTCGGCCGCTACCGCCTGCTCGAACGTCTCGGCGCCGGCGGTTTCGGAGTGGTGTGGCGCGCACACGACGAGCTGCTTCACCGCGAAGTGGCGGTCAAGCGGGTTTCGCTCCCGCCGGACGGCGACGGCGGGCGCGCGAGCCGCGAGGCGCACGCGGGCGCGCGCCTGACGCACCCTGCGATCGTCGTCCTACACGAGGCGTGTGCCGCGGGGGACGCGTTCTACTTGATCTCCGAGCTGGTCCACGGTGACACCCTCGCCCAATTGATCGCGGCACGGGCGCTCAGCGACGAGGAGGTGCTGGAGATCGGTCTCGCCCTCGTGGGCGCCCTCGCCCACGCACATGCGCGCGGCGTGATCCACCGCGACGTGAAGCCGCAGAACGTGCTCGTTCCCCACAGCCCCGACGAGCGCGGCGGCGTCGCCAAGCTGACTGACTTCGGCGGCGCCTCGCTGGCGGGCGAAGACGCGCTGACGCGCACCGGGGATGTGCTCGGCACGCTCGCCTACATGGCGCCCGAGCAGAGCGAGGGCCGGGAGGTCGCCGAGCCGGCGGACCTCTATGCGCTGGCGCTTGTCCTCTACGAGGCGCTCTCCGGCGTGAACCCCGTGCGGGGACAGACGCCGGCCGCCACGGCGCGCCGCATCGGCAGTCCGATCACCCCCCTGGAGCGCCCACGTGGGGACCTGCCGCGTTCGCTGACGCGCGCGATCGACCTCGCGCTCACCCCCGAGCCCGAGCATCGCGGGACGCTCGGCGATCTGCGCCTGGCACTCGAAGAGGCGCTGGAGCGGGGGCTGGGACACGCGCATCGCGAGCACGTCACGGTCGCCGCCACGCGGAGGCTTGCTCAGCGCCGTCCCGTCGCCACGCCGGAGGATGCGCCGGAGGAGGAGCCCACACCGATCCCCCGGCGCGGTGTGGTGCTGCCGCGCGCGGTGTGGCTGGGGTGCGCGCTGGCGCTGATCGTCTGGCAGATCTCGGCCGGCCGTCCCGGCGTAGCGCTGCTGACGTTCGCCGCCGCCGCCCCGCTGGCGCTGCTTCCGCGGCGCAGCGGATTGGGCTGGCTGACGGCCGCGCTGGCTCCGGTGCTCGGGCTGGCGGGCCTGGCCGGCGCCTTCCCCGCGCTCGCCGGCCAGCGAACGCGCTGGCTCCAGCGCGCCGCGCTGGCAGCGCTGGGCTACTGGTGGCTGACGCTCGCCGAGCCGCTCCTGAATCGCCGTCTCTGGTTGGGCGCCCCCTCCGGGACACCCGCGCGGGCCGTGTGGGAGGGGTCGCTGAACAGTGCCGCGGTGCATGCGATCGGCCCCCTCCTGAGCCTCGGCGTGCTCGTCGGGGCCGGCGTGTGGGCGGTGGCGGCGGTGCTGCTGCCCTGGCTCGTGCGCGGGCGCAGCGCGGTACTCGACGTGGTGGCCGCCACGGTCTGGTCCGCCGCGCTGCTCGTCCTCTCCTCGTCCCTGTATGTCGAGCTGCCGGGGCGCGCAGGGTCCGCCACTCCGCGCGACGCGGTCCTCGGAGCGCTGCTCGGTGGGGCGCTCGCGGTGGCCGCTCGAGCGTTGCGTGGCCCCGTCTGAGGACACCTTCTGAGCCCCGATCTCCCCGGCCCCGTAGGCTCCCGTCGAGGTGGGTCCTTAAAGTGGGCAGGGCACGCCCGCGGGAGCGGACCTCGTCCACCCATGTGATGAACCCACTGAAGAGCCTCGAGACCACGATCGCCAACCTCGTCGAAGGCGGGTTCGGACGTCTGTTCCGTTCCGAGGTGCGTCCGATGGAGCTCGCCCGCAAGCTTGCGCGCGAGATGGACGAGCACCGCACCGCCTCGCTCTCGCGGGTGTACGCGCCAAACGAGTACTCGGTGTGGCTCTCGCCGCAGGATCGCGCCCGTTACGAGGGGGTCGAGCACGAGGTGATCGACGAGCTGTGCGGCTATCTCCTCGAGCACGCCCGCCGCGAGGCCCTGATCCTCGCCTCGGCGCCGCTGATCGTCTTTCACACCGACGAGACCCTCGCGCTCGGCGAATTCGGCATCCAGGCGCGGTTGGTCCGGGCGGCGGGTCAGAGCGACGAGCAGCCCCGCCTCCCCGATCCGAACGAGCCTGGGTCGGGCGACGAGCATGGACAGACGATGATCTACAGCGCATCGGCGCGTACCCGGGAGGCGGGCGGAGATGCCATCCACGAAGCCCGCGCGCGGCGCCCCTCCCGCGCGCTGCTCGCGGTCGGTGGACGACGCCTGATCGTGCCGACCGGCGGCGCCACGATCGGTCGCAGCCGCGACTGCGACATCGTCCTGGACGACGAGGGCGCCTCGCGCCGGCACGCCGAGCTGCGCCCGCACGCGGAGGGCTGGACGCTGCAGGACCTCGGCTCGACCAACGGCGTGCGCGTCAACGGGCGCCCGCTCCGCGGGACACAGCCGCTGCGCGAGGGGGACCGCGTAGAGATCGGCTCGACGGAGATCCTCTTCGAGCTCGGATGACCACGCTCGAGCCCGTATCGGTGGCGCTGAAGTTCGGCTTTCTCGCCGTGCTCTACCTGTTCCTGCTGTGGGTGGTGCGGAGCGCGCTGAAGGACCTGCGTGGCGCGAGCGGCGGTGCTCCCACCGCCGGGGCAGCGACCGCGGACGACGCGACCGGGCTCCACTCGGCCTCCGCGCTCGGCAGCGCCGACGTCGCCCACCGGGACCCCAAGCTGGTCGTGGAGCGCGCACCCGGACACGACCCCGGGATGATCTACGACCTCGACGGCGACATCGTGCTCGGCCGCGGCGAGCGGGCCGAGATTCGCCTGGAGGACCCGTTTGCCTCCTCCCGGCACGCGCGGGTCTACGAGCAGGGCAACATAGTGGTCATCGAGGACCTCGGCTCCACCAACGGCACCTACCTCAACGAGGAGTTGCTGGAGAGCGTCCGGCCATTGCACCCGGGGGACCGCGTGCGCATCGGCGACAGCGAATTCGCGTTCGAGGTGGACTGATGACGGAGTCAACCATCTGATGCTACGCGTGGCCGAGCAGTACGTCGGAACCGACACCGGGCGCCAGCGGCGCGCGAACGAGGACTCGATGCTCGCCCGCCCGCCGCTGTTCGTGGTGGCGGACGGGATGGGCGGCGCACAGGCCGGAGAGGTCGCCTCGCGGCTCGCCGTCGAGTCCTTCCAGGATGGCCTCAAGGACACGACGGATGCCGAGGCGAGCCTCGCCGCATACGCGCGGGCGGCGAACGCCGGCATCCACGAGCTCTCGCAGGTAAACGCCGAGCACGCCGGCATGGGCACGACGCTCACCGCGGTGTACGTGGGCGCCGAGGAGGTGGCGATCGCGCACGTCGGCGACAGCCGCGCCTACTGCCTGCGTGGCGGCGAGCTACTGCGCCTGACCGACGACCACTCGCTCGTAGACGAGCTCATCCGCCAGGGCAAGCTCACGCCCGAGGAGGCCGTCGAGCACCCCCAGCGCTCGGTCATCACGCGCGCGCTGGGCCCGGAGCCGGAGGTCGAGATCGACACCCGCTCCTACCGCGCTCGCGACGGGGACATATACCTGCTGTGCAGCGACGGCCTCACGACGATGGTGCCCGACGCGCGTCTGGCCGAGATCCTGCTCGCCCACCCGAGCTTGCGCGACGCCGGCGAGGGACTGATCGCGGCGGCGAACGAGGCGGGCGGCCGGGACAACATCACGGTGCTGCTGCTGCGCGTCGAGGAGGTGCAGGTGGCCCCCTCCTCGCCCGTGGACGGACCCCCGACATTGACCGGCATCCCGGCCGTGGCGAGGAGCGACGCGGCCGTTGAGCCATCCCCCACTCCGCTTCGCCCGAGGCGCCCGTCGCCCGGCGTACCGTCCACCGGGCGCCGCAAAAAACGTCTGCGGCGCGCCGGCGCAACGGCGGTCGTGCTCGGGGTGCTCGTCCTGCTCGCCGGGGGGGCGTACACGGCTTCGCAGTCGATCTACTTCATCGGCACGAACAGTCGCGGCCTGGTGACCCTGTTCAGCGGTTTTCCCTACGAGCTACCCGGCGGCGTGAAGCTCTACAGCAAGGATTTCGTCTCCGGCGTGAGCGCCTCGACGCTGAACGCTCAGCGGCGCCGGACACTGCTCGATCATTCGCTGCGCTCGGAAGGCAACGCGATCGAGCTGATGCGCAGCCTCGAACTGGGGCAGCTCGAATGAGGTGCTCGCGGTGAACCGGCCGATCGTCCGGTTGTATGGGCTCGTCGTCCTGCTGTTCGCGCTGCTCGTCGCGTTCACCTCGCGCTCGACGATCTTCGAAGCCTCATCGCTGCGCAGCAACCCGCTCAACAAGCGCGCGCTGCTGGAGCAGGAACGCATCGCCCGCGGCAGGATCCTGGCCGCCGACGGCACGGTCCTCGCGCGCAGCGTACGGCGCGCGGGAGGAACCTACGAACGGACCTACCCGAAGGGTGAAGAGTTTGCCCACGCGATCGGCTATTCCTACACCGACCTTGGTCAGTCCGCGCTCGAGCGCTTCCGCAACGCCACGCTGAACGGGCAGACCGCCACCAACCTGCAGACGATCCTCGATCAGCTCCAGGGCAAGCGCCCGCAGGGCAACGAAGTCCTGACCACGCTCGATCCGAAGGCCCAGCAGACCGCGATCTCGGCCCTCGGCGAACACCAGGGCGCGGTCGTCGCGCTCGACCCCCGCGACGGCGCGGTGAAGGTGATGGTCTCGACGCCGAGCTTCAACCCGAACGGGCTGCCCTCGCCGGGCGCGTATGAAAAGCTCACAAAAGACACGCAGGGCCGCCCGCTGGTCAATCGCGCCCTCCAGTTCGGCTACGCCCCGGGGTCGACCTTCAAGGTGGTCACGGCCACGGCGGCGATCGACACCGGTCAGTTCACCCCGCAGTCGCGCATTAGTGGGCGCAACGACGTGCTGATCTCCGGCGTACCGTTGGGAAACGACGACGACGAGAGCCTCGGCCAGATCACCCTGACCGAAGCGCTGGCGAAATCGGTCAACACGGTGTGGGCTCAGGTCGCCGTCAAGCTGGGCAAGCCGACGATGGCGCGCTACATGAACCGCTTCGGCTTCGGCCGCAAGCCCGAGCTCGACTACCCGACCGACGAAATGTCCTCCAGCGGCGAGTATTTCCGTGGCGGGATCCTGCCACCCACGAGCCCGCGCGTCGATGTCGGGCGCATGGGGATCGGCCAGGACAAACTCGAGGTGGTCCCGCTGCAGATGGCGGAGGTCGCCGCGGCCGTGGCCAACCGCGGCCGGCTGATGGCGCCCCACCTGACCGAACGGATCGTCGACCCCGAAGGGCGCACGGTGGAGCGGATCTCACCGCGCGTGCAGTCGGTCGTGATGAAGCCCTCCACCGCGACCTCCGTGACAGCCATGATGGAGGCGGTCGTCAACGAAGGCACGGGCACCCAGGCGCAGATCCCCGGCGTGCAGGTGGCGGGCAAGACGGGCACCGCCGAGACGCAGATCGGGGCGGCGATCAACAACGTGTGGTTTATCGCCTTCGCGCCCGCCGCCAATCCGAAGGTTGCGATCGCGGTCACCCTCGAACATGTCCCCGGCCAGGGCGCCGCGTTCGCGGCGCCGGTCGCCCGCCAGGTGATGGAAGTACTCCTGAGGCCCGCACCATGATTGAGCCCGAGACGATCATCGACGGGCGCTACAAGGTGCTCTCACGGCTCGGCTCGGGGGGAATGGCCGACGTGTACCTCGCCGAGGATCAGCTGCTCGGCAGGCAGCTGGCGGTGAAGCTGCTGCACCTTCACTTCGCCGAAGACCAGGAGTTCGTCGAGCGCTTCCGCCGCGAGGCATCGAGCGCCGCCGGGCTGTCGCATCCGAACATCGTCGGAATCTTCGACCGCGGGGAGTGGAACGGGACCTACTACATCGCGATGGAGTACGTCGCCGGGCGTTCGTTGAAGACCGTCGTGCGCGAGCAGGGGGCGCTCGACCCGGCGGCGGCGATCGACATCGTCACGCAGATCCTGCGCGCCGCGCGCTTCGCGCACAAGCGCGGGGTGATCCACCGCGATCTGAAGCCCCACAACGTGATCATCGACGAGGAGGGCCGCGCACGCGTCACGGACTTCGGCATCGCCCGGGCGGGCGCCTCGGAGATGACGCTGACGGGCTCGATCATGGGGACCGCCCAATACCTCTCCCCCGAGCAGGCGCAGGGACACACGGTGAGCGGGCGCTCGGACCTGTACGCGGTGGGGATCATCCTGTACGAGCTGCTCACCGGCATGGTTCCGTTCGACGGCGAGACCGCGGTGGCGATCGCGTTCAAGCAGGTTTCGGCGGAGCCTCGCCCGCCGAGCGAGTTGCAGCCGGGGCTGCCCGCGGCCTTGGAGGTGGTCGTGCTGCGCGCGCTCGCCAAGGACCCGGCGCGGCGCTTCGCCGATGCCGAGGAGTTCATCGCGGCCCTCCAACAGGCGCGCCAGGGACTGCCCGTCGGTGTGGGCACGGTCGTCGCGGGCGCCATCCCCGTCGCGGGCCTCGGCGACGGCGGGCAATACGCCGTGGGGCCGGCGATGAGCGGTGGGACGGCGGCGGCGTTCCCGGAGTCGGGCGCGCTGCTACTGCCACCGGCCGGCGGCCTCGACAGCGAGAACGGTCGTGGTGG